>JBAXOQ010000471.1:0-2770 GCA_037133175.1 Actinomycetes bacterium
GGCCGAGCTCACCGAACGGACCGGGACCGAGTTCTTCATCGCCCCCGGGCGCACCTCCAAGCAGCAGATGGCCGACAAGCTGCGCACTGAGGACGGCAAAGCGGCCTACGCCCGACGCAAGACGATCGTGGAACCGGTGTTCGGCCAGATCGACACCCTGCAGGGCAAGCACGTCTTGCTGCGCGGGCTGGCGAACGCCCGCAACGAATGGCGGCTGCTCGCCGCCTGCCACAAACTGCGCAAACTGCGCAAACTGCGCAACACCATCGGAACCCACGGGCTGGCGAGCCTGCAAACGGCAAGCTGAACCCCCAAGGAACCAGCAATCGGCCAGATCACGGCGAACCAGCGTAGACCGAACCCACATCGAGGCCATATCCATACCGCTATCGGGACCGCAGGCCCGCACACGCCCCTACAGGGCCCAGCCACGCGACCACAGCGGAACGCTCATCCCGGAATCAGAATTGCCAATTCGGACCCGCGCTCCTAGTTGCCCAGGTGTCGGGTGCCGATGGCGGTCGCCGAGATGGCACAGGCGAAGGGCGTGAGCGGTACCTGGGTGCAACTGCGCAAACTCAGGGTTCGCGGCTGCAAAGCCGTCTCTCGCCGCGAACCGTAGACCACTGGTACCCGACGGCGCATCACCCGCCTGACGGTCTCCAAGACTTCGGCCACGCTCATCGTGCGACCTGAGCAAACCAATCGGGTGGTAACCCCTGGGCCGGCTCGGTCCGCAACCTCCAAAGCCAGCCTCGCCGAATCGAGGTTGTACACGTAGTCTCTGCGGGTGTCGATGTTCACGTAGACCTGCAGAGCCTTCCGATCGAAAGCCGCTCTGATGCCTGCACACACCAATCCTCCGCCGAGGGCTCCCCGACCTCGCAGTCCGAAAACATTGGCAAATCGGCACAGCACGACTGACGTACCGAGATCGCCCAGTTGGCGCAGCAGATCTTCTTGATCCACCTTCATGATGCCGTAGGTATCCAGCGGGCAAGGTGGGGTGTCGTCTCGAATGATGCCTGATCCATGGCGTCCGTAGAGGGCACCCGCAGACGACGCAAGAACAACCTGTCCAGCCCGCGCCTTATCGGGAACCCTGGTGACAGCGTTCGACAGGCCGATGAGAGCCTGCATCTCCGATTCGAGCGCTTCGGCGGGTGCACCCACCCGACCAACGCCCGCCGCCCAAATGATGCGCCATGGACCCCCGCCACCGGACTCAATGAATCTGCTGACTTCCTGATCAATCATTGCGCGCGCTGCTTGCGGCTCGGCCCACGGAACCTGACCTGAGGGTGTAGTCAGCGTCCCGCTGGAGGTCGCCAGGAAGCCACTTCCAACCAATCCGCCAGAGCCAATCAGTAACTGCCTCATGTCAGCTGCGAAAAGCTGCAACAGCTTTGAACAGGACCCGGTCGGCCGGCGGATCTGTTATCAGATACAGCGGCCTGCCGAGGGCCATGCTCACCGAGTAGCCCACGTACTCAGCCAGCATTGCGATGGCGACCAGGAGCACACCGCTCACCGTGAGCAGCGCGACCATGACCGATGCCCAACCAGCGACCCCCGGCCCTCCCCCGAACACGGTCGCCGCGATCAGGTACACCGCGAACAGGATTCCTAGGGTCGCCACGAGCGTCCCCGCAACCGCGATTAGGCGCAGCGGACGAGTACCGGAGGACAGCACCATCCGCCAGAAATGGCTGAGGAGACTGCGCACCGAATAGCCTGATTCGGTCATCGACTCGGCCCTCATCGGCACGGGAACCGAGGATGGATTGTCAAGAACCCAACCAAGTGCAACATCTAAGTACACGTTGGGACCGACGTACGCGCAAACGGCCCGAGCCGGCGGGCCTTCCACCAGTCGAAAGCTGTGAAATGCCGTCTTCTGTCCGGTGAGCAGCCGGTAAAGCACCTTTGCGCTCCCCGAGGTGGCATTTCGATACCAGG
The DNA here is from genome assembly GCA_037133175.1 of Actinomycetes bacterium. Lineage (GTDB taxonomy): Bacteria > Actinomycetota > Actinomycetes > S36-B12 > UBA10799 > ELA509. Next base: position 1,960 of record JBAXOQ010000471.1, read on the forward strand.
GATGAGGCGCCAATTCAGATGGCTTTGCGTAGACCAAGGAGCTGACGTTCTCAAGCGCCGCCTTAAGCATCATCGGAATGTAAGCAGGATCGTGTTGGCCGTCTTCGTCCATCGTCACAATCCAGTCGGCGTTGGACGACGCAATTCCAGCGACCGTGGCCGGGTGCTGACCGTAGTTGCGGCTGAGCCACACGACCGTTATCCGGTCATCGATTGCCAGCAGGCGCGACTGAAAAGCTGCGGGGTTGACGAGTGCCCCCGGTCGATCACAAACCATCACGATTTCGGTGAGTTCAAGAACGAAATCAGGGCCGATCTTCCACTCCGTCAGCTGCGCCAACTCCCCGGCGGTTTCTTCCAGACCCACGCCTGCTCGGTACACCGGGATGACCACGGCGACGGTCTGCCTAAGCATGGCCTGCGGCATATGGCTTCAATCTTCCTGGGGATGATGGCGCATGGACACCGACTCATGGCGGGAAGAATCCGATGTCCCAGACAGTGTATCCGGCGGCGAACTTAGCCCCACTACTGATCGAAGGCGCGTGTCCGAGTTGCCGGGACCGAGCGTGCCGCCCGTCAATCAGTCGTCTGCGCCCGCCTGTCGTGCTTGTGATTTGAGTTCCGCCAATGTCGGGGTCGGTTCCGACCCCGACCTATGCTTACGGGAATCGCCAGCAATTCGATAGCCGGCACCTGATGGAGGTCACCACATGAAGGCTGTAATCCTCGCTGGCGGTCGGGGCACTCGCTTGGCGGAAGAGACTGGCGTCCGCCCCAAACCTCTTGTCGAAATCGGTCGGCGACCCAT
>JBAXOQ010000472.1:0-2757 GCA_037133175.1 Actinomycetes bacterium
TGTCACCGCCGTGCCACCGGCGACCGGCCCGGCCGCGGGTGTGACTGCGGCGACGGTCGGGGCGGCGACGTAGCGGAACCCGCCGACCTTGGTCGCGCTGCCGCTCGGCGAGGTCACAACCACATCGGCGGCACCCGCCGCGCCAGCCGGGACGATCACGGTCAGTTGGGTGTCGCTGTCGACCGACAGCCCGGTCACCGGTACCCCGCCGACCGTCACTGCACTGACAAAACCGAGGTCGGTACCGGTGATCGTTACCGTGGTGCCGCCATCGGCCGGTCCGACATCGGGGCTGACGGTGGTGATCGTGGGCGGCGGAGAATAGGTAAACGCTGCAGGAAGGTTGATCGTTCCAGTTGGGGCGGTAAGCGAGACGTCAACCGAAGCAGACACGTGTGCCGGGGTGGTGACTCTGACCTGCGTGGCACTGTCCACAGTCAGGGCCGTGCCAGGGGTGCCATCGAACGTGATTGCGCTCGTGCCGGTCAGGTTCGTGCCGGTGAAGGTGATCACAGTGCCGCCGGCCATCGGTCCCCCTGTCGGGGACAGCGCGGACACAGAAGGTCCGTCCGGTGAGGCATTCAGAGTCGCCAAGTACCCGTTCTGCGGCGAGGCGACGGCTCTGTTCAAAGTCCCGAACGCTCCGCCGACCGCGACTTTGCCAGCCGCGGTGATGCCGATCGCGTTCACCTTGTTCGAGGCCGGGTTCACCCACGAGGTTGGTTGGCCGGACGTGCGGCTGATCGCTGCCAGTCGGGATCGCGCCTGACCGCCGACGTTGCCGAAGTCCCCGCCTGCGTAGACACTGTTGCCAGAGACGCCAAGCCCGAACACCCAGTAGTCCGGCGACGGATTCCAGTCCGTGGCCGTCCCGGTGGTGGAATCGACCTCAGCAAGATAGTCGCGGGCTTGGCCGCCGACGTTCTGGAAGTAGCCTCCGAGGTAGACGCTCGACCCGTTGACCACGATGGCCGCCGGTGGTGAGTCGGGCTCGGGCGCCCAGTCGGTGGCGCTGCCCGAGGTGTTCAAGGCGGCCAGGTAGTTTCTGCCTTTGCCGCCGATGGACGGGTCACCGAACGGCGAATCGAACGCCCCCGCGACGTAGATCACGCCGCCTGAGGCGGTCATCGCGGTGATCGGTTGTGTCGGGTTGGGATCCCACGCGGTGACCGCGCCGGTTCCGTCAAGGGCCACCAACGAGTTGCGGGTGGTCCCGTTTACCGAGGTGAACTGTCCGCCGACGTAGGTGGTCCCGCCGTCCACTGCGATGGCGGTCACCATGCCGTCGATTGTTGGGTTCAAGCTGGTGGCCGCCCCGGAGCTGTCGACCGCACCGAAGAACGTGCGGGCCTCGCCCGCCAGGTTCTGGAATGCGCCACCGACGTAGATCGTGCTGCCATCAACAGTGAGCGCGTTGATCTGTCCATCGGCCCCGGGGTTCCACGAAGTCAGTGCCCCGGAACCGTCGTAGGCTGCCAGCTGCTGGCGAGCGGTGGTGCCCACAACGGTGAACGTCCCGCCCGCGTAGATGTTGCTGCCGGAAGCGGCCACGGACGACACGGTGGTCGGAGCTCCGACGGCGTCCGGTCCGCTTGGTGCCGGATTCCACGAGGTGGCAAAACCGAGGGCCGTGTCGACCGCGGCCAGCATCCGCCGGTTGCTGCCAGCGACCTTGGTGAATTGCCCGCCGAGGTACAAGCTGGTGCCGGACATGACCATCGACTTGATCTCGCCGTCAGATCCTGGATTCCAGGACTCCACGGTGCCGTCGGAGGCCTTGATCGCAGCAAGTCGTTTGCGGGCTGAGCCCGAGCAGGCCGGTGGCGACGGCGGTGGATCAGGCGGAGGTGGGGTCAGTTGGCAGGTACTGGTGAACGCGCCGGCCAGGTAGACGAGGTCCCCGTCCACGATGATGGAATTGGCGGGGCCGTTGAGCCCAGGATTCCAGAGTGTGGCGACCCCGGATGCGTCCAACTCGGCCAGGTAGGACCGGTTCGCGCCGCCGATGGTGGTGAAGTAGCCGCCGACGTACACGGTCGTGCCGGACACGGCCAGTGAGAGCACCTCGGCGTTGGCGTTCGGGTTCCAGGTCGTGGCGGTGCCGGCTGCGTTCACCGCGCCGATCTTGCTGCGGACAGCCCCGCCCAGGTTGGCGAACTGGCCTCCGACATACACAGTGGTTCCGCTGACGGTGACGACACCGACTGAACCGTCCGGGTTGGGCGCCCACGACGTGGCAGCACCAGCGGCGTTGACCTGCGCCAGATTCGCCCGAGTGGCACCGGCGACAGTGGTGAACGTGCCGCCGATGACTACGTTGCCGGCACCGGTGAGCGCGAGCGCTCGGACCTCGCCGTCGATGGTCGGAGCCCAGCCAGCGTCAACGACTCCGCTGGAGCTGATATGCGCCAGGTTCGTGCGGGACACTCCCCCAACGGATGTGAAGACCCCACCGATGTACCAGCCGTTGCTGCCATCGGGCAGGACGGCATTCACTGAGCCCAGCACCCATGGCATTGTGCGGTTGACCGCGGCGGTGCTGTTGTTCACCAAGGCGCCGCCGCCGGTTTGGGTTCCGAAGCCGGTGAACGTGCCGCCAAGATAGGTGGTGCCGTCAGCCGCGGTGGCGATTGCTGTCACGTCGCCGTTAGGCCCGTCGGTCAGGATGTCACCGACCGCCGCGGCGGGCGAGGCGGCGACACCGACGGATACGCCGACGAGGGTGGCGGCGGCTAGAGCGGACGCAGCGAACGTCGC
>JBAXOQ010000473.1:0-2735 GCA_037133175.1 Actinomycetes bacterium
GCTGCGAGCAGCGAGCAGCGTCCCGCAACGATGTCGAGCAGCCGCATCGACCTTCTGGTAGCTGTGCCGGCCGACTTGCGCCGGACACTTCGGACCAGTGCCAAAGCCCGCGGAACCAGTGTGGGCAGCGTCGTCGATTCAGTGCTGGCGGGCTGGAGGTAGCGTCTCGTCGGCTTCCTCTCCGCCCATCGCCATCGGCCTAGATACCGAATCCGCACACCCCGTCGCGCGCGCGCATCAGCCCTTGCGCCAAGATATCCCCGAACCGAAGACCGGTCGGCCGCTTGTTCGATCGCCCTCCCGCGGAGGAACTCCCCGCACCCGCGCGATCGCCTGACATGGGAGTACATGTATGTCGGATTTCGTGCCCGGACTTGAGGGCGTCATCGCATTCGAAACCCAGATTGCCGAACCCGACAAGGACGGCGGATCGCTGCGCTACCGTGGCGTGGACATCGAGGACCTGGTAGGCAAGGTCTCGTTCGCACACATCTGGGGTTTGTTGGTCGACGGTGAATTCAACACCGGACTGCCGCCGGCGGAGCCCTACCCGATCCCGGTTCACTCCGGCGACGTGCGGGTGGATGTGCAATCCGCAATCGCTCAACTGACCCCTGCCTGGGGACTGCGACCGCTGCTCGACATCGACGACCAGACGGCCCGCGACAACCTGGCCCATGTGTCGGTCATGGCGATGTCATTCGTCGCCCAATCGGCGCGCGGACTCGGTCGTCCGATGGTGTCCGAGTCCCGCATCAACGAAGCGAAGACCATAGTCGAGCGATTCATGATCAGGTGGCGGGAGGATCCCGACCCCAAACATGTGCAAGCCGTTGACGCGTACTTCGGCTCGGCCGCAGAACACGGCATGAACGCCTCAACCTTCACTGCCCGAGTGATCGCCTCGACGGGTGCTGACGTGGCGGCCTCGATCTCCGGTGCGGTCGGTGCGATGAGTGGACCACTGCACGGCGGCGCTCCGAGCCGGGTACTGGGAATGATCGAAGAAGTCGAACGGACGGGCAACGCGCCGGCCTACGTCAAGAGCGTGTTGGACAGCGGAGACCGCCTGATGGGCTTCGGACATCGGGTCTACCGCGCCGAGGACCCGCGGGCTCGGGTGCTGCGCCGCACCGCGAAGGAGCTCGACGCGCCCCGATACGAAGCCGCAGTCGCCCTGGAGCAGGCGGCCCTCGCCGAGTTGCGGGACCGACGACCCGACCGGATCCTGGAAACGAACGTGGAATTCTGGGCTGCCATCGTGCTGGACTTCGCCGAGGTTCCGGCCCGCTTGTTCACCTCAATGTTCACCTGCGCACGGCTGGCCGGCTGGAGCGCCCACGTACTGGAACAGAAGAAGACCGGTCGGTTGGTCCGGCCGTCAGCGCGCTACATAGGGCCAGCCCCTCGCCGCCCCGAGGATGTCCCTGGCTGGAATGAGGACATCATGGCGCCCACCGGATACCCAACCAAGAGCGCCTGACCCGTCCACCAGGCCGCGACCCGACACCGTGACGGGACCCGCTGTGTGGCCAGGAGCTACCTAGGCATCCGTTGTCTGGTTACTCACAGTCTGCGTGGGAGCGTGCCGGGACTCAACCGTCCGGGCTTAAGATCTTCACGTGACTGAACTTCAGATTCCAGAAGAGCTCAAGCCCGCTGACGGCCGATTCGGGTGTGGCCCGTCGAAGGTGCGTCCAGAACAGCTGACCGCGCTGGTAGAGATCGCCCCCGGATTCATGGGGACCTCTCACCGCAAGCCAGCGGTGAAGTCGCAGGTCGGGCGGGTGCGCGCAGGGCTGGCCGAACTGTTCAATCTGCCGGACGGATATGAGGTCGTCCTCGGCAACGGCGGGGCAACCGCATTCTGGGACATCGCCACTTTCGGCTTGGTGGCGGACAAGGCGCAGTTCCTGTCCTTCGGCGAGTTCGGCTCCAAGTTCGCAAAGGCCGTCAAGAATGCTCCTTTCCTGGCCGCGCCGACGATCCTGACCAGCGATCCCGGCTCAGCTCCGAACTTCGCTGCTGAGGAGGGCGTGGACAGCTACGCGACCCCGCAGAACGAAACCTCAACCGGTGTCGCGGTGCCCATCAACCGAGTGTCCGGAGCCGACGACGGCGCGCTCCTGCTGGTTGACGCAACCTCCGCAGCTGGCGGACTGCCGGTCGATGTGTCGCAGACCGACGCCTACTACTTCTCGCCGCAGAAGAACTTCGCCTCCGACGGCGGTCTGTGGGTGGCGCTCATGTCCCCTGCAGCCATCGAGCGAGCAGCGAAGATCGAGGAGTCGGACCGGTGGATCCCTGACTTCCTCAACCTGCAGACTGCAATCACCAACAGCCGCCTCGATCAGACCTACAACACCCCGGCGCTGGCGACCGTGTTCCTGATGGCCGAGCAGATCGACTGGTTCAACGCCAATGGTGGCCTGGCTTGGACGACGGCACGCACGGCCGAGTCGGCAACGAATCTGTACTCGTGGGCGGAGCGTTCTAGTTTCGCTACTCCGTACGTCGTCGATCCGGCGCTGCGGTCGAATGTCGTGGCGACCATCGACTTCAGCGACGATTTGGATGCCGCCGGAGTTGCCAAGGTACTGCGGGCCAACGGAATCCTGGACGTCGAGCCCTACCGCAAGCTTGGCCGCAACCAACTGCGCATCGCCATGTTCCCCGCGGTCGACCCAGCCGACGTGCTCGCCCTTACCCGCTGCATCGACTGGACCGTCGAGAAC
>JBAXOQ010000474.1:0-2728 GCA_037133175.1 Actinomycetes bacterium
GGTCTTCTGACATCAGTGTGCTCCAGGGTTGTGGTGGATCGGAGTGAACGTGCTGGCGTGTGGCCTGTGAGTCTAGTGTTCAGCAGTCGGCGTCGGTTCGGACCCTGTCCCACAGGGCTTTGGCTTCGGACTGCCCGGTCACGGTCCAGGGGACTTTGTTGGTCTGGCGTTGGACTCGATCGAGCCAGAGTCGACCGTTGGACTCGACTGCCGCCGGGGTAGCGGCTAGCCACACCATCGTGTCGGCTCCCTGTTCCGGAGTCCTCAACAGGGGGCCGACAACCGAGTGGAACTTCGGCAGCGATTGCTCCACCCCTGGAGTGTCGGCCCAACCCGGGTGCACGGTGTGGAAGTGCGCGAGGATCCCGAAACGCTGGGCCCATTGCTCAGTGAGCACCACCTGGGCGCGTTTCGCCCGTGCGTACGCGGTCACGCCCAGGTAGTCCTGCGCGTCCATCTCGACTGCCTCGGGCGTCAGTTTCTCGGAGTACATGCCGCCAGAGGTCATGGTGATCACCCGTGCCGCGGGCGTTGTGGCCAGCCGATCGAGCACCAGATGGGTCATCAGAAACGGCCCGAGGACGTGACACGCATAGGTGGTCTCGAACCCGTCGGACGTCACGGTGTACGTGTCGGAAAGCGCCCCCGCATTGTGCAGTAGCGCGTCGATGCGGTCGCTCTCGTTCAGCCGGTCGCTCACCTCGCGGACCTCGCTCAGTTCGGACATGTCCGCGACCAGCGCCTTGGCGGAGCCGGTTCCGAGCAGTTGCAATTGCTGTGCTGCTCGTTCGGTCCGCTCCAGATCGCGGCCGATGATGATCAGGTCGGCGTTGAGATTGGCCAGTTGGCGAGCGGCGGCCTGACCGAGGCCGGAAGTCGCCCCGGTGATGACGATCGTCTTGCCAGTCATGTCCGGCAGCAGCGACCAGTCGCCCAGCCTTGAGCGCACGTCGAAGCCGATGCGGGTGAAGCTTCCGACGACCCCCACTTCCAACAGGCCGTCCACGACCTTGCCTCCCACCGACCGGGCCACCGTCAGCGGGTTCAGCGGCGGTGCCATCAGCCCTGCCCTCCGGTTGAGTCCTGCCCGATGAGGTTCAGTTCGCGGCGCATGCCTGCCTCGGCGCGTTTGCCGACAATCTGGAAGGTCGCCTGCAGGCCCAGGTCGAAGACCTTGCGCAAGCCGTTGAGTTCCAGCACGGCGTCGTAGGTCACCGCGGACCCGCCGGGCGCCGGGGCAACCGTGATCTCGTCGTGCGAGACGAAGTCGCTGGTACGTGCTACCAGAACAGCCCGCGTCGGCGCTTCGCATTCCAGCACCTCGTACTCCAGGTGGATCCGCCGCGGTCCGAAGGCGGACACCACCTCGAACTTGGAACCGACGACCAGCGGTCCGCTGTCGACCCGGCGGGAACTGACGATCCCCGGATCCCACTTGGTCAGGTTGGAGAAGTCCGCCACCAACTCGAATGCCTCCGCTGGCGTTGCCGCCGATTCCACCGTCGTCCGAAAATGCGCCACGTCCGTCCCGCTTCCTCTTAGGTGAATGCCACACGTTCCTGGTAGGCACAACACACCCACCTCACGTTGAGTGTGAAGTTGTGGCCGTTTTCGATCACCAAAACCGGGCCACAACTTCACACTCAACGGTAAAGCCGGTCGCAGAGTCAACTGCGGGTTGGGTCCTAGGGGTCGATGAAGCCGTCGCGGACGGCCTCGCGGTACAGGTCGAGCTTGGTGCCTACTGGTCGACCCACCGCGGTGTACTTGTCGCGAACTCGGTCGAGGTATTCCTTCGCCGTGTGTGGCGAGATTCCGAGTTCGCGCGCGACTGACGTCATCTTCAGGCCGGAGGCATACAGCATCAGCACGCGGCGTTCCCGGTCTCCAAGGCAGGGTCGGTCGGGGCTGTCATCGTTGGCCAAGACCGCGGCCAGGTCCGGAGACGTCCAATGCTCGCCGCCAAGGACGGTGTCGATCGCGTCCAGCAACGACTGCCACGAGTCTCGTTTAGGCACGAAGCCGGCGACCCCGGCCCGGACCATCTCGCGGACCTGGCAGGGCGAACCCAGCGCGCTGACGACCAGCACCCGGGAGCCCCGATCGATCATCGCAGCGGCGTCGTCCGGAGACGCCGCATCTCCGTCGAGGTCAAGGTCAAGCAACACCAGGTCCGGCGGCGGGTCGAGCTCCAGAACTGCTCGGGGGTCGTCGCCGACCAGCACGACAGCCAAGTCCGACCGACTCGCCAAAGCACCCACCATGCCATCGCGAACAAGGACATGGTCGTCGATGATGGCCACGGTGTGGATCCGCGTATTTGTGGTTGCTGCCCCCCGTTGCACGCAGGTCATGGTAGTCGGGCGGCGTAGTCGTCGGCACGTCGCCAGTGTTACTGGTGCGCTGCCAGCACACGCATCGCGACGTCGCCTTCGGGACGGTCCCACTCGAGTTCGATGAGTACTTGGTCGTCATCGACGATCTGCGCTGCTCGCAGGCCGGAGCTCAGGCCGTTGGCATACGCGGTGTCTGGATCGATGACCGGCGTGGAGGTCGGCACCAGAATCGTGATGGTCACCAGGTCCGGCTGAGCGAACAGGGTGACTGTGGCCTCTGCCCCCGGACCTAGCACGTCCACCACGCGGCGCAGCACGGATGCGACTGCCCGCAGGGTCTGCGGGGCGGGGTCCGGTACCCACTCGGCTGATCGCACGCACAGCGCCACACC
>JBAXOQ010000475.1:0-2726 GCA_037133175.1 Actinomycetes bacterium
GGTCGGAACAGCGGTGCTCGCCGCAGTGAGCTTGGTTGCCGGTCTGACCGGGCAGCGCACTGTCGTGGTGGCCGTGCTGATGGCCGTGTTGGCGTTTGGCGCGGGCGCCAGCATCGCCATCAGTCAGTCAGCCCTTGTGGTGTTGGTCTTCTCGACGTTGACCGCCGCCACCGCCGTGCTCGCACCGCAGCCTCCGAATCGGGCCTGGGCGTCGGCGCTGGCTGTGCAGTCTGCCGGGCGCTGGGCCGTACCGCGCGTCGCGCCGGCAAGGCAGCTTGGGGCACGCTGCGCGCGGCCAACGTCGAGCCGAATCTGCGCCATCTGCACCTGGTCGGCGCCCAGCAACTGCTGTCGTCGGTCGGTCAGGTCAACGGGTGTGGGGTTGTCGTCGAGTCCTGGCTCGGGACGGCCCGATTCTTCACGGTCGACACGGCCGGCGTCCTGTCGCAGGTCGCGGCGGAGTTGCGGTCGGCCGATCTTGCGTTGGCTGCGCTCATCTTCGACGATGCATCCACACCAGCGGGACCAGCAGCTTCAGATCGGCAGGCCGCCATGCATCACCTCGCCGTGGCATATGACCTTGCCCGCGGCCTGGTGAACGACACAGCTCAACGGACGGACTCGAGCTCTTAGGATGGTGCGACCACGAACTCCAGACGCCCGGCCAGCCAACTGGCATGCACCAGCCATTCCTGCGACCAGACCAGGGAGGTCGCGTGCGCTCCACTTCGCGACTCGGCATCGCCGGTCATGCCTTGCAGACACTCCAGTACTTTCTCGCGGACCACGTCCAGTCCATCGTCGATCTTCATGCTCTCGGTGGCTGAACGTGGCGCAAGCTTGCGGTCGGAGGCCTTGGTCTCTGCTGTCTGTTCATCGATCGCCTGCAGGTCCATGGTCGACGCCTGGAACCGGGCGCGAATCCTTTGGGCGGATGCCAGCATCGCATCGTCGACGGCTTGTGAATTGGCTTCGAACAGTCCCATCCGCGCCAGCGCGGTGACGATCTCCGCCGCGTACGCGATTTGGTTGGCGATGTTGTCGACGGTGGCCCACAGTTCAACGTGGGTCAGCTTCTGGCCGGCCTGGCTGCTGGCCAGATCGAAAGTCTCGTTGGCGCGCTCCATCGCGATAGCGCAGGCGGTAGCGCTGGCGTCGGCGGTGGCGTCCATGACCGCACCGAAGCTCGCTCGTTCGTAGGCGGCGACCAAGTAATCCGCAGCACACGTGAGCCCGGTCGCCAGCCGGGTGCGAACCATCGTGATCACCCCGCGTGGCCACATCAGCATGCTGATCACAGCGCTGATCGCCACGCCGATAGTGACATCGGTGAGCCGCACTTCGGCGGTGGCGTACCTACTGGGTTCGTACAGTGCGAACAGGGTGATCACGAACAGCGTGAATGCTGCCTGGCCGACCCAGACTGACACAGCGCCAGGGGTGTACACGGCCAGGAACACGCAGATGGGCAGCGCTACCCAGGCCGGCCACGACTGGCCGGTGAACACCGTCAGACCGATGACCCCGATGATGAAGCCGACGACGGTGCCGGCGAAAGCCTGCATAGCAGTGCGTCGGGTTGCCACCGCGTCCAGGCGCAGCGCGCTGAGTGTTCCCAGTACCACCCAGAAGCCGTGCTTGAGATCGAGCAGTTCGACGGCCAGGATTCCCAGGCCCACCGCGAGGCCGGCGCGCAGGCTGGTCCGGAACCAGGGCGAACTGAAGGTGAACTGGTCGACCAGGATTCGCAGCGGACTGACTCGATGGTCCGGAACCCGCCAACGCACACCCTCCATGGTCGCTTCCGGGTGCGGATCGGCCGGTGCTCCGACTGCTCCGCGGATGTCGTTGGCGATCATCTGGCACTGCAACGCCGCCAGCCGAATCTTGAAGCTCTCAGCTGCGGCGGCTTCAGTCACTGGTGCGTTTCCGGCCGCTATTTCCGCGTTGGCCGCTTCTACGACGCCTAGCCAGTGTTGCTCCCGGGCTGTGTTCATGACCGAGGGGTAGGGCGCCTCGCCCTTGGATTCCAAGGCGGCTGCGCACTGGGCGAGCATCTCGGAGGTGGTGTGGGCCAGCGCGAAGTCCGGCGCCGACCGTGGCGCGGTGCCGACGTTGCGGGCCCAACGGATCAGGCTCCGCAGTCGCAACATCTCATCCACCGCCATGATCAGGGCGCGGTCCCGCGCGGTCGCCTCGCCGGGTCGGGCGAAGCGACCGTCAAACTCGCGGCGAACATCTTCGATCGCGTCGGTCACCATCGCAGCGGCCTGGCCGGCCTCCGCGGCGGTCACTTCCGGACGTGGCGCCCACAGGATCCGGACCGCTTCGGACTCGGCCCGCAGTGCGGCTGCGATCTTGGTCCGCAGCAGACTGCGGCGGTAGACAGGCCACAGCAACAGGGCGCCGGCCGTGGCAAAGGCCGTTCCGACCGCCCACCCGATCAGTCGGTCCGGGATCGCGGCCACCGACGGCGGCGAGGTCAGGGCGATCGCCATCGGCATGATGATGGCGCTGCCGGCGGCTCCCACGTACCCGCGCAGGACACCCGCGTAGGTGAACGACCAGGCGATGATGACCGCAAATGCAACGGCCGACACGGTCGAGAAGGCGGCCAGCGAACCGGCTGCGACCACCACAACCCCGACGCTTCCGGTGATGACGTAGGCCAGGAACCTGTCCCGATTCGGCCCGCCGAAGGCGGCGAAGCCCAGCAGCCCCATCAC
>JBAXOQ010000476.1:0-2718 GCA_037133175.1 Actinomycetes bacterium
CAGCTCGATGAGGCGTTGGACGGTCGGACCATCAGCCCCGAGCCCGACCTTGGTCAGGTGCTCCTGGTGATGCGTCGGCACGCCGAGCTGTTGGCCGAGTTGCATGGTGAGGCCCGCGGCGCGCGGGATTTTCGTAAGCACGTCAGCTGGTACCTCAAGGGCTTCAAGGTCGGCGGCGCGATCCGGCGCGAGCTGGCACTGGTCGATTCGCTGGCCGACATCGACGCGCTGACCGCGCAGATCGACCAGCAGCAGCGGTACTCGCCGCAGGCGGCGGCGTGCCCCCGCGGCCGCACTAGTGGACAGCCGCGGGTCGTGCTTCCCCATGGTTGGTTGGACAGTCGCTCCCTGGATGGCCGGCAGGCGCAGATGCTGGCCGAGGCCGAATTGTCGGTGTCGGGAGGCTAGTCGTCTGGGAGGCTTGACGTCTCTTTACCGCCTTTGCACCGAAAAGCCGCCTTCCCGTCCGTTCCGGACGGTCTTAGGCGGCTTTTCGGTGCAAAGGCGGAATAGAGAGCGAAGGGGCGAGGTCGGCGGGGCGAGGTGGACCGGCTGTGCGAACCTGGGCCGACTTTTGTAGATCCCTTACATAACAAAGCTCAGGTTGTCGCCGGAACCTGTCACAATGGATGGATGCACGAGCGCACGCTGCAACGAGCGCCGGACCAGCTTCAGGTGGTCCGGCGCGACCCCAAGCCCTATCCGGGCTGGCGCGCGATGGTCATGATCATGATATTCGTGATCGTGGTTTTCCCAGTGATCGTTGCCGTTGGTTCTTGGTCGTATGTGAATTCTGTCGGTCAGGCAAATGATCGGACGAAGACGGACGCCATCGTGGTCCTCGGCGCGGCGCAGTTCAATGGCACGCCTTCCCCGGTTTTGCGGGCCCGGTTGGCCCACGCGCTCGACCTGTATCAATCTGGCATTGCCCCACGCATCATCACTGTGGGTGGTAATCAGCCAGGCGATCAGTACACCGAAGCCGGCGCGGGTCGGCAGTGGTTGATCGAGCAGGGGGTGCCGCAGTCCGACGTGGTCGCTGTTAAGACCGGTTCGGACACGCTTGGGAGCCTGCAGTCGGTCGCAACAGTCGCGGAGCAGAACGGTTGGACATCGATCACTGTCGACTCTGATCCCGCGCACATGGCGCGAAGTATGGCCATGGCCCACCGGATCGGCTTCGACGCACATGCGAACCCGACCAAGTCTGGCGACGGCAGCACGCTCACGGATGAGTATGTGTTCCGCGAGACTGGCGCCTATCTTGCTTTTGAGGTTCTTGGCCAGTGGGGCGTGGATCGTGGTATCGGCTGACCCCGGACACTGCGTCGGTTTGTGCTCGCGCGTCCGGTTCCGGCTGTTGATTGTTTCTGGTGCCTGAGACCTACCCGGATTCAGATCGCGAGCGTCTGGTCGTCGAACCTTCGAAGCGGCACAACCGGTCGGACTTCGCACGGGATCGGGCCAGGGTCCTGCACTCCTCCGCTCTGCGCCGCCTTGCTGCCAAGACCCAGGTGGTGGTCGCCGGGGAGTCGGACTTCCCTCGAACCCGGCTGACGCACACTCTGGAGGTTGCCCAGATCGCCCGAGAGCTCGGGGAAGCGTTGGGTGCGGATGCTGATCTGTGCGATCTCGCCGGGTTGGCGCATGACCTCGGGCACCCGCCCTTCGGGCATACCGGGGAGGATGCGCTGGACCAGGCCTGCGTCACCATCGGAGGGTTTGAGGGCAATGCTCAGAGTCTGCGAATCCTGACCCGTTTGGAGACCAAGGTCCGCGACGATTCCGGCCGCAGCGCTGGCCTGAATCTGACCCGGGCCTCGCTTGATGCGGTGATCAAATACCCCTGGCCTCGACAGTCGGGTAGTCGCAAATTCAACGTCTACGCTGACGATCAAGACCTGTTTGACTGGGTTCGGGTAGGCACGACGCCGGGTCGGCGCTGCTTTGAAGCGCAGGTGATGGACTGGTCCGACGACGTGGCTTACTCCGTTCATGATGTTGAAGACGGAGTGCATGCCGGGCATATCGACCTGCGGGCGCTTTCGGCAATTCCGGAGCAGGCTGCGGTCTGCGAATTGGCCCGCGCGGTGTACGCGCCGCAATTCGAACTCAACGAACTTGAAGATGCGTTGTTTCGGATCATCGATTCCCAGGTCTGGTTGCGCGACTTCGATGGCTCATTCGACGCGATGGTCCGGCTCAAGAACCTCACCAGTGCGTTGATCGGCCGGTTCGTGATGGCCTCACTGGACGCCACTCGTGAGGCTTTCGGCGACGGCGAGCTGACCAGGTACGCCGCAGACCTGTTGGTTCCGGACGAGCAGCGCAGCGAAGTGGCGGTGCTCAAGGCGTTGGCGAATCTGTTCGTCTTCCAGCGCGCGAACGCCGACCAGATCCATGCAGACCAGCGTGCGGTGCTGCGCGAGTTGGTGGTCGCGGTGGCCGAGCGGGCGCCGGAGGTGTTGGACCCGCTGTTCGCCGCGATGTGGAGCGCTGCCGACGACGATGCGGCCCGACTGAGGGTCGTCGTCGACCAGATCGCCTCGCTGACCGATCGCTCCGTGCTCGCCTGGCTAGACCACCTCTGCCGCTGACCCCGGCCACCCCGCCCTCTCTGCGAGATGGTCCGGACGACCCAGTGTTGACTGTGAAGTTGTGGCGGTTTTCGATCATGTAAACCGGGCCACAACTCCACAGTCAACGTAGCCGAGGGGG
>JBAXOQ010000477.1:0-2707 GCA_037133175.1 Actinomycetes bacterium
CGTTTCCCCCGCCCCTTCCACTTCCCGCAAACCCCCGCCGTGTGTCGGTATTCCCGCGGCGAAAACCGGCGAACGGCGGGGGTTTGCGGGAAGTGGAAGGGGCGGGGGAAACGGGACAGGTCAAGTGCCCCGTTTCCCCCGCCCTTCAATGATCAGGTGTGATCAGGTAATCGTCAACGCTCAACGTCCGGCGCTCTGGTGGTTGGGCTGAGGGGTAGCCGATCGCAACGGCTCCTAGCGGCTGCCAGTCGGTCGGCAGGTCGAGTACGTCGCGCACGATGTCGGGGCAGAACATGGTGGAGCCGATCCAGGCCGATCCCAGTCCGCGGGCAGACAGCGCAACCAGCAGGTTCTGAACCGCAGCTCCGCCGGACACCATGAACAGGTCGCGCTCGGCCGCCTGCCGACGGGTGTCGGGGTACCCGTGGGCGGTTTGGTCGAGGTCCAGGAATGGCAGCACGATTGCGGGGGCCTCACGCAGCACCTCGCCGCGGGCGATTCTGCGCTGGACCGACTCCGGTGAGTAGGAATCAAGCTCTGTCAAATCCTTGATCCATTGATCGCGCATGGCGTCAAGGAGCCTGTTGCGCACCGCGGATTCGGTGAGCAGGGCGAAGCGCCATGGGGTGCTGTGATGCGGAGCCGGCGCGGTCAGGGCGCAGGACACCGCCTCGCGGATCAGCGCGGTGGGTACCGGTTCGTCAGTGAACTTGCGGACCGTCCGCCGGACCTCGACAGCTTCCTGGCGACCGAGTGAGCGCCCCAGGTCGATAGCCTCCCGAGTGCCCATCCGGAACAGGTCGGCATCGGCTGACCTGACCAGCGCCCGCGCGCCGAGCTCTGGGGCCGGACCGTCGGCACAGGTTGTCGTATCGGTCGATTCGCTGACGAACGTCGCCAATCCGCGCACGACCGCAACCGGCAGTCCGGCCGCCTTCGGCGTGGCGAGTTCGGCGGCGGCGGCGACCTCATCGGCGATCGCTGTGACGGTCATCGTCAGTTCATTGCCGAACCGGTCCAGGGAACCGCGGTGGTCGTGCAACACGGTGACCCCGCACGCACCGATCGTCACATCGGTGACGCCCTCGCGCCAGGGTCGACCCATCGTGTCGGTGATCAGCACGCCGAGTTGGGAGATCCGCTGATCGCGGCTCAGTGCGTCCCGCAGGGTGCGGGCAGATTGGTCCGGGTCTGTCGGCAGCAACACGATCGTTCCGGCCGCAGTGTCGGAGGCGTCCACACCAGCGGCGGCCATCACGAAGCCATGTCGCGTTTGGACGATCCGGGTGGTGCCCGTCGCGGTGGCCCGGGTGGCAACGGTCCGCACGGACTCGCGGTCGATGGCCGCCTCCCGGTCCACCGCGTTCTCGATTCGCCCCTCGGCCTTGCTGACGATCTTGCTTGTCACGACCACGATGTCGCCGGGCTGCAACCCGACCGAGCCATCGGGCCACCGCACTGACTGCAGCCCCGGTCCAATTGCGGCCGCCAGGTCGGTGCCTGGGGTGATCTCGGGGATGCTGGTAACTGCGACGATTTGCAGGTTCATTGAGTTGCCGGACGAGCTGCACGGACGTCGGCGGCGATCTGAAGGGCCAGTTCGGCGACTGACCTGGCGACTGCAGGATCGTCCAACATTGTGTCGGTAGCGACGCAGCGGATGCCGGAATCGCTGATGCGATTGGCATCGTCGCGATCCCGGTTGTCGATGATCCAGCCATCGAGCAGACCGCCAAATGCCCGGGTCCCGTAGTGGGCAGCTACCGCTGCGGCCGAGGTACGTACGCCGATGGCGTTCAGACAGGCATCGGCCATGCCGCGGACAGGAGCCCCGCCGACGATCGGCGATACCCCGACGATCGGAGCGCCGGTTGCGCTCAGCGCTTCCCGGATCCCCGGCACTGCCAGGATCGGGCCGATCGAGACCACCGGATTGGACGGCGGCAAGATCACCACGTCCGCCTCGGCGATCGCCTCGAGTACCCCGGGAGCGGGGCTAGCGTCTTCAACTCCGACCATCATGAATGCCCTCGCGGGCTGCGCCGCATGATGGCGCACCCACCACTCCTGGAAGTGCAGCGCCACCGTTTCGCCGGTCTGCGGGTCCAGCACGGCCACATGGGTTTCGATCCGGTCGTTTGACATCGGGATCAGCCGCACTGGAAGCTGCCAACGCTGGCACAGGGCGGCCGTGACCAGCTCAAGGGAGTAGCCGGCCTCGAGCATCTGGGTGCGCAGGATGTGGGTCGCGAAGTCGCGGTCCCCAAGGTTGAACCAGGTCGGCGTGGCACCGTAGGCGCGCAGCTCCTGCAACACCGTGAACGATTCGTCGAAGCGGCCCCAGCCGCGTTCGGCGTCCTGGCCGCCGCCGAGGGTATACATCACCGAGTCCAGGTCGGGGCAGACCTGCAGGCCGAACAGTCGCAGGTCGTCGGCGGTGTTGCCGATGACGGTGATCTGTGGATCCTGATGCGTGCTGTCCAGGGCAGCAACGAGTCCCGGCAGAAACCGTGCGGCCCCGACTCCACCGGCGAGAACTGTGACAGCCATGCGCCGATCTTGTCAGCCGGGCGAGTCGCCTACCGCATGGGGACGCCCGGCCATGGTCACCGCGACCGGCCGTGGTGGAGGGTCCGTGGCCGGGCAATGGTGTTGAGGGGGACGTGGCGAGCATTCGGTTGGGGTTGGTTGGTGGCCTCGTCAGCGG
>JBAXOQ010000478.1:0-2700 GCA_037133175.1 Actinomycetes bacterium
CAATGACCGCGGTCGGCAGCGCCAGTTCGAGCCCGCGATGTCCGGCGGCACTGACGATGGCCGTGGCCACAACGTGCGGCGACACCTGATCCAGGGAGGCAGCCAGTTGCAGGCACTCGTCGGCGGTGAAAGCGGGGTCGCCCACGACGACGTTGCTCAGGGTTGGACGGCCCTGGGTCAAGGTACCGGTCTTGTCGAACAGCATGACCTTGCCGCGGGCCAGTCTCTCCAGTGCCGATCCGCCCTTGATCACCACGCCGTGGCGCGCCGCCTGCGACATTCCCGAAATCAACGCGATCGGCGCCGCCAGAATCAGCGGGCACGGCGTAGCCACGACCAGCACCGCCACCGCCCGCACCGGATCGCCCGAGAGCAACCAGGCCAGTCCGGCGATGACCAGCGTCAACGGGACAAAGATCATCGCGAAGCGATCAGCCATCCGGACGAAAGGCGCGCTGCTGGCCTGGGCCTGCTCAACCAGTCGAACGATCGAAGAATAAGTTGAGGAATCAGCAGTCGAAGTGGCCCGAAAGTCGAACGCTTGTCCGGAGTTGACGGTGCCGCTGCTGATCATGTCCCCCGGCTCGTGGTTCACCGGCATTGGTTCGCCAGTCAGTGCCGATTCGTCCAGCAAGGCTGGCCCGGTCAGCCGCCCGTCCACCGGCACAATCTCGCCAGCACCCACCACCAGCAGGTCGCCGACCACAACCTTGGCCACTGGGATCTCGGTGAGGCCGTCGGCGTCCTTGCGGCGGGCGCTGCTGGGTTGGCGGGCGACCAACAAACGCAACTCCCGTTCGGCGCGAGCTTTGGACCGCTCCTCCAGGGCCCGGCCGGTGGCCAGCATCACGGCAATGACCGCACCCGCGAGCGGCTCCCGAACGATCAGCGACCCGATCAGTGCCAACACCGCGATGACGTCAACCGTCGCCTGCTTGTCGCGTGCGGCCTGAACCACCCAGGCGATCGACACAACCAGTCCAATGACCGTGCCGCCCGCCCACAGCCAGTCCGCCACCACCTCACTGCGCAGTAGGTAGGCGGCGATGCCGACGACCAGCAACACCACAGTCGAAATCAAGAACCACTGCCGCACCAGCCACGGCCGGGCGTCCGCCCTCTCGTCAGCCAGGACATCCCCTTCGGCGGGCGCATCCCCCCGGACCCCTAGATCCTCTTCGGTAGCCACCTACCCATAGTGCCGTGCAATACCGCACTTAGGACACCCTTGCGAACGGGTCGGTGCGCTGCCACGCCACCGGGAGTTCCAACGTGATGCCGTCGCGCTCGGCGCGGTCGATGAGGAGCTTCAACGACACGTCGAAGTTATCCGCAACGTAGGGAAACGGCCGCAGCGGCTCGTCGAGTGAGACGAAGAAATCGTCCCAGTGCACGGGTATGACCGTCTGGGCACCGACCGCGACGACGACCTCGCGCCAGTAGTCCTCGAAGAACGCCGGTGTTTGCTTGCCCAGGGTGGCGATCCCTAGGTACACCACCTCGGCCGAGAATCCATCCAACGCCTTGGACACAAAGTTCGTGCTGGCTTGCAGTACAAGGGTCCGCCCGCGGTGCTCGATGATCACGGAGTAGACCTCGCCCATCGCCCAAGTACTTGCCTTGGCCGGTGGCACCACCGGGTGATCAATCTTCCCCGGATAGTGCGCTTTCGGGGTGTGCCGCGACTCCACCAAGGTGATCGTGAAGTCACCGAACTGCATCGGCACCCCCGTTGTCGCCACCAGGATCTGGTCGGCCGGAAGCTCTGCCCCGCGGCAGATGTTGGCCGTCGACTCCGAACCCACCACGACGGCACCGGTCAATTCAGCAACGATCGGGGAGTCGAGAGCGTGGTCATAGTGCGAATGTGCACACACGACGGCCGCCAGCTCGGTGACTCCGGCCCGCTGCAGCGCCGCCGACACAGTCGCCCGATTCGGCGCAATCCTGCCGCCAATGACCGCGAACTTCCCCGGCCTGGTGAAGAAACCGTCGGTCATGATCGCGGTCTGCCCATCGTCGAGCAACAGCGTTGACACACCGAGGAACGTGACGCTCAGCCCCATCTGGCTGGGCGAGGCGGGTTCCTGGAAGTACCGCTGATACGGCTCGAGGTCTGGATGTGACAGCGGGAACTTCACGGGCGATCCTCTCTGACGATACATTCGACGGTGATGGCAGGCAGAAAGCCGACCTGCCCTGGTCCGTTTTCGAGATCCTCACTGGACGAGCCTCATGAGCAGGACTACCACGGCTCGGACAGCGGCACAGACACGTCATCCAGCGAGCGCCGCGGAGTCTGTTCTGGCGCCACGTCTGCGAAGCCGACCCGCAGCAACTGCTGCAGGTCGGTGCCGACCGCAAAGGTCGCCGCCACGTCGGCGCGAGTCTGAGGCAACTGCAGCGGCTGGTTCGCGAACGAGACGGCGAGTCCCAGCCCAGCCGCAGTCAGGAGCACTGCAGCAAGTCCCTCACCGGCAACGATCCACTGCTCCGGGGTGTCACCATCGGTCGCCAACGCGACCAGCGACCCCGCGGTGGTCTCTTGTGCCGCACGCCTCGAGACGGCCGCCGCCGACGAATCGACGGTGCCCGGCCGTCCCGTTGGCCACCGGCGGAGTTCGGCCACGAAATCGGGGTCAGTCAGCTGCAAATGACCCGCCTTGGCGATCAGGTATTCCACCATCGGACGTTCAGGTT
>JBAXOQ010000479.1:0-2698 GCA_037133175.1 Actinomycetes bacterium
GGATGAGATCGTATTGCTGAAGTCACTGAAGCCGCCGCCGCTGGCATACCAACCAGCATCACCCTCGCCGGACGGGCACCAAACAGGAATGGGCGGCTCGGCATTGGTATACATGCGGTACTTCTGGACCCATTTGTCTGCGACTTCGAACGCGACGGCATAGGGAATGAAGCTCAAGAACAGTTCGAAATTGGCAGCGAAGTCGAACCGATCCTGGGACGAATTGCTCGACAGCATTCGTTTGAACCCGCCGCACCTGGACCACAGTTCGCGGCCAGCAGCGGTCCGACGGGTACCGACGTCTGGATTCGCGAGACCGAATCCTGCGATTGCGAACGCGGCGAACGGCAACCCAAACATGGTCGGCCAGCCAGAAGCGAAGATGCCCGCCACAAAGCCTAAGACCACCACTGTGGAGGCGAGCATCCACAGCCGCTTCCCCCACACTTCGGCGCCAAGACGTCGAACATAGCCACTGGACTTTGCCCACTCAAGCACGGCTGGCTCGATGTTGTCCGACGCGCTCTTCAGTTGACTGCCAGCGGACACGTTCCGCTCGGCGAGGAACGTGCGGCCCACCCCGTTGGAAAGCCACAGCGCGTC
This sequence comes from Actinomycetes bacterium, assembly GCA_037133175.1. Taxonomy (GTDB): domain Bacteria; phylum Actinomycetota; class Actinomycetes; order S36-B12; family UBA10799; genus ELA509. The sequence continues at coordinate 604 of JBAXOQ010000479.1, forward strand.
CCCAACCGCTCTTATCGCCGGGTCCGCGCCCGCCCACTGCTCGGGGGTCGCAGTGCTGGTGATCGTCCACGCCCTCGTGTTGACCCACCGGGTCTTGTGCCCGCTCGACTGCAACGTCACTAGCTTCTTCTGTGCCATGTCAAACAGGGTTGCGCTGAGCGCGTTCTTGCCGACGTGCTCGCGAGTCATGTAGACCGTCTGCGCGGGCCCTAATCCGGGCGGCGGCTCGTACATGACCGGGAACCCCGGCTTGCGTTCCCTGCCCCGCAAGGACCAATACAGCCCCCCGAAGAATGCGATCAGAGTAGCCAGAAGAACCACGGCGGCAATCGGCAGACTCCTGCCCAGTACCGGGCACCACCGCACCGGCCACGGCAGCGTGACCAACCCGGGCTGCTGCTCCGGAGGCGGCGGTGCCATGTTTGCGCGCACGGTCATCCCAGTCTTGAGCGGGATCGCAGATGCCGTCAGCGTGATGGACTTGGTGCCTGCTCCAACGATCGTGCACGGCCCTGATACCGAGGAAGCAGTTCGGTATTGCTCGCCAGTGCGGTATTCCTTGCCCGCAGCGCACTGCACCTGCTGGCTGGCGCTAGGCAGTGTCACATGGATTGTCGCTTCGGGAATGAACCAGACCCAATTCTGAGCGATGACGTTCCAGTAGAACGTCGACTGCGGTGGCGTCGAGGCGTTCTCACCGGCTGCGGAAGGGAAGCTCTTGTTGGCTCCGGCGCTGACCGGTGAGATGACGCCGGGAACGGTATAGGCAATCACGTAGGTGTGCTTGCCCGGTGACACAACGGCGTCCGGATCGCCAATCTTGGCAACCATGATGGTGTCGTACGCCTGCCAGCTGATCTCGACCGGGTCGCCGACCCCATCGCGGGTGACGGAGGTGATCTGTGGGACCCGTCGCAGGTTCGGGTCGTTCGGATCACTGGTGTCGAAGAATCGGTAGATGCCGTGTCTGCCGGCGGGGAACTCCGCAACCAGGGTCTCTGTCGCGGCCATGGTCCCATCAGCTGCGACATTGAAATCGCCCACGTATTGCCTGAGATTGACCGGATCGGGGTCAGTCCGGGCGCCAGCGGACGTGATCACCAGCGGCCAGAACAACGCACCAGCTGCGGCTAGCAGCAACAGGAACAGAAGAAGGATTCTCGAGAACCGATTCGACAGGGTGAAGAATCGTCGCTTCGGGCCGTCACTGGTGATTTTCAACATGTCGCCGCACACCTCCGCCAACGACCGCGCCGAAACCGATGCCAACAACCATTGAAAAGCCTCAGGCCGGTCTATGGGCACCCAAGGAGCCTTTGGGGTGAATCAAGGCATTCTGCGAACGCTCCGACCCTCGCCTGCAATCACCGGCCCGCAGGTCGGCCGTCTCGCACTGCCGCGGCGGACACTCGTACTCCGTCGCCTCTTGCGCCATCCGGGTGATCCTCCGAACGCCGCCGGGTCGAAGCATTGTCATTGACGGGACGCGAGAGGACAGTCAATTACATGGACACCGGCGGGGACGGCACTCACGAGCAGGAAACAGCACTACAAGCCGGGCAGTACCTGGGCGGTGCCTACGAGAGCAACGCCAGCTACCGAACAAACCCGACGGTCATGGGCATCCGAGCCGGAAAGCTCCGGATTGCTGCTGAGCGTTTGACGTTCGTCGCCGACAACGGCGAAGCCATGATCGACGCGCCATTCAGCGACGTTCACAGCGTCACGCTAGCTGAGATGAACACGGCGGCCGATATCTGGACCGGCAGCAAACGTCACCGCATCGTGTTCTACCAAAGCGGCGACATCCGTTACTCGGCAGCACCTTTGGTCGACGGGGTACTCGGGACCGTCATTGCTGCAGAAGATGCCGCCTACGGAGTCCAGGGCTACAGCGACCAGAAGTCTCTGGCCCGCGCGTGGCTGCAAATGCTGACCGCGGTGCAAGGGGAGCCCCCGCCCGGATTGAAGGTCAGGAAGCCCAAAGGAACGGCCCGCTACGTGTTGACCGTCGTGGGGTCGCTCGTGTTGCTCTGCGTGGTAATCGTGACGTTGTTGATCGTGCTGTCTTAGCCAGCCACTTCGAAGGGAGGCG
>JBAXOQ010000480.1:0-2675 GCA_037133175.1 Actinomycetes bacterium
GCTGTGGAGGACCGCTTTGCAGCGGGCCGAGCACGTCGACTTGGAACCGGGTCAACGACAGCGCCGCCGTGGCGAGGGTCGCTAGCGCCACCACGAGCAATGCCCCGGGCAACTTGCGGTTGAGTACGGTGAACAGCGGCAATGCCGCCAGCGAGACTATCCCGATCGTTGCCGACACCGGATTGATCTGCCCGAGGTTGGTCAGCACGTGCCACAGTTTGGACAGCGTGTGGGTGCCGCCCGGGGGGATCCCGAGCAGTGCCGGCAGTTGCCCGACAACGATGATCGTTGCCACTCCCGCCATGAAGCCGACCACCACTGTGCGCGACAGCAGGTCCGCCAGCCACGTCATCTTGGCGACCGCGACTACCACGAAGATCGCCCCGACTAACAGCGCCAACGTGACAGCCAACTGAACATAATGCTCGGACGCCGGGATCGCCATCACGGACAGCCCGGCGATCACCAGCGGCGCGGTGGTCGAGTCAGCACCCACCCACAGGTAGCGGTTGGAGATGAAGGCAAACCCCACCAAACCGGCCGCGATGCACGCCCACAAACCCGTCGTCGGCGGCATCCCAGCGACCTTGGCGACCGCGATCTGACCCGGGATCGCGATCGCCGCGATAGTGATCCCGGCGATCGCATCACGCACCAACCACGACCGGCGGTACCCCACCATGGACGGAAACAGGAACCCAGACTTGCCCCGAACGCGTTCGGTGAGGGTCGCCATTGCTCACCTCCGCCCGTTACCCACCAGTGACTGACCGCCCGAGAATGGTCTCAAACTCCGCCACTTGTGACTAGCTGGCGGGGTTTGTGGCATTGGACCGTTCCAGCAATCGTGCCGACTTCGATGCCCAAACACAGGCTGCGCAAGATGGCCGGTCGCCAGCACGCATCCGGCGACGAACTGGTCGCCGCGTCGGTCTAGGGTTCGCTGCCCTCAGCTTGGGCCAGCGCCCGGCGCGCTGCCACCAACTCGGTGACATCGGTGACGACGACGATGGCTCCTCCTGACTGCACCGCGTCTTGCAGGTACGGCTGGAACGCGACCAGGTAGTCCGCCGATGGCCCGGACAGTTCCAGCATGGAACCGGCCCCCTGTTCGATACTGGCGCGCAAGTGGTCCTCAAGTTCCGGCACCGGGACCGTGGTCGTGACCGTAGTCAATCGTCGGCCCAAGTCGGCGTCGATCAGCACGAACAAACGCACCGCCAGCGGTGTGAACTGAGTGACGCGCATGTCTGTGTCCACCACGATCATGCCGCTGGTCAGCGAACCCTGGATGTTCTGCATATGGGCGTTGAGCGCGGCCAGTTCGGTGCCGCGCTCGCGCAGCTCGGTGTTCAGGACGGTCAGTTCCTCGTTCGTAGCCTGCAGTTCCTCGTTGGTGGCCTGGACTTCCTCACTGGAGGCCTGTAACTCCTCTGCCGAGGCCTGCAGTTCCTCGTTCATTGCCCGCAGCTCCTCGTTGGAGGCCGACAGATCCTCGGTGGTGGCCTGCAACGCGGCCCGCGTTTGATCCAGTTCGTCGCGGACCTGCGCCAGTTCACCGTCAATCTGTTCGTCCCCGGACCCGCCCGGCTTTGACGGGGGAGCGGCGGTCGGATCGGGGACGACCGGGTTGAAGGTCAGCAACACCCACTCGGACTCGACCGGACCCAGGCGCCGCGATTCCAGGCGGGCATCCCCAGACGGGGTCATCACCGTGCGCGGCTGCTGTTCGGGCCCGCCGTAACGGGCTTGGACCAGCAGGCTGCGCACCGGCACCCGCAGCTCCTCACGCAGTAACGCGACCACGTGGGCGCTGGGCTGGCCGGGAGCCACCCAGCACCACTGAGACACATCCCCGATCACCTCGATGACGTCGTCGTTGGCGTCCACCACCAGTGCCGGCGGAGTGAATTGGTCGATCAGCGCATCGCGCATCACTAGGCGCTGGTCTGAGGACGGTGCGAGCGTGTCACTCCGGCGCAGCGGGATGCGTTCGGGAACCGGCACCGGCAGCGGGGCCGGGAACGGTGCCGCCGACCGGCGGTAGATGCGGGCCTGGTCATCGATCACGTCGAACGCGCCGGTCGGGCCGGTGGGCCGTTCGGACTGACCCAGGAACAACACTCCACCGGGTACCAACGCGAAGTGGCAGAAGCTGAGCACTCGAGCCTGCAGCGGTGAGGTGAAGTAGATCAACGTGTTCCGCAGTGATACCACATCGATGCGTGGGAACGGAGGGTCTTGGGCCACGTTGTGGCGGGCGAACACGACCGCGTCACGCAACGCCGGAATGACCTGCCAGTCGGTGCCTGCCCGGCGCATCCACCGCTCCCGTAGGTGTTCGGGGATGGCCGCGGTCGCGTCGTCGGAGTACTGCCCGCGGCGGGCGATCTCCAGCGCCGAATCGGACAGGTCCGTGCCGAACACCTTGAGTCGGTCGGCTAGATCCGCCCCGGCCCCCAGCACCTCAGCGATGATCATGGTGATGGTGTAGGCCTCCTCACCGGTGGCGCACCCCGGCACCCACACGCGCACAGCCCGGTGCGGATCTCGGCCTGCCCACTGCTGTGTCAGCGTTTCGCGCAGCGCCTCCCATGCTGGGTGGTCGCGGAAGAACGACGTCACCGTCACCAGCAACGAGCGCCCGAGCGCGTCAGCCTCCTCACCGCCCTCGG
>JBAXOQ010000481.1:0-2675 GCA_037133175.1 Actinomycetes bacterium
GCTACGCACTGCGAGGCGAGATCCGGTCCGCGTCCTTCCACCGGTACAGCTTCTCGAGGGCGGCGGGGGAGTCGGTGTCCAGCAGCATGTAGCCGTCGATGAAGTTGCGAAATCCGATGCGGCGCAGGTTCGCGGCCAGGGCTGTTTGGGCGTGGGGGAACCCTTTCCACTTCTTGGTTGGCGGGTTGCTGTTGGGCCGGCCAGGGAACTCCAACGGTGCCGGGAGGGCGGACACGGGGTCCCCGGAGTCGACGAGTTGCCAGATCGCGGTTGCCATGGCCCACCGTCCCCATCCGCGTCCGCGCCAGGCCGGGTCGAGGCGGACATACTCCAGGTACCACACGTCGCCGCAGAACTCCTCGTCGAGCGCCAGGCGCTGTGCGAGGGCGTCGCTGATCGGCCAGTCCTCGTCGTCCATCCCGGCCATGAGGGGGTCGATCGCGAAGGCCACGCTGGCGCTGTAGTACTCGGCGATCTGCCACGCCACCCCACCGGAAGTCTCGATGTTGTACATCTGGATATCTCCGATGTGCAGATCAACGCTCGGTTCACCCTTCCTCTTGGCGGCGCGGACTTGTTGCTTCTGCGCCTTGGAGAGATTCGTGATTGGTGTGTCCTGGTCGAGGGCAACGGTCATGATGACGTCGATCGAGTGGACGCCGAACATGCCCTCCTCCCAGAACCAGAAGTCTTCTTCGTCTTCGAACGGGTAAGACGTTTGAACCTTCAGTGACGGGGTGAGGTGGACTGTGTTCACGCGGTGCTCCTTGCTCGGTGTGATGTCGGTTCAGGCAAAGCCGTGGCTGGCGTCCAAGTCGAAATGGGTGGCCTATGTGCGGGACGCACGGCCTTGGTTGCTGGGCCGGAGGGCCTCATCTGGACCGGCTTTGTCCCCTAATTCTATGTCCCGGGTCAGACATTTGATCTTGGTTTCAGACCTCGTCCGGGTTCTGCGTGTGGATGGGGACCACGGCCAGGGGTGCACCGCAGTGACGAGCCGGGCCAGGTCGGTGGTGTTCGCGTGACCGGAGGTGTGGTGCTCGATCAGCGGAATCCGAGCGGAGTCCAGGGTGGCGCGCAGCCTCACCCCGGACGGTTCGCTCAGATAGCCGTTCCACATCGAATACACCACAACGCGGTCCGCGAGTTGCCCGCCGCGGATCAGCGACGCGAGCTCGCTGTGGTATGCCCCGACGAGCAGGTACTTGCCCGGGTCGGCGAGCAGGTTCTCGGGGAACAGCCGTTGCGGCCGCACGCGTTCAGTGCGCTCGAACTCCTGCGCATGAAGAACTTTCAGCCGTTGAAGCCTGGGAACGAACACGTGCACATTCGGCCAGTCGTCCCCGAGTTGCGGAATCGAGTCCCGCCCGGTGGCGGCCATCACCGACGCGGTGTACAGGTCCAGCACTACTTGGCGCCCGCATCGCAACGCCGCACGGTAGGCGGTGACGACGCGGTCCACGTTCTGCGTCGAGTTCAGCACCACGACCAGCCCCGACGTGGCGGAAGCGGTCGTGGCTAGTGCTTCCTCGACGGCGGACTCCGATTCCAGGCCGCGCCGTCGCTTCTGGGCCGGGTTTGCCTCGCTCGGGAGACACCATCGGAGCAGCGCAAGCTATTCGTTGCCTACATCATGGAGCATGACGCGCTGCCCGACGAGCAGGAAATGCAGCGCCAGCGTGTGCTGGCAATTGAGCTGAAACGCCAGCGGAGGCTGGCAGTTCAACAGGAAGGTGATTCGGTGATTTCGCACTCTGATTCCGACCGGTCTGGGCACAAGCCCGGTGGGGTACGAGAACGACGAGTTCCTGGAACCCCGACTGCGCGAATCATCGATGCGATGACCCCTGTGGATCAGGCGGGCGGGTCGGATGACACTCAGTCAGATCAAGGAGGTCAGCATCGGGCGCACGTCGTTCGAACGATCGTCTTCTCAGATTCTCAGGGAGAATTGGGCAAGGTCGTCATCGACGGCGACCAAATCAAACCGGACTACGTCGTCGCGGACATCGTGCGCTCCCACGAAGCTCGAGGCCTGTCCGCGGATGATTTTCTCGAACGATACTCGAACTGGTCAAACGGGTACGTGCACTCCAAGCTCGTTCAGCCGTAACAGGCGGTCAACCGAAGCCCCGGGTGGGCCAGCGCACTGACCCACCCGGAGCCACACAATGGCCGGCACTATTGCGCCAGCATGGTCGCCGCGCGCGTAGTGTCCTTTGGCTTCAACAAGCAACCGGACCTCCTTCGGGTGCGCGATAGCGAAGTCATGAGAGCCTGCTTCAGGCGGCGACCTCGTGAATTACGGTTTCGCCGGAAACCTTCCACGCGGAGACGGACTCGGTGACGATCCGTCCGACCGTGGGCCGCCCGCGGTTGGCGGGCAAGCGCGAGTCGAATCCGCGTCGTAGCGGCCCGGGCGAGCCTGTCCGCACCGTGAGCATTGCCCGCGAACGACGTGGCCGGCATCGGTCGTTGGTGTTCCTTCCATACTGCAATTGTGATCGCAGCAGGTGACACAAATGCCATGCTCGAACTGCATCCGACGTCGTTGGCGGGCACGCTTGGGACACGGGAGGAACAGTGACAGCGAAGAAGGACATAGTGCCGCCAGGGCGTCCGGCCAGGAAGGCGCATTGGCGGATGGCTCGGCTGTTGGCCGCACTGTCCACGGC
>JBAXOQ010000482.1:0-2662 GCA_037133175.1 Actinomycetes bacterium
CGCGGAACTCTGGGTGACCGATGCCACCTGGCCCGACTTCACCGAGGCGCATCTCGATGAAGCCATCGCCGCGTTCGCTGGTCGCGATCGCCGTTTCGGAGGGCTTTCAGCACAGTGAACGGCCTCTCTGGCAACTCGCGGCTCGTCGTGGCCGCGATCGTCGACGAGCTTGACTTCGACTCCGGGGATCGGGAGTCCCACGAATCCTGGCTTCGCGTGCCCGGATACCGCATTCGACGCGATCACCGGACTGGCCTCGGTCATCCCGTAGCCCTCCCAGATGGTCAAGCCGGATGTCGCGAACTGCGAGAAGATCGTCGGTGACAGGGGTGCGGCGCCCGAGTTGAGCATCCGAACGCCGCGCATCCGTTCGGCGACATCGGGCACGCCGGACCACGCGACGTACATTGGCGGTGCTCCCGCGATATTGGTCACCCGGTGATCCCGTACTAGGTCCAGTGCCGTCTTCGGGTCGAACCGGTTGGACAGCACAGCGGTGGCGGCATGCTTGGTGACCAGGCCGAGGGCCGCGTTGAGCGCGTAGATGTGGAACAGCGGCAGCACAATCAGTGCAACATCATCAGTGACCATCGGAGCCGGGTCGTGCAACGAGCTCATCTGGTCGAGATTGGCCAGCAGCGCGCGGTGAGACAGCATCGCGCCCCGCGGCTTGCCCGACGTGCCGGACGTGTAGATCAACACGGCTGTGCTCTCGGGGTCCGTGTCGTAGGTCGGCGGAGGCGCCGAACCTACGGTCATCCTGCGCCAGCTGTCAGATCCAACCTCGACGACCGCGGTGTCAGGGCTAGCGGCGTCGCGGACCGTACCGGTGGAATGCCGGTCGGTGATAACCAACTTCGCACCGCTGGACTCAAGCAGATCGCTGATCTCAACAGAGGTGTAAGCCGTGTTTATGGGAACAGCGATCAGACCGGCGCGTAGAACCCCGAAGTACGTCGTGACGAACTCCAGGTTATTGCCCAAAACCATGGCCACCCGGTCACCCGGAACGAGGCCTCTGACCACGAGTCCGCCGGAGACAGCGCGGACAAGTCGCTCCACCTGCGCCCAAGTCGTGGTGCGTCCCGCCTCAACCACTGCGGCAGAATCAGGCCGTCGTGCAGCGGCATCCTGCACCAAGTCAGCGAGGTTAACTCCCACGGCGCGAGTCTTGCACATCGGCTGTGACTAGTCTGCGGGTGTGAGCAACTTGGACGACGAATCCACCGCGGCAACTACATCCAACCCGGAGCCGGCGCCCGAGCCTGCGGGCCTGCAACTCGGTCCGATCGGGCTGACTCCGGCTGTCAAGCAGGACCCGACGGCCGCGGCTTTCTTCGACATCGACAACACCGTCATGCGCGGGGCCAGCGGGTACTTCTTCGCCCGGGGATTGGCTCACCACGACATTGTGTCCACCTCAGACCTGCTGCGATTCGCCTGGATGCAAGCGAAGTTCACCATCGCTGGCAACGAGGATATGGACGATTTCAAGAAGATCACCGAATCGGGCCTGGCGATCATCAGGGGCCAGCATGTCGACGAGATCGGTGAGATTGCCAATGAGGTGTTCGACGAGTACATGGTCGACAAGCTGTGGCCCGGAACCCTGGCACTTGCCCAATCACATCTTGACCGGGGTCAGCGGGTGTGGCTGGTCTCGGCGACGCCGGTCGAAGTGGCTCAGGTGGTGGCCGAGCGACTCGGCCTGACCGGCGCGCTGGGAACCCAGGCGCAGGTGATCGACGACCACTACACCGGGCACTTAATGGGCCTGCCGATGCACGGCAAAGCCAAGGCCGAGGCGATCGCAGATCTAGCGACGGCCGAGGGATTGGATCTGGCTCGCTGTTCAGCCTACTCAGACTCGGCCAATGACATTCCGATGCTGTCAATCGTCGGCAACCCGGTGGCCGTGAACCCGGACCATGCCCTGCGAGCACACGCCCGGACCGCCGGCTGGCAGATCCGGGACTACCGCTCACGCCGATTCGCCCTCAAGATCGGCGTCCCCATGGCGGCCACCGCCGGACTTGCCGTCGGCATGATCATCGGGGCCGCCATCACCCATCGCCCCAACCCACCCGCGACACCGAACCCCAGCTGACCCACAGGCGGCACTCCCTCTCCCCACCTCCTTTGTTGACTGCGAGGTTGTCGCGGTTTTCGATCAAGGAAACCCCGCGACAACTTCGCAGTCGACGACATGGAGTGCCGCGCGGGGCGTCTGCGGTTCTCGGTTGGCGCGGTCAGGAGCTCAACGGGACTCAAGTACTGCCCGGATCATGCGGCACATCTGGTAGGGATCTTTCAGGTCATCGGCTGTCAGGACAACCACATACCAGCCAGCACTCTGTAAGCGGTTGCGCCGGGCCTGATCCTTACGGCGCTGCTCCTCGGGAAGATGCACGATGCCGTCGTACTCCGCAACCACTCTCTGCTCCTCGAACACCAGGTCGCCCTTTCCGAGGAAGTCCCCTCCGACGACGATGATCTCGTTCACCTTGGGATTGGGCAGGCCGTGGAACGCCAGCCAGTACCTGACTCGCGATTCCGGTGGTGACTCGGCGCGAGGAGTGAGAAACTCCACAAGATCACGTGCGATACGCACCCCGCGTCGACGCCGAGCCCACCCGACCACGATTCTGAGGTCATCCAGCGA
>JBAXOQ010000483.1:0-2659 GCA_037133175.1 Actinomycetes bacterium
CTGATGAAACCCCAGGTCACAACCCGATTCCACTGACTACTTGAGGAGGTCTGAGGCTTCGTCAGGCCTTTCGCCCAAAAGCCTCCGGCGCGTCCGGCACGGAGAAACGTGCGTTTCGACACCTCGGGAAGCGTCGAATTCCATGGCACTTGCCAATCGGGGTCATCGAAGTAGAAAACACTCAGGACAGCACGCTTGCGTGATGTCCTGATGGCTTCGCGCGCTCGAAACGGTGGGCCGCCGAACATACGGTGACCGACATAGAAGCCCGAAGCCCGATCGAAGTCGCCGTAGAACACCCCCGGAGGCCCATCCCCACCGTCACGCATACACATGTGCGAGCCGCCAGTGCGACCGTCCGCGCCCTGCGGAGAATTCCACGTTGTCACGACCGCGTAGACCGAAACCCTGTTGGGCTTGCCCTTCTTGTACAGGTAGTGCCGACGGACATGAGTTGCCTGGTAATAGCGCGGCGCCGGGTCGGTAGCAGGAGTCGAGATGGGCAACCGCGCGCCGTCAATGTCGGTCGTTGCAGTGCTGGCGGCCAGGTCCAAACCGGTCTGCGCCTGTACCGGGACACTGATCAACAACGACACGGCAAGACCAGCGGCAATCGTCAGCGCGAGCAAGCGGGGTTTCATCAGTTCGTTCTCCTATTCGGCGACGGCTCTGGCAAACAGCTTCCGTCTTCGGCTCAGTACTCGGTCGGTGGCACGTAGTCGGCTTCCTCGCAGGTACCAGCGGCGACGAAGTCGTTCTGCGCCGACAGCGGGACCCCGGCCCGCGCCAGCCCGGACTTGTAGCAGGTCGGATAGCCGTTACCCACCACCCCGTTGTCCAGGAACCGCCATTTGCCACGCTTGGATTTCTTGAGGAAACCCCAAGCATTGGCGTTGGTGCTGTAGGCATACGCGAAGCGCGCGTTCGAGTTGGCGACCTTGACGCGCGCATGTCGGCGCATGCTCAGTTGTGCGTTGTTGTACCAGCCGACTGACTTCACGGCCCGGGCAACGGATGGAGCAGCATTGTGGACGCCAGGCCCCCTGCCAGCCGCTGGTGTCGCGGCCTGAGCACCCTCGGCCGCGCCGAGCGGAGCCAACGCCACTGCTGCACCGACAGCAACAGCACTGACGAACCTACTCGTTCTGCGCATTGCCCGTTCCTTCCGTTCGAATTCACCACTGGCCGTCGTAGTTCCGTGCAACTGCCGGACACGCCGGGTTCGGTTTCTGTGCCGGTTCGGTGGGACCACCCCCGACGGTCCCACCGGCGGTGAGCGGCCGTCGCGAGTCACTCCCGGAACAGCCACTGTGAGGCTAGCTTGACGAGAGCACTGGTGAACCCCGGGATTTCCCGGGGTCCCCACGTAAACTCAGTTGTGATTCAGTCGCTCGGTCCAGCATCCGCGACCAACCGATCCGGTTGGTCGCGGCCACCCGAGACCTTTCCGCCGTGCTACCCGCAGGACCGTTGACACCCCATGGTTTGAGCACCCTGCGTCAGAGCGGACCACCCGGACGAACCGACCCAGTTGACTCTCCGCGGGAAGAATAGTGAGTTGACAATGCAGCGTTTATTCATGACTATTGACTCATGCCCACTATGCCGATTGCCACTTTCGTGCGTGATTACGCTCGCGTTTTGGACGAAGCCGACGCCCGCAACGACGAGGTCGTTCTGGAACGCCGAGCGGGGAAGACGACCTTCGTGCTCGCGCCCCTGCGCAGAGTCCAGTCCGACCGCCACGCGGTCGCCGTCGCCTCGCACCTGTTCCAACGCGCGTTCGGACGGGCCGAAGTGCGCAAAATCGTCGTAGACGGTCTTGCTGACGACCTGCCGTGGCTGACGTTCCTGCCAGATTCCGAGAAGATCCGGTTCGCGGACGAGTGCCTTGCGGTATTGCGTGGCTGCGCTGAGATCGGGCGCTTCACCGCCTTCGAAGACCTGCTGTCATCCTGGCAGGCAGCGGCGAACATATGGTCGGACCCGATACTCGCGCACGCATTGTCATCGCCGGTGGACACTCCCGATGGTTCCGATGTCCAATGGCCAACAGGACCAGGGCATGCCGAAGCGCCTTGACGACGTCGCCCAGCCCGCCGCTGCCGGTCAGTGGCGAATCCGGTTCGGTACGTCGGACGCGGCATCCAACTGGACCGAATTGGTGAACCACTACTCAAATACCGTCCGCGAGGCATGGGAGCGGATGCGTCTGCACCCACTAGAACGCACCGATACACAGAAACCCTTGGCGGGCTCGCTTGGCTCACGCAGGGTCGGGGGAATCGATCTTCCGCAATGGCAGTTCGATATCTCCTCCGGAGCCCGCCTGTGGTATTGCGTGGACGAGGACGCTCGAACCGTCTGGGTCATGCTGGCCTCGACCGGCCACCCCGGTGCGACCGTCAGCAAGGGCAAGCGAAGTTCACTCAATCGCTGAAGTGGACACACGGGTTGGTCACCGCGCCCGACCAACTCCAGACGCGATAGCGCGCCCGAATCCCTGTAATGCAGAGGAGCGGAAGGCGTGGCCGTAGAGATCTGCCGTCCGAGTCATTTTGGGCAATGCGCGTAAACCCGTTGGAAATGGATGCTGATATTGGCCACACGGGGCAAAGGTCGACCCACGGGGTTTGGTGCCTCGTGCGACTGGTGGAAC
>JBAXOQ010000484.1:0-2657 GCA_037133175.1 Actinomycetes bacterium
GGTACATTGTTCATGACGCGACGGTGGCGATGGTGCTCGAAGCGCGCTTCGAGCAAAGGCGCGCTGTGGGCAACAAGGAACTGCGCGAGCACATGAAGGTGAAGGGCTACGCCGATGCAGCTGAGTGGGTGTACGGGCAGGCGATCGAACCAGCCGAACATGGCGACCGCGAACTGATCACGTTAAGCGAAATCCGTCACGTTCGCGGATCGCGACTGCGTGCTGCTGTGTTCCGGCATCGTGCACAACATCAAGGAATTCTCCTACTGTCCCAGCGACCACCCCAGCGGGTTGGAGCTGACAAAGGATGAGACGCGAATCTGATCTGCACATCTCCCGGTGTAGTTTTCGCCTGCGATCGCAATACCTACACCAATATGCTGCTGCGCGAAGGGGGCATCGAGGTCGTCACCATCGTCGGTTCCGAACTGGGTAGAGCCCGCGGCGGAGGTCACTGCGTGACGTGTCCGATCACTCGCGATGCCGTTGATTACTGAAGTGAGATTGTGAACTAGGGCGAGGATGGTTTTGGGATGAACAACGCCAAGGACGCTGGCACCGCGGATTCCACCGACCGCGAGGTGACGCCGGCCAAGCGCAAGTTCCAGTTCCCCAGCGCAGTGACCACACTGGCCATTGTCACGGTGTTGGTATGGGTCGCGGCATTGTTCCTGCCGTCGGGCACCTACACCATGGATGCTGACGGCTCACCAATCCCGGGTACTTACCACCAGGTGCCGTCCCCATTCAGCTTCGGTCAGATGGTGCAACAGTTGATTCTGGCACCGATCAACGGCATCTATGGGCTGCTGAACCTTGAGACCGACTCGGTGAACACCGAAACTGTCGGGCGCATGTTCGGTCAGATCGGCGTGATCGTCTTCATCATGGCGATCGGCGCCTTCATCTCGGTGAGTTTCGCTACCCGCGCTCTCGAGGTCGCAGTCGGCAGTCTGGCCAACCGCTTGCGAAGCAAGGGATGGTTGCTCATCGCCGCGGTGATGGTGCTGTTCTCGCTGTTGGGATCCACGATGGGATTCTCAGTGGAGACGCTGGGCTTCTACGCCCTGTTCATCCCGTTGATGGCCGCCTTGGGCTATGACCGGCTTGTCACCGCGAGCATGATCATTATGGGGGCGCTGATCGGCGTGATGGGCGCCACCGTGAACCCGTTTTCGATCGGGGTCGCCGCCGGCGAGGCTGGCGTCTCGATTGGAGACGGTATTGCGCTACGCCTAATGCTGTGGGTCATCCTCACTGCCATGGCGATTGGATGGGTACTGCGGTACGCGGCGAAGGTGCGCAGAGACCCGAGCTCTTCGCTGGTCGGATGGGACGACCCGGACCCCAGCGCGGAGAGCGCCACCGACCACGCCGAGCAGGATCTGGAGTCGGAGCCGGCAGATGCCGTGCATGCACTGACAGGCACCCAGAAGTTGGTGCTCGTTATCACCGCTTTCGCCTTCGGGTTGATGATCTTCTCGGTGATCCCGTGGTCAAGCATTTTCGGAGCAACCACCGGGTCGGCGGAATACGACTACCTGCACGAGGTTGCCGGGTCGCAGCCGTACTGGTTCGAGCTGAACTGGTGGTTCCCGCAGTTGGCGATACTGTTCCTGATCGCCTCGGTGCTCGTGGGAGTGGTGGCAAGGATGCAGGAGAAAGAGATTGTGCGGCTGATCGCGGCTGGGGCGTCGGACATGATGGGCCCGGCGATGGTGGTGCTGCTGGCTGGCGGGGTATCGGTGATCATGACCAACACCCAGACCTTGGACACCATCCTCAATTCGATGGAGCAGTTGGTCAGCGGTGCATCGGCGGGAACCTTCGCCGTGATCACTGTGCTCATCAACATTCCCTTGGCGATCCTGATCCCGTCCAGTTCCGGACATGCGGCGCTGGCGATGCCGTTGTTGTCGCCGTTGGCAGATTTCGCCAGTGTGTCCCGGCCCACGACCATCACTGCTTGGATCACGGGCCACGGCCTGACGCTGATGTTCTCCCCGACCAGCGTCGTGCTGGTCGGGGGCTTGGCTATCGCCAAGGTTGGCTACGACAAGTACCTACGCTTCGCCTGGCCGCTTTTGATCGCGCTCTTCGTGGTGGCCTCGACTGTGGTCGCACTGGCTGCCACCTTCGCGTAATTGCACAGGAGTCCCGTCGCTGACCCCCGGTCAGGCGCACAACCGGCTTGCCCGCGGGATTGTTCCCACCAAGTCAAGCGCAGTCCCGGTTGTCGCGCATGCCAAGCCGATACCCCCGGAGGTAAGGGAATCAATCGCGGCCACCCGATTCTCAATGGCAACAAGAGACTGAGTTGGGTCTGCGCCGTTGTGTTCGCGCGTTTCAACGAGGCGGAACCAAGTGCCGTGCAGTCGGAGATCGCCACCACCATCCGGCAGGTGGCCGCTCGGGACGTGAGCGTGGGCCACCTAACAACCTGGGTGGAAGCTCACTTGCGCCCGAAGTAGATACCGTCAGCATCGCAATCGCTCGGCGCGGTCTCGGGCGCCGCCGGTCTGCTCGGTTACCGGGCTTGACCGGAGTCCGGCGAGATCTGCATGCCCGAGGTGTCGACTGCCTCGAACGCCGAGGAGGGGATCGCCTTGAGCTCGCTGACCAGCGCGTCCTGCCAGCGCTCGTCGGAGGTGCCCTGG
>JBAXOQ010000485.1:0-2642 GCA_037133175.1 Actinomycetes bacterium
ATCCTTTACCACATGAACTTCGGAGCCCCGCTGCTCGGACCCGAGACCGAGTTCGTTGCGCAGGTCGAAGAGGTCGTATTCCGTTCGCCAACTGCTGAGTCCGAAGCAGACGATGTCTACCGTAGGTTCCGAGCACCCACCGCCGGCTTCGCTGAACAAGCCTTCCAGCACCAGATGAGGCCGAATGCGGATGGCCTGGTCGAGGTATCGCTTGTGAATCGCTCAGATGAAGAGCGGCCATGGGGTGTCACGCTGAGTTACGACGCTGAGCAGTTGCCAGCATTCATCCAGTGGCGGCTACTCGATCGTGGCGCGTACGTGGTCGGCCTTGAACCATCAACGAATGGACTTGGCGGAAGAGCGGACGCTCGTTCGAAAGGGACCCTGCGAATTCTCGAGCCGGGGGCGGAGCGACACTACCGCTTGTCGCTCTCGGTCATTGAGGGTAACGGCTTAGCCCAGCCGGACTCCGCCCATGCGTGAAGTTGCAAGTCGGCACAGCAGAGGCGCTCACCTTCTTGCCTCCCGTTCTGCGCTGCCTCTGCCGCTACGCACGCGCGCGGGCATTAGCACGAACAGTCCCGGGCTTGCCACGAGGGCCGTCCACGGTGCGTGCGGGGGAACATCGTGACTGCCGGACGTGTCGTCGACGTTTCTGTGGCAACGATTCGAGCTGAACTACCGGCACCCATCGCGTTTGGTGACTGGATCATGGTCGATCGTGAGTTCGTCGTTGTCAGGCTGACCTCACTGTCAGGCCATCAGGGAATCGGATTCGCATTGACTCGTGATGGCTGCGTGGGAGAGCAGATACTGAAGTCAGTGGCGCCCTTCTACATCGGCACCGATGTCGCTGATCGCGAGCAGACGTACAACATCGCACGCCGACGCAACTTGGCGTCGCACTCGACGGGAATCGGGCTGCGGGCCCAGTCCGTGGTCGATCTTGCCGCCTGGGATCTCGCCGGCCAAGTGGCCGACCGATCCATCTCCGATCTGCTCGGCGGTCGCCTACAAGCGTTGCCAGCGACAGCCATCGTCGGCTATCCGCCTACGCAGTTGACGTCGAAGGAGGTAGGCCTGCAGGCGCGCAACCTATACGAAAGCGGATGGCGACGATTCAAAGCTCCTGTCAGTGGCGACATCGCCACCTCGGTGGAGCGTCTCATCGCTGTTCGTAGCGAGGCGCGCGAATGCTGGTTGGGTTGTGACGCCGGCTGGACGTTTGACACGGTGGAATCGGCCCTTGAGTTTCTCGAACTGGCCGCTCCAGCTCAACTTGGGTGGTTCGAGGACGTCTTTCCCCCTGGCGATGTGGAGCTCGTCAGGGAACTCCGATCACGCACCAGTGTTCCCATTGCGATGGGAGATGAACAGGGTGGGAGTTACTACCCCGATGCGCTCCTCGCAGGCGAGGCTGTCGATGTGATCCGAATCGACTTGACTTCGATGGGGGGCATCACAGGCGGCAAGCGGGTCATCGACCGGTGTCTCGCCGGCGGGGTCGCCATGGCTCCACACATGTTTGCTCATGTGCATAGCCGGGTATTCTCGGCGCTTGGCCATCTTGACGTCCCTATCGAATGGGGAGTGCCGGGCACGGGGGTCGACCCTTATGCGGACAGCCTTGAGCAGCCCACCGTTCGCAACGGATTCATGGAACCGCTATCGGAATCGCCTGGTTTTGGTTGTCTTCTCAATCGGGAGTGGGCGAGATCGCAACGCCACCACGATCCCAGCGGCATTCTCCGCTGAGGCGTCGAAATACCCCGGAATATGGCGCAGGTATTGCCGATCTTGCCGCAGCGAGCAGGAGAATGCACGAGCAAGAGCACTGCCTCAGAGGGCTCGCGAACGGCTCGGTATGCGGCACCGCATCGCAACGCGAACCTGGGTTGCGTTCTGGGATGGCGGATCAGTCGTCCGTCTGGATCTCTCGGGCACGGTCCTCCAGATCGTTGATTTGTCGGTGCCACACGTGACGAGATGCTGTTTCGCGGGTCACAACCAAGAAGCACTCATGAGATGACCACCGCGAACCCGGCCAACGGCAACCACCCCGATCCAGGAGACATGTTCAAGCTCCGATCCGAGATTCGAGGTACTCCTACTGTCGCTTGGCTCGCGTTCTGATCGGACCGTGAGCCAACGGGCCGGACTGGGCACGGCCGTCGGGGACGTCATCTCGGCGGAAGTGGGGTTGACTCGCGACTGGCATTTCGCGCGGGCGAAGAAGGGGCTGAAGGGCCAGAGGAACGCCACCGTGAATCCCATTCGCTTCTGAAGCGCATCTACCCATTTGGATTTGACTATCACCAAGGGCAACCGGCTAGTAGCCTGTCGAAATTGCCACGTCACTCAGGTGTAAGACTCATCTGCTGGACGGGCTACCGGGCGGCCAGATGGGTGGCCCGCACGCCAATGGACGTCGCGTTCCGACCAACGCATCGATGGTGCTTAGGTCCGAGCCGGAGAATCGGCTGATCTACGCACGAACTCTCGCCCTTTCCGTCTCCCTTTCTCCCTGTCGCTCAGTGTGTCTGGGTGTCACTCGGTGTCACGGAAGTCGTTGCTAGGCAACAACTCCTAGGGGCGAATCCATGCTTCCGCGCAGTCTCGTAATGCGTAGGTCCGGGGTTCAA
>JBAXOQ010000486.1:0-2635 GCA_037133175.1 Actinomycetes bacterium
ATAGCCAAAGAGAAATACGAACTGAGAGGTGGCGCTGAAAATCCGGCTCTGCTAAGCTTGTGCGGGAATCAGAATGCGCTTGTTGAACTCGCCAAAGAAGCCGCAGGCATCCTAGCGATCAAAGAAGATTTCGCACTGATTGTTACTTCCAAGTCGCTCAAGGACGAATTTGACGGCGCCGTGGGGAAGAAGACTGTCAAAAAGGCGAGCACTGCGGCCAGAAAGGCAGCCAAGGGCACCCCTACAGGGGATGAATCTGATTCAACTCCGAGCTAATCATGGAAGAAGACCCGAGAGTTAAACATCTCATCCTCACCTGCGTTCTCACGGAGAACCATTTTCATGGCATCCGTATGGGACGGGCGGGGGAAGAAGAGTGTGATTGGCCGCCTTCTCCAGGGCGGGTGTTCCAATCCTTGATCAATGCTGCGTTTGCGGGAGTTCCTGCTGCGTTGCATGGCACAATGCATCCCGCAGAGCGGGCATTGGAATGGCTGGAACGCCAAGCCCCACCGGTGGTGGCGGCCCGCGACGCCTTGCCCGAGTATCGTCGGAAACGGTTGCAAACCGCGTTGCCTCTCAACAACAAAAAGGACAGCGATTTAGTGAAGAGCGGTTTGCAACTGGCACCCTTGCGCCGAATCAGCGGATATGACCTGAATGGTAGGGATGCACGCGTTCTGGAAATCCGTTACCTGTGGCAATTGCAGCATGATACAGTCCCGCCCCTTGATACACTTGACGAACTCGCGTCCCGGGTGTCGTATTTCGGCAGGGCTGAGGACCGCGTGGAAATGGAGTTCCGGGTGGTCGAGAGCCTGCCGGACATTCCGGTTGAGCACAGTCGGTGGCTGCCATCTGTCCGTAATAGTGCCCTGCGTTTGGGGGTTCCATGCCCGAATTCGTTGAAGGAACTGCGGGACAGGCATGACTTGTTGATTCCTGCACGAACGCGCAAGCCGAATGCCCTTTCTTGCCTATCCCTTCAGGCATACCAACTACACGACGAGGTGGGTTTTCCGCAGCCAGTGCTGGAGTGCATTGTCAATCTCGTTAGCTACGATGCGGACCCGGACGGAGTGGTGCAGTCTTTTGACCCGTCGGGCCCCGACTACATGCTCTGGCACGAGACCGGTCAGACGCTGGTCGACTCCGCCTATCTGGCGCAGGCGTTTCTCCGCGCGCCGGCCACACTGTGGGAACCACTCGACGCGACCGCGAAACAGCGCGTAATCGCCGAATTCAAAGCCCTCCGCCGCGTTGTTCCGCCCAACAACAACTGGGTGCTGTTCATGGCGATGGTGGAAGTGTTCCTGCACTGGCTCGATGAAGGCGCCGATCAGTATCGGATCAGCACCGCACTGAACACGATCGAGTCGTGGTACGTCGGCGACGGTTGGTACTCCGATGGCCCGCAGTTGCACGTCGACTACTACAACTCGTTCGTCATCCATCCGATGCTCGTCGATGTCCTCGACACCCAGCGCGTCGTCGCTGAGCGGAAGAAGCAATCCACGAAGGCGATTCAGGAACGCTACGATCGCGCGCTCAAGCGCATGCGCCGATACGCCGAGTTCCTCGAACGCATGATCTCGCCTGAGGGCACGTATCCGGCGTTCGGTCGCAGCATCACGTACCGCACGGCCATCTTTCAGGCGCTCGGCCACTGCGCGGTGCTGCATCAACTGCCGGACGAGATCACACCCGGACAGGTGCGCGCCGGCCTGACTGCGGTGATCCGTCGCATGTTCGCGGCGCCGGGCGTGTTCGATGCGCAGGGCTGGCTCACGCTCGGTTTCGCGGGCCACCAACCGAACATCGCCGACTACTACTCGAACGCGGGCAGCATGTATATCTGCTCGCTTGGTTTCAACGCGCTCGGCCTGCCCGCTGACGACGCGTTCTGGACGGCGCCCGCCGCCGACTGGACCGCGAAAAAAGCATGGGCGGGGCAGCCGTTCAAGAAAGACTACGCCGTTGATTACTAGACATCAGGTGCGAGCAGGTGCGGTCTGGTGCGGGCTGGTGCTCGGGGCGGTCGTCTACGCGCAGGGCATTCCGCTCGTCGATCTGTCGGCGGACACGGCACGTCAGGTGGTCGTGGATCGCGAGGCCGGGCAGTACATCGGGCATCCAACGACCGTCCTGCTCGAAGACGGCAAGACGTTGCTGATCGTGTATCCGCGCGGGCATGGCGCGGGGCCGATCACGATGAAGCGCAGCCTCGATGGCGGGCGCACCTGGAGCGATCGCCTCGCCGTGCCCGACAACTGGTCGACATCGAAAGAGACACCGACCATCTACCGTGTCATCGACAAGGCCGGCACGAAGCGACTGATCCTGTTTTCAGGGCTCTATCCCATTCGCATGGCCTCGTCAGAAGACGACGGCACGACGTGGACGCCGCTGGCGCCCATCGGCGACTTTGGCGGCATCGTGGCGATGGCGTCATTGGAGCGGCTGAAGAACGGCGACTACATGGCGCTGTTTCACGACGACGGTCGCTTCTTCCGCGATGCCGGCAAGAAAGGCGTGTTCGTCGTCTACAAAACGATCTCGCGCGACGGTGGCCGCACGTGGGGCGCGCCTGAAGCCATTGCGTCCAGACCGGATGTGGACTTGTGCGAACCGGGGC
>JBAXOQ010000487.1:0-2617 GCA_037133175.1 Actinomycetes bacterium
TCTCGGATCTGACGCTGATCGGAACGATCATGCAACCACATGGTGGCCGAGTGCTGAACCCGGACCTGCAGCTGTCGTCCATCGACCACGCGATGTGGTTCCACTCGCCGGTGCGCTGTGATGACTGGATGATGTTCGTCCAGACCTCCCCAATTGCGTCCGGCGGCCACGGCTTCGCCAGAGGTGAGTTCTTCACCCGTGACGGCCGACTCGTCGCCTCGGCCGCCCAGGAGGCACTGCTGCGCCGGCCGCGGTGAGTCGCTGAGTCGGCGCGCGGCAAACGATCAGGGTGATGGGCGCCGTTCCGCTCCCCGACCGCCGCCATCGTGTGCGTTGAACGTGGCCAGAGCCACCTTGGGTACTCACACTGGCGAGAATCCCGCTGGAGTTAGCAGGAATCAGCCCGTGCTCGGCAGCAGGCCGCAATCGTCGATGACTGTGTCGCGCAGCGACCGCGAGTAGTCGGAGTCCAAGACCAGGTTGTCGATCTGGACCTGGTGGGTGAGCATCGCCTGCAGCCGCAGGTGGTCGTGACCGCAGCGTCCGAAGAGCATCAGGCCGCTGTAGAAGAAGTCGTAGTTGCGCAACAACTCGACGATCTCGTCGAGTTCGGCGGTATCCAGCGAGTGCAGATCCAGGTCCGCGTAGGCAACCTCGTCGTCGCCGCGGACCATCCGCCGCAGCTCATTGATCAGGGTCGCTCTGGTGTCGCCTCCCCAACGCGCAATGGTGATCACCGCAGCTCCCGGCAAGTCCGTGAGCCCTTCGCGCTCGGTGGTCACGGCGGGCAGGTCGCCGAGTTCGGCGCGTCCGGTGTCCGGCCGCGGGACGCTTCGTTCGAGTCCGACGTTGGCGTACGCGGCGGTCAGTGGCTCGGCGTAGAAGCCCGGCATCGACACTGGCCGGGCTGGGGTCTGCAGGCACAGGTACGCCGCCAGCAGCGCGATGCGTCCGGTCTGTCCGGGCGCCGAGGCGAGTGTCAGGGCGGTGGTGTGAAAGCCCAGGGACCGCTCGGCGCGCTGGCTGTACGGGTGGTGGGTGACCGCCCGGCTCAGGACCGCCGGAACGCCCGCTGCGCGCACCCGCGCGACGGAGTGATGGGCGAGGCGGGTGACGATGCCCAGGCCCCGGAAGGCGGGATCCACCACGGCGACCCCGCTTTCGACCGCCCCGCCCGGATGCTCGCTGAGCATGGCGTGATGGCCGATGACCTGATCACCGATGACCGCGACAGTCGAGAAGATGCCGCCGGTGCTGATCTGCTCCGCCAACCAGCGCGGACGGTAGAAGTCCGCGTGCGGGTAGCTCAAGCCGTAGGTGCCGTAGAGCAGCTTCGCGATGCCCTCGGCATCGCCTGGTCGGGCATCGCGAATCGTCACGTCGTCCGGCCTCAGGCCTGCAGGCGCTCCACCGCGTGCCGCTGCTTCGCCGCCCGCCGCTTCGCCGTCGGCTGCGGGCTCGGCAGGTACGAATCCGGGAATCACGATAGTCGCATGCAGCCGCTTGCCGTCGCCGCCGAGGTTGACCAGCCGCAGGTCGCGGGTGATCGCTGCCAGGTCGGCCAACTCCGCGGGCACCGGGCCAAGTCCGCCGCCGAACGCCGCCAGCGGTTGGCCGTGGTCGGCGACCACGCAGTGCACCCCGCCGAGCACGGCCTCCAGCAGGACCTCAAGCTCGCCAGATTCGTCCCCGGCATAGGCCTGATCCAGCGACCACCGCGTCAGCCGACCGACGCACTGCCGTAGTCGCCGGGCGTCATCGTCGGAGATTCGCTGGACTGTCGCGAAAGCCGCGGCGACGGAATCGACAATCGCCAGATTCCGGTGACCGCTCCCGATCACCACCTGCACACTTTCGGTCATGGACAGCAGCCTAGCGAGCGACTCGATCCGGCTACCCGCACGCGGTCTGGTGCTTGCCCAGGGTGCAGGCGGCGTAGCGGTGGCCGGCGTCGGATTTGAACGTCAGCTGCCAACTGCCGGCCTTCTTCAACGGCGTGGCGATCGTGTAGCCGTACCGGACCTGGGTCCACAGGTAGTTGGCGGTCGGGTACTTGTTGTAGTCCGGGGACAGCGGTTCGCCGATGCCGTTCTGCAGTGGACCGAACGGCGGTGTCGTGTAACCCGTGGTCGGATCCAGCACAGTGCCACCGTTGCCGACGACGACCTGGTTCGGGTACCCCGGAACATGCACGACTTGGGCAACGTGCAGGTGCGAGGACAAGATCATGGTGTACGACCCGAGCAGTCCTTCCGACGCTGCGGTCTGGTCGACGGCCGACCATTGCGCCCACGTGGGCTTGCCTTTGGACAGTAGCGTCGATTCCACCCCGAACGATGGGCGGTGGGTCAGCAGCCAGGACTCGCGGCCAGTCTTCGTGGCGGCCAGCCGCGCGGCCTGCTGGTAGGCGATGCGCTGAGTGGCGGACCACGGGCTGATCTCCTTGTTGAACCCGTACGCGCTGTCGACCACGACCGCGCGCAGCGTGCGCTTGGCGGTGATCGGCAGGTCCACCGCCCAACTCGGGGTGATGTTCGCTGTCAGTTTGTTCGCCAGGTCGGGCGCGCACGCCGCCGGGCCCAGCGGGGAGGAGTCGAAGAACAAGAAATACCCGTTG
>JBAXOQ010000488.1:0-2607 GCA_037133175.1 Actinomycetes bacterium
AGCAGCCGCTCACGTACTCCATCGGCAGCCACGTCGCCCAGCATACCGTTCGGTATGTGCTGGTCGGTGGGTTACCAGGCGTCGACGGTTCGTCCACTACCAACGAACCCGCCGTCGCCAGCTGCGAGCGCCAGCGCTGAGGCGATGACTGCCCTGGTTTCGGCGGGATCGATGACGTCGTCGATCTCAAACGCACGCGCGACGTTCAAAGCGGTGACGTGCCGTTGGTAGGCAGCGGTCAGCTCCTGTACGCGAGCCTCACGGTCGGCCGAGTCCGCGATAGCGGCCAGTTCCTTGCGCATAGCCAAGCGGACCGCTCCCTCAAGTCCCATCGGGCCCATGTGCGCGGACGGCCATGCCAACGTCAGCAGTGGTTCCTTGGTGCTGCCACCGAGCATGGCCTGTGCACCGAGGCCATAGCCACGGCGCACGACCACGCCAATCAGCGGCACACTCAGTCGTGGGCCGGCGATGAGCAGCCGCGAGGCGTGACGCAAAATCGCGGTACGTTCGGCGGCCGGACCAGCCATGATTCCTGGGGTATCGACCAACGACACAAGCGGAATCCCGAACGCATCGCACAGCTGCAGGAACCGGGCTGCCTTGTCGGATGCATCGGAGGTCAACGCTCCGGCCTTGTGCAGCGTTTGGTTGGCCAGGAACCCGACAGGTCGGCCCTCGATGCGGCCAATCGCCGTGGCCAGTTCGGGGGCAAACGCCTCCCGCAGAAACGTCGCGCTGCCCGCGTCGGCGAGGGTTGCGATGATCGGCCGCACGTCGAACGCAGCCCGCTCGCGCTCCGGCATCACCTCGCGCAAGACCTGCTGGTCGGGCGCCACCCAGGTGGGGATGCGGCCCTGGAAGTACCCGACCACCTGCTTGGCGGTGGCGACCGCGGCGGACTCGTCCGCGACCACGATGTCAATCACTCCGGCCTTTGCCAGCGCCGGCGCCGGGCCGATGTCGTCGGCACGATGTTCCCCAAGCCCGGCCGCGGCGAGCATGGCTGGGCCAGCCACGCCCATCGACGACGTCGACGTCGCGATAACCACATCTGAAGAGCCCGCCAGGACCGCGTTGCCGGCAAAACACCGTCCGGCCACCACAGCGATCCTCGGCACCACCCCGGACAGTCGGCCCCACGCAGCGAACGACTCCACATCGAGGGCGGACACCACCGGGAAGTCGGTGTCGCTTGGACGACCGCCGCCGCAAGCCTAGTCCCGAGGCCAGCGGCGCTGGAGCGGGAGATTCCCCACCGAAAAGGGCGGAACGGTACCGATTGCGCCCTTCCAGTCCCAAACCCCACGTCCGGCATGCGGGTGATTCGTCTTCCGGTCGCTGGCAACCCAGCCGTGTCGATGGGTAGGGTCGTAGAACAACCGTCAACGGGACGGGATGCTGCCCACATCTCGCCTTGGTTCGCTCGCCCTGAGGTGCCCCGCTCATGAGTCTGGGAGGTTCGCAATGTCTGCCGGTGCGCGTCCTACTCCCGCAGCAGCACGTGACTGACCTGACATGGGCTGATGGCGTCGAGACCGACTTGGTGGCTGGCGCCGAATCAGCAGCAGCCAAGCTCGCAGCAGCACAGCACTCCGGCGCCACACCGGCCCTGATCGTGCACGACGACCTGGGTTTCGTCGTGGCGGCCAGCGAGGCCGCCGCCGACCTGCTTGGGCTGAGCTGGGACGAGCTCGCCGACCGCAACTCGCGCGATCGGCACTGGTCAGCAGTGTCCGAAGATGGCCTGCCACTAGCCAACGGTGAGCAACCACCGATACGCGCCGTTCAGACCGGTGACGCGGTCGACGGCTTTCTGATGGGAGTTCTGCTAACCACCGGGCGCCATGCCGGTCGGACCCTGTGGTTGTCCGCCTCCTCGCATCCGGTCGGTGTTCCTCCGATCGGAGTAGTGACCGCGTTCGCAGACGTGTCCGACTCGGCCCGAGGCCAAGACGCGGACCGCAAACTGCACTTCTCAACGATTCACGACACGACTGAACGCGAACGAGTCGACATCGAGCTCCGCCACGCTGCTGCCATCTTCGGCAACACCCTCGATGCTGTGATCATCACTGACGCGGGCGGCACAGTTCAACGTGTCAACCCTGCCTTCACTCGTTTGACCGGCTGGGACCCAACCTGGGTCACCGGGCTGTCCGCACAGGTACTGGGCAGCTCAGCTACCAAGATCGGCAGCTTCGATCGGATCAGGGACGCAATTGAAGAGGGTGGCAGTTTCCGAGGGGAGTTCTCAGTTCTTCATGCGGATGCGTCCGAATCGCCCGCGCTGCTGAGTATCAGTCCCATCCAGGACGCGACCGGCGAAGTCAGCAGCTTCGCGTGGATCCTGGCCGATATCAGTGACCGCGTCAGGGCCGAGCGGGAGATTGCGCGAAGCGAACAGCAGTACCGGTTGCTGGCCGAGAATGCATCGGATGTCGTCCTGCAAGTCGATGCCGATTCGGTCATCCGCTGGGCCTCACCATCGGTTGAGTCGGTGCTCGGCTGGAGTCCTCTGCGCATCACTGGCACCAAAGTGACCGACTTGGATCACCCCGCTGATCGGGAACGAGCCAAGCAATGGCGGGCCGAACTAGCGACCTC
>JBAXOQ010000489.1:0-2606 GCA_037133175.1 Actinomycetes bacterium
ATGCATGACCTGTTCGCCGCCGCGGATCTGATCGTCTGTGCGGCCTTGGTGCCCGGCGCCCGGGCACCGGTCGTGGTGACCGACTCGGACGTGTCGCGTATGGCCCCCGGTTCGGTGCTGGTGGATGTCGCAATCGACCAAGGCGGGAACTACGAGCTAGCCCATCCGACCACGCACGGCGAGCCGACCTATGACTCGCACGGGGTGCTGGTCTCGTGCATCACCAACCTGCCGGCGGCGGTCCCCCGAACGTCGACGTTCGCCCTCGGTTCGGCCATCTCGGAATACGTCATCGCTCTCGCGGACAAGGGTTGGAAGGACGCCTGTGCACAGGACCCAGCGCTTGCGTTGGGTATCAATGTCAGCGGTGGTCGTGTTGTCCACCCTGCGCTGTTGCCGTGAAACGAACAGGTGCCTGACTGGCAGGGAACCCTGGACCGGCACGATGTCCCAAGCAGGTTGGGACCGCTAGATCCGATCGAGGATCTCGGCCTTCTTGCGGGCGAACTCATCGTCGGTGATGACCCCAGTGTCATGCAAGACCGACAACTCCGCCAGCAGGTCTACCAGGTCCTCGGGATCAGGCTCCTCCGGAGCAGCTTCGATGATCGCTTTGCGATTGGCGGAGATGTCACGCTCCACGTCGACCATCAGGGCATCTGCCTTCTCAGGCGACACCTCTCGCGTCGTCACAATCACCACCATGGAGACTGTGGTGATCGTAATGACGGTTTCGCTGGGCGCAACATGTCCAGTGAGGACCTTGAGGAACTCCGAAATCGCGCCGCCGACGCCAGCACCGAGCACCGTGAACCTGCTCAGCGGCGTGGTGGCGACCAGATCCTCGTCCCGCAGTTCGATGCGCAAGTCGACCAATTCGCTGCGTGGCACGGGCACGGCGAACTTCCTGCCGTCGGGCCCAACTCCGGCCACCACAATCGCAGTGGTCGTGACGGCCAGGCTCACCACGGCATCGACGGGCACGTCTACGCCGGTGGCACTCACCACCCGATCACCGAAGATCATGATCTGATCGTGGATGTCCTGGGTCAAGCCACGCCAGTTCAGTGTCCGGGCGTAGGCCTGCGCATCCGACGTGACGTCCTGCGGGTGGTCGGCGGTCGATCGCCCACAGGCGTTGCATCGCAACCACTCGAAGTCCAGGCCCTCAACAACCTCCGTCACCTGACAATGGGGGCATCGAACGGCATTCAGTCGCGTTCCGCACGTGCACTCCCACCAACTTGAGGACGCGCCCACCTGTGCCCATTGCCGGCAGTGGGGGCACATGACTCCCACCTTTTTCCTTGCGACCATGAGGTTAAGGTTACGTGCAGGTGATTCAGGTGCCGTGGTGCACCGTGCTATTAGGGCCAGCAGGCACCTCAGCGGACCTGCCCGGCCACCCGACAGGTCCGCGATGGGCACCGATCAGATCGTGCCACGCACGGCGCAACCCGCACGCTTCGTGCTGAATCAAGCGGCTTGCGCGTGCTGAAATGGCGTGTGGATGTCAATGAGTATGTAAAGCATGATGCGATCGGCCTGGCTGAACTCGTCCGACGTGGCGATGCCACAGCCAGCGAACTGGTGGACGTCGCCCTTCAGCTGATCAAGAAGCTGAATCCGGCACTGAACGCGGTGGTGGTCATCCGGAACGAGGCCTCCCGACGGGACGCGATAGACCCCCCCAACGGACCCTTCCAAGGCGTGCCGTTCCTGGTTAAGGACATGGATGGCGTACTGGCTGATGAGCCCAACACCTCCTCCAGCCGATCGCTGGTCGACTGGCGGCCGCAGCAGGACTCAGAGTTGTTTGCCCGCTACAAACGGGCCGGCTTGATGATCGTCGGAAAGACCAACGCTCCCGAGTTCGGCATCATGGGTGTGACCGAATCAGAGTTACGCGGACCCTGCCGCAACCCGTGGAACCTCGACCACACTCCCGGCGGCTCCTCCGGCGGTTCTGCTGCATCCGTGGCCGCTCGCATCGTGCCGGCTGCCCACGCTGGCGACGGCGGCGGATCGATTCGCATTCCGGCCTCAGCGTGCGGCATCTTCGGCATCAAGCCCACCCGCGGCCGTCAGCCCCTCGGTCCGTACATCGGCGAGGGCTGGGATGGTTTGGTGGTTCCCCACGTCGTGAGCCGATCGGTGCGCGACAGCGCGGCCCTGCTCGATGTCACCCGGGGAGCCGACGTCGGGGCTCCCTATGCCGAGCCGAAAGGGCCGAAGTCATTCTTGCTCGATTCCCTGCGTCATCCTGGCAAGCTGCGCATCGGCTACTCGACGAAGGCAATGCTCGGCCCCGAGACGGATCCGGACGCGAGCGCCGCGACGCTGGACGCCGTCATCCTGCTGCGCGGCCTGGGCCACGAACTGGTTGAGGTCGATCTGCCACTGGATCCGCCCGCCCTGGTCAAGGCGTACCTGACGGCGGTGTCGGCAAACGTGTCAGCCGACATCGCGGGCACCGAGAAGCTGACCGGCAAGCGCCCGAGCCCGGACATGTTCGAACTACCGACCTGGTTCCTCGGCCAGATCGGCAACGTCCTCGAGATGGACCTGGACGTCAGATCCAGGATGGTGGGCGGGAATACCACGAA
>JBAXOQ010000490.1:0-2560 GCA_037133175.1 Actinomycetes bacterium
TCACACCCCTATACCGCTGCGGGAACTGACGATGCGGGAGCGGGGAGCACTCGCGTGGGACAACACTTCGGTTCGCTGGTCGGTCATCGGGCTAGTGGTCGTCGTCATGGTTGTCGGGTACCTCGCATGGCACTCACGGCCGACGGAGTCGGCTGCTCCGCCTCAGATCGTCCGAGCCGGCCAGTCGCCGCCGAGCACCGGCAGTCCTGGAGCCGCCCGGGATTCCTCGCCAGGCGAAGGGCAGGCGGCGCCGGCAGCGTCAACCACTGTGGTCGTCGACGTGGTCGGACCGGTGCGCCACCCCGGGGTCGTGTCGCTACCCGCCGGGTCGAGGGTCGGCGATGCGATCATGGCGGCTGGCGGTCTCAAGCGCGGGACCACGGACATCAACCTGGCGCGAGTGCTGGTCGACGGTGAGCAGATCGACGTGTCGGTGCCGTCCGGGGCGGCGCCGGTGGGTGGCGGTGCTGGGGGCAGCGGTTCAGGGAGTGCGGGTTCGGCCGGCGCCACCGGGGCTACCGGCGCCAAGGTCAGCATCAACCGGGCAACCGCTGCCGAGCTTGAAGCGCTGCCTCGGGTGGGTCCGGTCATGGCTGCGAAGATCATCGATTTCCGCACTCAGAACGGCGGCTTCCGCAGCATCGATCAACTCAAGGAAGTGCCGGGAATCGGAGAGGTGACCTTCGCCGGCCTCGCGCCGCATGTCGTGTTGTGAATGGCGACGCGAGGCTGATGCCGGTCGCGGCCGGGTTGTGGGTCAGTGAGGCGGGCATAACGCTGAGCGCCGGGCGGGCCGGATGGTGGACCTCGGGACTCGCCGCGGTGATTGTCGTGGTGGCCGCGGCAGTACTGGTCGTAGCCCTCGCGCGGCCGTGGCCGGCCCGACCGGTTCTGCTGGTGTTGGCGTGCAGCCTGGTCGTCGGCGCCTCGCTGGCCGCGCTGCGAGTGGTTCCGCTGGCAGCGGACCCGCTTGCCGACATGACCGAGCATCACGCCTACGTCACGGTCGAGGTCGTGGTCGGCAGCTCCCCGAAGCTGAAGGACGCCGCCATGACTATGGCCAATTCGCCGGACACCAAGTTGTGGCGGGCGTCCGCGGAACTCGTCTCGGTGACCGAGGCGGGGCGACGCTGGGTCCTGGACGTGCCCGTGCGCGTCAGTGGACGCACGACGGAGGTGGCCGCGATGGCGTTGGTTCCCGGCGCGACGATTCGTTCAGCGGCGGTTCTGCGTGCACCTATGCCCGGACAGTCGTCTGCCGCGGAAGTCTCCCTGCGCGGCAAATTCACACAGATCGAGTCGGCGCCGGTGTGGCAGCGGGTTGGTCATCACATCAGAGCCTCCATGCGGGCGGCCTGTGTTGGTCTGCCGTGGCAGTCTGGTGGGTTGCTGCCCGGGCTGGTGGTGGGTGACGACAGCGGGCTGTCCGAGGAAGCGCGTTCGGACATGAAACTGGTCGGGATGAGTCACCTGACAGCAGTCAGCGGTTCGAACCTGGCCATCGTCACCGGAGTCGTGTTGCTGCTAGCCCGCGGTTTGCGGCTGCCGCGGCGGGCAGCCGTAACGGTCGCTGCGCTTGCTTTGGCGGGCTTTGTGGCGGTCGTCGGCCCCGAACCCAGTGTGCTGCGGGCCGCGGCGATGGGGGTGATCGCGTTGGTGGCGCTGTTCACCGGCCGACGGCGCAGTGGCCTGACTGCGCTGACCGCGAGCGTGGTGGTGTTGCTGCTGATCGATCCGTGGCTGGCGTCGTCCGTCGGCTTCGTGCTGTCCGTCTGCGCCACCGCCGGACTGCTTGGGTATGCGATCCGGAGTCGGTCGGGGCCGGTGGACGACGAGGTCCCGCAGACCCGGGCCGAGCGAACGCGGCGTGCCTGCCGGGACGCTCTCGGGGTGACGCTGGCGGCCCAGGTCGCTACCGCGCCGGTGGTGGCCGGGTTGGGGTCCGGGCTGCCAATCGTGGGGATCCCGGCGAACCTGCTCGCCGAGGTCGCAGTACCGCCGGCGACGGTCGTCGGCGCGGCTGCCGCCCTGGTCGCCAGCGTGGCGCCGGTGCCCGGACATCTGCTGGCTATGCTCGCCGGCTATCCGGCCGGTTGGATCCTGGTGGTCGCCCAGTGGGCTGCCGATGTTCCAGGCGGGGTGCTGCCGTGGCCATCGGGGGTGGTTGGCACGGTGTTGATGGTGGTGCTGCTGATCGGGGGCTATTGCGGTTGGCGCTACCTGCGCACCCATCATCGTTCATCGTCCCCGAAGCTGGCGGTGTCGATGGCCGTCGTCGCGGCGCTGGTGTGGGCGATCCGTCCGACGCTCCCCGGCGGGCCGTGGCCGGCGCCGGGCTGGCTGGCCGTCGTCTGCGATGTCGGCCAGGGTGACGGCACCGTGATCGCCACCACCGCGGGGCACGCGATCGTGGTCGACGTGGGTCCGGAGTCCGGACCGATCAACCGGTGTCTGACCGACCTGGGGGTATCGGTGGTAGACCTGCTGATCCTCACGCACTTCCACGTGGACCACGTTGAGGGCCTGCCTGGTCTGCTGTCAGGGCGCACCGTCGGGCGGG
>JBAXOQ010000491.1:0-2557 GCA_037133175.1 Actinomycetes bacterium
CCGCCGCGAACCCCTGCCCCGGCAGATCGCCATGTACCTGTGCCGAGAACTTCTCACCGAGCCGTACGGCACGATCGCGGAGTACTTCGACCGGGACCACACCGACGCTCTGCGCGCGCACCGCAAGGTCGAGCAACTGCGACGCACCGATGCTGCGATCGCCGACGACCTGGCACTGATCTTGCTTCATGTCACGCCCGGGTCGCAGCCGCACAGGCGGTGACGGACACCGGGCGACAACAAGGCAAGGCGGTTCAACCCATGCGGGCCAGCCGATCAGGAACGGCCGTTCGAGCGGTCCGATTGGTGCGGGCTGGAGTCGTGGCACGCGCGGGCATGGGGTTGACCGAGGCATGGGCGCCTTGACCGCTGCCGGTCATGGGACTACGGGCCCAGGCATTCCGACTCCGGACCAGACAGCAAGGTGGGCACCAACAAGCCAGATCCGCGCCAAGGGAAGGCGCCAGAACCCTCTCCAATCGATGCGCGTAGTGCGTCGTTCGCCGGGTTTGCGTGGGAACCAAACCGGCCCGGACACGCCGACTCCGGCACGCCGCCCCAGAAGGCTGAATCCGAATGGAACCAGTTCTGCAATCAAGCAGCGGGGGAATGCCAACGCGTCTACGACCGACTCACCCACGAGCCCCACCACGACGATGGGGACCGACAGCAGCCACTGAAAGGCAGCCTCGGGTACGGCACATTCGACGGCATCACCTACCCGCGCTGGCACATCGACGTAGCCGGCGGCGGCCGCGTGTGGTACTACATCGACAGAACCCCCTTCGGCTCCGGGCAAAAGCGCCGAGCCGGACGCATCATCATCGATCGGGTTCACATGGGCCACCCCGAGCAGACCGAGAAGAAGCCGGGCGGCAAGCGAAGGCCCGGACGCAACTAAGCGCTGCTCGGACATCCGGTGCCCGAGGCACTTGATCGCATTTCCGGTTTCACTGTGCCGCGGTGAGCAGGCGCGGGCACAGACCGGGTGCTGCCCCGACCCCGCGCCACGCGAGTTCGGCGTCGAGTTCTCCGATCAGCCGCACGATGTCCCCGTGCGTGAGGTCCTTCGGGTTCTGCGTCACAGAAGTTCCATGCTGCGGTGCGAAAGCGTGACGCCCTTGTGGAGCAGTTCGGCCGGGGTTTCGAACATGTCGAGAAGCCGCCACCCGATGCTGGGGGTGTCGTAGGGGTCCCACCCCTCGTCCAACCGGGTCGTCAGGCACCACGGCGGCGCCGCCATTCCTGCGAGGTGGAGGCGGTAGGCGACGACACCCTCGATCAGCGCATCCCACCTGACATCGCCGGTGCGCGCCGGTTCGCTGGCCAGGCCGGCAATGTCGTGCGGCGACAGGCCGTGAGTGAACCACCGATCGGTTTCGCGCGCGATGACGCGCAGCGCGTGTTTCGCATCCGGACGTTCGGAGGCCAGTTCCTTGCGGACCCAGTTTCCAAGGTCGTGTGCGCTGCTGAGCGCGCGGAGGTCGCCGACCATGGCACCAATGTGTCAGATGTTCGTCATGCGGGACGAGAGCGCCCACCGGCGGATGCGGAGTCCGTCGCCAGGCGAGAGCGACTTCTTGCAACTCTTCGCCCGAGCGGATGACCGGGGCGCCGGCGCGGGCGGCTCCTTCGGGCTTGACCGGTTCGATACGCGGGCAGTGCGACAGCGGGATGTCCGGCAAGTCTGCGACATTCAGGCCGTGGCCCCTTGTCGCGGCCGCGACACACAGTCTCGGTCATGCCCGGTGCCGGAACGGCGGCCACCGGCGGCAGCCTCTGCACGACAACGCTGCCTTGCTCGCGCATCGCCCCTGCAACGGCGGCGGCGTCGATGATTCTCGGCCTCTCCCGCTGGCCCACACCCTCAGGTCTGTGAGCAGTCCCCGGCTGCTCGCCCGCCGGCCGCGGGGTCGAGGGCGCACGCGACCGACTCACAGTCCGGGGGACCTCCCGGCCGGGTGTCCCGGCAGGAGCGGACGGAGATCGCCGATCCGCACCGCGTGCCCGGGCAGGTGCCGGATCGACGGACCCGCCGCGGGATCGGTCGCGCCGATAGCACTGAACGAGACGGTCGTGAGAAAAGTCGTTTGCGGCCCGGAACCTGCCGTAGGATAATCGGGTGCCCGGACACTAAAACTCGCGCACCTTCCAGAGACGAGGCCCCTGATGACCACCATCCCACCCCGGGCGAACCCGGGACACCGGGTGGGCCCGGTGAACCCGGGCAGCCGGGTGACCTGGCCGACCGGTGACCCGCAGGCCGTCGTCCTGGCCGGGGACTGGCACGGGGACCTGCATATCGCCGACGCGGTCCTGCGGTCGGCCCGGGACACCGGGGCGGACCTCGTGATCCAACTCGGCGACTTCGGCATGTGGACCGGGCCGCCCGGGGCCCGGTTCCTGGACCACGTTGACGCCCGGGCGGCCGCCGCCGGGGTGCTGGTGGCGTGGCTGGACGGCAACCACGAGGACCATGATTTTCTCGAGGATTTCCCGATCGACCCGGCCACCGGTTTGAGACCCGTTCGGGAGAACGTGTGGCACGTCCCGCGGG
>JBAXOQ010000492.1:0-2542 GCA_037133175.1 Actinomycetes bacterium
ACAGTGTCGACGCGTTTGCTCCGAGCAGTCTGGCCGCCAACGCCGGGTCCGCCAGTTGATGCTTGCCCGCTGCCCCGAGCTCCTTGAAATGGTTGCTCCCGGGCAACCAGGCTGGAACCGAGTCCAGCATCCAAAGCCGTCCCAGAGCCTCGCACCAGGCGATCGTGGTCGTCTTGGCCGGCTGCAGACTTTCGCCGGGCGAGGCTGCCCGCAGGATGGCATCGTAGGGGGCTGTGGTTGAAGTGGAGGCTGCATAGGCAGCAAGCCAGGCGCGCAATGTTGCCCTGCGCCTGATCAGCTGACCGGCCTCGGGAAGATCGGTGTCCACGATCCGTTGCAGATATCCGTTCAATTGGCGATCACCCAGTTTCGCCGGCAAAGGCCGGATCGCCGGAAGACCGGACGAGAGGATCTCCTACACATCGTCCGGCAGCGTCATCGTGCTGGCACCAGCAATTGTGGCGGTCCCGGTCAGCATGTCCCCCAGGCTGACCGCTGGTCCTTCAGGCAAGCCACGCTCAGCCAGACTCAGCGGGCGCATCCGCAGGCGCACGATCCGACCTGCTCCACTGTGGCTCGGCGGTGTGGCCGGGCCAGCGCTACCGGTCAGCAGGAAACGGCCTCCAGAGTGATCCCGATCCACGCTTCGACGCACAAGGTCCCAGGCCAGCGGCAACCGTTGCCATTCATCGATCAGAACCGGTGGCTCGCTCGTGTCCAATCGTGCGGGGTCGGCCGCCAGCAGTTCCCGGTCCCCGGGGTCGTCCATACGCAACACAGTGCGCGCACGACGCTGCGCCGTCGAGGTCTTGCCCACACCATTGGGTCCTTCAAGCGCGATCGCCGGCAACCCGAGCAATTCATCGAGCTCGGCGTCCACGATTCTGTCCGTGTACCGCTGCACTCGTCCAAGCGACCCTTTGCCAGGTCGCTACGCTACTTTTTGGCGAAATCTCACGCTACTTTTTGGCGATCGGAGATGCGGTTCACTAGAGCATCGAGCGAGTCCCCCGGGGAACTTGCTCCAGCAGCAACTGGGCGCACTCGACAACTTAGTCCCGGTGCCAAGCGCCGTTTGTACTTGCGCCCTGAACCGCCCCAGCACGTGTGTTGCCTACCGGCCGCAGGTCGATGGTGTCGCCCTGACTTGCCTGGTGAGCGGCGTAGCCGGCGCGGGCAGAACTGTCGGCATGGACTTCGCCTTCGCGCTCACACTCGCGATCCACGTCCCCGTAATCGACCTCCGACGGGAAGCGGTCGAACCCTGAACGTGCTGGTTGGATCCATTCGGCCAAGAATCGTTGGATATCAGCGTCGACTGCGTCGGTCGCAGGATCGGTGACGCTAATTGTTGCGCCATCTAGAAACCATAGGAGCCCCGATCATGGCCATGGTCTGCGTTAGCCCCAAAACGCGCGTAGCGAGTCCGCGTCGATCTCTGCGAGCAGTCGCGCCACATCCGGAGTTGGCTCACACTCCGGATATACATGCCAGCGGGTATTGCGATCCCGCCAATACAACCGCCACGTCTTCCACTGGGGGCTCCAACGCAACTGCGCGACCGGATGGGTGCTCCACTCAGGGCCGAAATCCTCACGCCATGGAATCCGCCGCTCCACCACCGTCACGGCGCTACCCCGCACGACAGTTTCCAACCGCACCTGGTCGCGAGCGTGCTCAGGAATCTTCGTCTTACAGAACCGGCCAACCCTCGCTATGTCCAGATCCGGCCCGCTCACCGCGACCCACCGCCACTGTCCATTCCTTGCTCCTGCCTGTGATCGACCGGGCACCTGCGGGTTAGGCCGCAACCTAGGACCTGGCCTAACCCACGACCTAGCACAGCATCAGTGAGCGGCAGGCAGGTCCAGGTGCTTGCGCAGGGCGGCTTCCACCAGGGTGCTTCGCTTGACATCCAGCTGGCTCGCCAACTCATCGATGTCGTTGAGCGCAGAAGGAAGGAAGCGCGCACCAACCAGGACGGGAGTGCGCGGCACCGTCTGTCGGCGTGCAAACTTGCCGGACTCCGAAGCGGCCGGCTTCTTGACCAGCGCCGGGAGCTCATCGTAGGTGGCTTCAATGGCGTCGAGGATGATGTCCGCGACTGACTTCTCCCCCGGTTTGACGAGTGACCGCAATTTCGTCGCAACGGGTTGGTCGATGCTGAGCTTGGTCGACGCCGGCTGCCATCCGGGCGGTTTCGAGGCTGTTTTGGAATTGGATTTGGCAGCTCCCACTTTCGCTGCGGTGCTGCTCCCCTTGGCCGGTTCGGCGGGCTTGGCGACGACAGTGACCGGTGGGCTGACGGGCGGGGCCTTGCGCGCGGCGGCGGCACCGGCTCCCAAGGTGGGCCGCTTGCTGAACGTTTGGGACAGATCGACGTCCGGCAGCCTAGTCATGGAGCGCGCCCTCCTGCAGTTTCTCAGCGATCAGGGAATCGAGCTCCCCCGCCAGCAGCGCGTAGTCCTGGGCCAGGCCGGTGATGCTGGCCGGCGGCAACGGCTCGGACCGATCCTTGGAGCGTAGCCACTTGAACAGCTCG
>JBAXOQ010000493.1:0-2538 GCA_037133175.1 Actinomycetes bacterium
GTATGCGTGACGGGCGCTCATCTGCAGCAGGGTTGCCGCGCGAGCTCCTGAACGGGGGCTTGTTTGGTCATCGTGGCAAGTGGGTAGGGCAGCTGAATACGGCACTTCTGTGCCAGCGCCTCGGGGGAGCGAGCATGCTAGCTTGCTGGAGGCACATCGAGAGGGGTCAAGGTGAAAGCGTCAGCCCGCCTACTCGTATTGTCTTTGTTCGCGCTTGTGTTGGTGCTTGGGGGGGCTCAGGTCGCGCTTGCGGCGACGCTCAACGTGCCGGCCCCATACGCCACTATCCAAGACGCCGTGGATGCAGCAGCACCCACCGGCGACACCATCCTCGTCGCCGCAGGAATCTACCCAGCGGTCACGACGATAGCGGTGAACAAGTCGGTCACCATACAGGGAGCCGGCATCGGACTGACCACCGTGCAGACACCAGGTGCTGCGGGTGACCCGGTGAACGTGTTCTACGTCTCGGCCGACAACGTGACGCTGAAGGGTATGACGATCCAGCAACGGAAGACCACCAACACCACCTGGGAGGCCGCCATTTGTGTCGGCCTCGAGGTGAACCCCAACGCGATCGACGGTTTTCGTCTTGAGGCATGCCGGATCGAGACGGTGGAGTTCGGTGTCATCCTCCGCGGCCGCAACTGGGCTATCGAGGACAACGAGCTGGCCTATGTGGGGCCGCTGGCGAACGGCAACCGCCTCGTAGGCACGTATGGCGTCGTGGGCACGAACTCCGTGACGGGCAACACCTTTGAGTGCGCGACCGATATCGGGCAGACGGTCTTCATGTTCGTGCACAACTCCGGCGGCTCGGTCTACTCCGGTACGTTGAACGTTTCCGACAACTCCCAGACCTCAGGCTCGCTCCACCAGTTCCACTTCCAGGATGCCTTCGCAGGAACTGGCATGACCCTGGACGCACGCCGCAACACCTTCGACGCCATCAACTCCAACTTCATATTGTTGGCATCGACATCCACAGGCAAGCAGCCCCTGAACTACTTCAGGGCCATCACCCTGATGGGGAATCACACGTCCAACACCGGCGGCAAGGGACTGCTCGGTTTGGACAGCAACTACACCCCTGCAATCAGTGCGGGCAATACGGTCCTCGCCATGTCGAATAACGTGCTCGACAATCCGTCGGTCAACAGGTCCGGGTATGCCACAGCCACCGGAAGCACGGGCGGCCTCGTCGGCTACAAGACGGCCGCCTACACCGACCCCAACGTGACCATCTTCGGCGGGGCGGTCGCGCCCGTCGATTCCGGGTCCAGTGTGGTGGCCACCGTGTCGACGTTCTCCTCCGGGGACGTAGTGCTGGACTTCGCATCCGTTTCCTCTGGTGGTACGGCCTACGCCTCCGCAGTCTCGGCCGTGAATCCACCGCCATCGGGATACACGTTGGCTGGGGACTCGTGTTTTGACCTCTCCACAAGCGCGCTGTTCAGTGGCACCGTTGATGTCACGCTGCCCTACGATCCGGCGGTTGTTCCGGCCGGCAAGGTTGGCGCGCTCAAGATGTACCATTGGAGTGGCACGACATGGGAGGACATAACGATCCCTGGCGGGGTCGACACCCTGAACCACACGGTCACTGGCCTCACGAGCTCATTCTCCGACTTTGGGCTCTTCTATCCGACCGCCGACCCGCCGTCGATCTCCAGCTTCACGCCGACCTCGGGCCCGGCGAAGACCATCGTGACCATCACCGGTACCGGCTTTACCTCAGACGCATCGGTCACCTTCGCTGGCATCCCAGCGAGTACCACCGCCAATGCTGACTTCCCCATCTTGGCGAGGGTGCCTGCAGGCAGCGCTACCGGCCCGATTGCGGTGACCACGCCTGGTGGGACGGTCACGAGCAGCGGCACTTTCACTCGGACGGCTACGACGTGGTACGTGCCGGGCGACTGCCCGACCATCCAGGCTGCGGTCGACACAGCGACGGCCGGCGACACAGTCGTGGTCGCGGCGGGGAACTACCCCGAGCAGATCCTCATCCAGAAGTCGCTCACGGTGGTCGGTGCGGGCGAGGGCCTGACGACGATCCAGGCTCCGGCGGTGCGGTTTCGCAGCGTCTCACAGGGCGGCCTCTGGGACTACATCGTAGCCGCATATTCACCGGGCGCCACACCCATCAACGTGAGTATCACCGGTGTCACGGTGGATGCTATGGGTCGGGCAAAGACCGTGGGTACGGCCGGTTTGCTCGGAGTCTTCCTGAGAGATGTCTCCGGCACGGGTGCGGGCCTCTTCTCCTCCACAGTCCACGGGTTCGGCTCGACGGAGTATGAGAGCTGGGCGGTGCGCGTCTTTGGCGCATCCGACCTGACGATCAACGACAACGCGATGAGCGACTACACGCGTGACGGCATCAAGGTGTGGGGCGACGGCGGAGCCGGGGTCGACCCGGACGTGACCATCAGTCACAACGCCGTGACCGGATCGGCCATCCCACTCAACGGCATCGTGGTCGACTACGGCGCCGTGGCACAAGTCGCGGAGAACGCCGTAACGGGGCATACCCGT
>JBAXOQ010000494.1:0-2535 GCA_037133175.1 Actinomycetes bacterium
TCCATGTTCGCGATGGTTAGCAGGCGTAGCTCTTCGAGCTGGTCGGCGGATAGCCGGTGGGCTTCGTCGATGATGAGCACGACGGTGCGGCCGCGTTCGTGTTCTTCGGCGGCCAGCAGTTCGCTGGTTTGGGGGATGAGGGCGGCTTTGTGGAATCGGGGGACGGCTCCGAGGGCGGTGACGATGCCGTAGTACAAGCCGCGGGCTCCGACGGCGGGGTTTCCCAGGTAGATGATGGTGGTGCGGTTGGGGTCCAGTTCGGCCAGGGCGCCGCGGGCGGCGACGGTTTTGCCGGCGCCGACTTCACCGGTGAGCACGCCGAGGGCGCGTTCGGATAGGCACTAGCTGATGCGGGCGACGGCTTCGTTGTGGGTGTGGTGGCGGTGCAGCTTCCCCGGTGCCAAATTCCGGCCGAAGGGCATGGAGGTGAAGCCGTATTCTCTGAACTTTCTGGAGCGTGGTGGGCTGCTGGTCAGACTCGTCGGTGATCGGCGGTCAGGGTCCGCTGGTCGTGTGGCTTTCGGTGCCCCTGCCAATGGCGGGCAGGCCGAGGTCGACCGTTGGGTTGGTGCGTCTGTTGAGTTGGCTGAGCTTGTCGTTGGCGCCGACAAGGCTGATCTGTAGTCCGTCGACTTCACCGAGCCAGCCTTCGCGTTCGGCTTCTGCGATGCGGTCGATGAGGTTGTCGCGAATCTCCTGCAGGCGGTGTCGTTGTTCGGGGTCTGGCCAGAGCATCGAGCAGCGGACGCAGGCGTGCTCGTGGATGCAGGGGGTGTTGAAGGTGCGGCCGCAGGTTCCGGCCGCGACTTTGCGTCGCTCGAAGTGGCCGAGGAACTCCTGCCATTCCTGGTCGGTCGGGACGCGGTATTCCTCACTGGGTCGTAGCGCCCGGCGGCGGGCCAGGAACGCCAGGTGTGTTTGGATTGCCTCGTCGGGATAAACCGCCTTGTAGCCGAGGGTGACGTTGATATCGCGGTGACCGGCGATGACCTGGGCGATGTGCGGTGGCAGCCCATTCATGATGGCATCGGTGATGAAGACTCTTCGGAAGTCGTGGGGGGTGTAGTGCAACGGCTGGCCGTCGGTGTCGAGCAGCCCGGTGTGGGCCAGCGCCTTGGTGAGCAGGGAGCCGACACTACCGGCGGGAATGGCCCGGTTCTCGGTGCCGTGGCGGCGCTGGAACAGCAGCGGGAGCGGGGCGGACCAGACCCGTTCGTGACGGTCCAGAGCCGCGACCAGCGGCACTGCTGGCGAGCCGCGGCTGATCCGGGCGATGATAGTCGCCAGGACGTCGGCGAGTTCGGGGCTGACGACCAGGAGGCGTTCGGTGTCGGTCTTGGACGGCGCGATCTGCAGCAGCGGCACGAACTCGCCGGTGCTGGGGAGCCGGTACTGGACCAGGCTGTGGTGGCTGAGCTCGAGGAGTTCCTCGACGCGGATGCCGGTCGCCCGTAAGACTTCCACGACAGCCCACGCCCAGAACGCGCGATCCTCCTCCAGTCGGACATCACGGCGCTTTCCGGTGACCGGGTCGTCGACCCAGACCTTGCCCGCCGCGGCGTGCGGGACAACCGAACGCACGAAGGTCTGCCCACCGGCGGTGAAGGTGCTGCCCGGGCTGGCTTGGCGGGCGGCGTTGAGCAGCCCGTCGGTAGTGCGGCGTCGCTGGTCGAGGCTGCGGACCAGAACCGGCAGCACCGGCAGTCGTTCCCGGGTTCGGGCGTCCATCCGAGACTTGCGCAGCCGCTTGGCCTTCTTCCGGTTGATCTCTTCCTCCCCGACGGGGCTTGGTGCGACCCAGTGCGCCCACCGGCCGGGGTCTTCAACCGCCCAGTGGGCCAGGTCGAGGTAAAGGGCTCGCACGGGGGTCAGGCATTCCCGGTAGCCGATCCGTGGCGCGATGACCTGCACTATCAGGCCGTCGTCGCCCTTGATCGCGGTGGTCTTGGTCTGCAGGCGCTGCTTCCAGGCGTCGGCGACGTCGCGGGGCAGCCGCAACGAGTCGATGCCCGGATGGTGACGTTCCAGGTCCTGCCAGAACCGCTTGCCGAGGTAGTGCGCGAGCGAGTCCAAGCTGGTGTAGTCCAGCGCGGGCTGGCGTTCACGCAGGTACTCCACCAGCAGATCGCGCACGGGGCGGCAGCTGAGCTGGTAGCGGTCGATGAGCTCGTCCGGGGTGCGCTGCCCGACGGTGCGGGCCTGTCGCACCGTTTCCGGCGCCTGCTCACCGAAGACCCCCATCTGGTGCAGCATCTGGTAGAACACCGCGGTGCCGCCGGTTACTTTGGCGCGGGCGGCGGCTTCGGTGTCGAGCAGTTCCAGCACGTCGCCGACGGTGATGTCGCTCAGCATGCCGCCTTTGGCCGCGACGATCTGCGCGGTGCGGTGCAGGGTCAGTTGGCTGTTCGCCGGTGACAGCGGGGCGCCCGCGCACAGCGCCCGCAGACGGGCGAAGCCTTCGGGGTCCCGGGCTCGACTCAGGTGACGCACGAGCGCCCCTCGGCCGGTCCCGCCGTCGACGAACCAGTCCAGCGA
>JBAXOQ010000495.1:0-2534 GCA_037133175.1 Actinomycetes bacterium
CCTACTACCTGCCGCTGGCCCTCCTAGTGGGCACAGCGGTGCTGTTTGACGCGGCGTCGTGGATAGCGCTTCGATGGCTGTCCGCCGTGATGGTCGGCATGACCGTTCCTGCCGCGCTGTGGATCCTGGTGCCCCTGGCTGATCTGCTCGGTATTCCGGTGGCACGTTATTGGGGTTTGCTGACGTACGCCGAGGGGCTGCTGCTCACGGCTATCGTCGTCGTGGTCTGCTGGCGGTTGGCCCGCTCACCCGCTGGTGAACTCGCCGTGCCGTGAGCAGCTGGCCTGCCACCCGGTTGGCGAGATCTGCACCACCATGCGTCGACCGCACTGGCCGCAGTACCGAGGCGGTTCCAACTCCAGGGCGGCGCGGCAACCGGCGTGTTCAGGCGAATCCGCTGCCGTCGCAACGCCCCCGCAGCGGCTGCAGAACTGCTCACTGGTGACTGTCGGCGTGTTCTCCATCTGCTGCCCTAGATGAAGTTCGCGATGACTGCCAGGACCAACAGCACGACCAGCAGAATCGCGATTGCCGATACCACAGTCTTGTCCATCATCATGTCGTTCACACCATTCCGGCTAAGGCCTTGATCGGCATCTTGAGCTCGGCCAGCATCTCCAGATCGCTGGTGACGGGACGGCCGAGGGTCGTCAGGTAGTTGCCAATGATAACCGAGTTGATGCCCCCCATGAGTCCTTCACGGGTCCCCAGGTCACCGAGGGTGATCTCACGCCCGCCAGCTAGCCGCAGGATCGTCCGGGGCAGCGCGAATCGGAACGCGGCGATGGTCTTCAGCGCTTCGTTGGTCTCGATCGGCGGCACATCGGCGAACGGCGTTCCCGGGCGCGGATTGAGGAAGTTCAGGGGCACCTCGTCAGGGGCGAGCGCCCCCAGCTGAGCGGCGAACTCGGCCCGCTGCTCCAGTGATTCGCCGAGGCCGATGATCCCGCCGCAGCACACCTGCAGCCCGGAGGCGCGAACCAACTCCAGGGTGTGGAGCCGCTCATCCCAGGTGTGTGAACTGACGACGTTGGAGAAGTACGATTTCGCGGTCTCCAGGTTGTGGTTGTAGCGATGGATACCCATCTCGAACAGTTCGGCCGCCTGAGCCTCAGTCAAGATGCCCAACGACGCTGAGACGTTGATGTTCACCTCATCCTTGATGGCGCGCACGCCCTCGCGCAACTGCCCCATCAGGCGCTCGTCCGGGGCTCGCACAGCCGCGACGATGCAGAACTCGGTGGCCCCGGCAGCGGCTGTCTCCTTCGCTGCTTTCACCAGGCTCGGGGTGTCTAGCCAGGCCGATCGCACGGGCGTCGAGAACAGGCCGGATTGCGAACAGAAGTTGCAGTCCTCGGGGCAGCCGCCGGTCTTGATCGAAACGATGCCCTCAATCTCGACCTCCGGTCCGCACCACCGCATGCGGACCTCGTGCGCAAGCGCGAGCAACTCTGGGATCCGGCTGTCGGGCAGCCGCAACACTTCGACGTTGTCAGCCTCACTCAGGCTGACCCCTTCGGCAAGTACTTGATCTCGTGCTCGGTCCAAGACATCTGTGCTCACGGGTTCCTCCGGTATCCGAATCGCTGACTGAAGTTTGACGCATCAAATTGGCCGCCAAACACGGGGGCTAGCCCCCGCGTCGCCGCGGCCAGGAAAGCTTCCGGCGACAGGGACCCCGCGCCGTGTTCCAGCGTGCCGGCGAGCGGTCCTCCGGCGAGCCTGGAAAGGTCAGCAAGGTTGGTCCGGCAGGCCAGGTCCGGCTCGCTCGGCCAGCTCCCGATGACGACCCCGGCAAGCGACAGGGTCCGAGACCGAAGGGCCTCCAGAGTGAGCGAGGCGTGGTTCAAGGTCCCCAGATTCGGGTGGACCACAACGACCACGGCCGCGTCGAGTTTCCCGGCCAGGTCAGCGATCGTCTCGCCACGATCGTTGTACTCCACCAGCAGCCCGCCGGCACCCTCGACCAGCACCAGGTCATGGTCCGCTGCGATGGACCGGATTCGGGTTACCGCGGACCCCAGATCGAGCCCGGGCCGACCTTCAAGCTGGGCCGCGATGTGGGGGCTGAGGGGTTCGGGGTACCGGGTGAATTCGTGCAGCGATTCGACGGTGGCCAGTCGCGCGACGGTTGCCAGATCGCCGTCCTCGCCATCTCGTACTCCGGTCTGGCAGGGCTTGACAACCGCGACCCGCAGTCCGGCGGCCGCGGCGAGCGCAGCCATGGCGGCCGTCACGATCGTCTTTCCGACGTCTGTTCCGGTTCCGCTGACGACCAGGATCGAGGCGTTCATCGGTGCGTGGTCATGTTGGGGCCGGCGGCGCGTCGGGCTCGGCTCAACGCTGTCGCAGCCCGATCAAGGTCGGCGTCGGACAGAGTTGCCCGCGCGGTCAGCCGCAGCCGGGAGACTCCGTCGGGTACCGATGGTGGCCGGAAGCACCCGACCCGAACACCCTCTTGGGCACAGGCGGCGGCTGCTTTCACGGCAGCTTCGGGGCTTCCGACCAGCACCGAGACCACCGCGGCGTCGGGC
>JBAXOQ010000496.1:0-2534 GCA_037133175.1 Actinomycetes bacterium
GTACTGGCAGAGCGTCAATACCGTGCGGGCCAGTATGGACAAGACGTTCCCCGGGGCGCTCGCGGCCGGCCTTGCCGCGCCCTGGGGCGACACCTACCAGGCGGGCCAGGCACAGACCGAGAACCAGGGGATCAACGTCGCTGGTTCCACTGGTGACAGTCGGCCCTACTTCGGCTCGTACCGAGAGATGTTCGCCCGCGACATGTCTGAGTCCGCTGGCTCACTGCTCGTCGCCGGGGATACCGCGTCGGCCCAGGCCGTCGCGAGATTCATCCTCACCAAGCAGCAGTTGCCGACCGGGATGATTCCGCGCAACAGCCTGCCTAACGGCATGAAGGCGCCGGACACGAACGGCATCCAACTCGATGAGAGTGCCTACCCGATCCTGCTGGCGTACCAGGCGGGCCTGGGTTCGGACGCAGCTCTGTATCGGGACCACATTCGAAAGACGGCAGACTTCATCGTTTCGCAAGGACCGTCGTACGGCGTCGACCGGTGGGAGGAGCAGACGGGTTACTCACCGTCGACGATCGCCGCTCAAATCGCCGGACTCGTCGCTGCGGGACGTATCG
This sequence comes from Actinomycetes bacterium, assembly GCA_037133175.1. Classification (GTDB taxonomy): domain Bacteria; phylum Actinomycetota; class Actinomycetes; order S36-B12; family UBA10799; genus ELA509. The sequence goes on from JBAXOQ010000496.1 coordinate 573, forward strand.
CTGCCGACAACGGAGACGCCGAACGCAGCCGGTTGTACCTGGCGGTCGCCGATCAGTTCCAGCGCTCCGTCAAAGGCTGGACCGTCACGACGAACGGACCAGAAGCTCCGTCCGGCTATTTCATTCGGGTCTCCAAGACCGGCAACCCGAACGAAGGAACCACCTACAGTCTCGGCAACGGGTCTGGCACCTACGATCAGCGCACTGTGATCGATCAGGGGTTCCTGGAACTCACCCGGCTCGGCATCTTGGCGCCGAATGACAAGGACATTGCGACGTCTTTGGGGGTGGTCGACAAGTCCATCAGCAACCAGACCCCCAGCGGTGTCGGATTCAACCGATATGGAACGTCGGCCCCAGGTTCAGAGGACGGGTACGGCGACTGCTTCATCCCGGGCCCGACCAATTGCCAGATCCTCGGCAAACCGTTCCCCGGGGGTACCGGAGCCCAGATGAACACCGGGACCGGCCAGGTATGGCCGCTGCTGTCAGGGGAACGGGCCGAACATGCCATCGGAGCCGGCCAAGGCAGTCAAGCCGAACTACTGCTGAGTGCGATGTCCCGGTTCTCAAATGAGGCCGGGTTCATGCCTGAGCAGGACTGGGTGAACGCCCCGCTGGCGGCCAGCGCGTATGGCAGTAATCCGAGCACCGCGGCCATCGGCTTCCTGCCCGGCAAGCCTGGTGGGTCGGCAACGCCGCTGACGTGGGCGGAAGCGCAGTTTGTCAGGCTGACGCTCAACCTGGCGGCGAACAAGGTGCTTGAGCAGCCCGCCATCGTCCGCGATCGGTACGTTGGCACGCAACCCCCTGCGCCTGTGCCCCTGTTGCTGACGTCTCCGGATGCCGGTTCGGTGCCATCGGGCCCAGATGTCACCGTGGTCGGCAGCACGACCCCAGGCGCCCTGGTCACCGTCGCCAACACGAATCTGACCACCGGCGAAACGAATGTCGCATCAACGACTGCCGATGCGACGGGCGCGTTCACGGTCAAGATTGCAACATCATCGGGATCCACCCTGATCGCGACCGCGAGCAGCGGCCTCGCGACCGGTTACGACCGGCGCCAGATCGGACCGATGCCGTCGTCGAGCTAGCGCTTCCACGCAGCGCCATGCGTGCTGTCCCAACATTGACCGTCCAGCGTGGTTGCGGACATCAGAGGTCACGCTCTGTACTCGGGTGATCACTCGGACCTTCCTGACCTGGTCAGTTTGCGTAGGCTTTAGGGATCGGTGGGAGCAATTCCTGCTGTTCGTTGGTGCTTGTTTGACGTCGTGTTCGGGAAGCGAGTGACATGGTCGACAGCGCGGAAGGCAGTTCCCCACTGCCGTTGGAAGCCGAGGGGGAGCCGGCAGCAGACGCCTCAACGGATTTCGTGCGTCAGCGTGACATTCTCGCTCAGGCTCAGTACCTGGCGAAGATTGGTGCCTGGGAGTGGGACAGCGATTCCCGGACACTGTGGTGGTCCGACGAGGTCTACCGGATCCTTGGATATCAGCCGCACGAGTTCGTACCCACTCTTGACAGGTTCGTTGAGAACGTGCATCCCGATGACCGACCGGAACTGCGCCGTAACATCGAGGCAGCGTTGGCCGGAATTGAGGATCACGATGTCCGCCACCGAATCGTGTGGCCCGATGGCGCTCTGCGTTATGTCCATGAGCGTGCAACGGTCATCCGGGATGGCGATGGCCGCCTCGCGCGAATGTTGGGCACGGTCATGGATGTCACGGAGGAGACGCTGCTGCAGATCGAGCGCGACGATGCCCTAAGGTCCCTCGCGGAGAGTGAAGAGCGTTACCGGCTGCTGGCGGAGAACGCTTGGGATGTCATTTGGACCATGGGCCTGGACGGCACCGTCACCTACGTGAGTCCGTCGGTGGAGCGGGTTCGCGGCTTGACTCCTGCCGAGGCGGCCGCCCAGACCCCGGAGCAGATGCAGCCGCCGGAGTCGCTTGC
>JBAXOQ010000497.1:0-2531 GCA_037133175.1 Actinomycetes bacterium
GCCCGCAGGTTCCGCGAAACCGGCTCGAGTCGTCAAGGCCGCGCCCGCCAAGATTGCCCTGTCCACAGTCTCGGTGTACCCGGAGTCCCCGGCAGCGGCCTTCGAGATCGCCTCGAGGCTCGGCTATGACGGTGTCGAGATCATGGTGATGGCCGATCAGGTCAGTCAGGATCCCAATGAGTTGAAGAGACTTGTGGACACCTATGGGGTTCCGATCTTGGCTATCCACGCACCGTGCCTGCTGATAACCCAGCGGGTGTGGGGTTCTGATCCGTGGGGAAAGCTCGTCCGAGCACGTCAGGCCGCCGAACTGTTCGATGCTGGCACCGTCGTGGTGCATCCTCCGTTCAGGTGGCAGCGTGACTACGCCCGCGACTTCGTCCGGGGTCTGCGGAGGATGCAGGACGAGACCGACATTCACTTCGCCGTCGAGAACATGTATCCCTGGCGGGCCGCATCGCGCGAGTTGGCCGCCTACTCGCCAGGTTGGGACGTGCGCGATGAGGATTATCCGCACACCACGCTGGACCTCTCGCATACCGCGGTCAGCGGCTCGGACGGGCTGAAGATGGCTCAGGACTTCGGCGATTCGCTGGCGCACCTGCACTTGTGCGATGGAACCGGCAGTGCAAAGGACGAGCACCTGGTGCCGGGCCGGGGAACCCAGGCCTGCGGAGCTGTGCTTGAGCACTTGGCGGCCCGTAACTTCGATGGCAACGTGGTGATCGAGGTCTCTACCCGCAAGGCGACCAACCGGGCCGAGCGCGAATCCGATTTGGCAGAGGCGCTGGCTTTCGCACAGTTGCACCTCGTCTCCGGAACCTGAACGATCCAGTTTCTCCCTGGTGGCGGACTCGGATGGACCCGGTGATGATGTCGTGGCAAGCTTGCGCACATGGCTAATGATGATGTCCGCGATGCCGTTCTTGATTCGGCTCGTGCGGCTTTCCACGCCCGTGGTTACGCGCGCACCTCGATGAAGACGATCGCGGCCGCGGCCGGGGTGGCGCCTGAAGTCCTGGCCAAGTACTACGGATCGAAGGACAAGCTGTTCGCTGCCGCGCTGCGGTTGCCGTTCGATCCGGCCACAGCTATCCCTGAGTTGGTGCAGCCCGGCTTGGAGGGGATGGGCGAGCGACTGACTCGGGTCGCCCTGGAGACGCTGGGGGACCCCGAGACCCGGGACGATCTGATTGCGTTGGCGCGCGCTGGGGCATCCACCGGAAAGGCCGTAGCCGGGGTCAAGGGCTACTTGGAAGAGGGGGTCGTCGACAGACTCGCGGGGATCATCGGAGTGCCGGACGCTCGTCTGCGCGCCAATCTGATCACCAGCTACCTGCTCGGCGTGGCGATCAACCGGTACGTTGTGCGACTCGATCCGCTGGCGTCGATGAGTGAGGACGAGGTGGTCCGACTGGTGTCGCCGACCATCCAGGACTGGCTGACCCCCACTAAACCACTGCCCGGCTCAGCCCAGGAGAAAGCGCAGCAGAAGAGTAAGTCGAAGCCCAAGAAGCACACGTCTGAGGACGCTTTCGACTCTTTCGCGAATTTCCCCAGCTAGCCACGTGGTGCGTGCCGCCGGTGCTGGGGTCGGGGCGGCGGGCTCTGGTCGCGATCCGCGGGTGGGTTCGATCCCGGCCGACGGGCGAACGTGCTACCGCGGAACACCGAATCCGCCCGACGAATGTCCGACGGCACTAGTCTGATGGCATCGGATCGGTCATCGATCCGGGTTAAGAACGGAGGAACGAGATGGTTGTGCGCCAGGCGATGGTGGCTGCGTCGCAGAACGGGGCTGTCGAGACCGCTGCCACCCTCACGCCGGTGCTCCGTGGTCTGATGAACCGCTTTGTGGCCGGACGGGAGGCCGCCGACGCTGTCCGGGTCGGCGCCGACCTGGCTGCGGTGGGGCTGCACTGCACCCTCGAGTTCCTGGGCGAGCCGACCACCGACGCTGTCACTGCCAAGGCGGTCGCCAGTTCCTACCTGCGCCTCCTTGAAGCGCTGACCGAGGCTGACATCGAAGACAGGGCGGAGTTGTCGATCAAGCCATCTGCCCTCGGGCTGGATCTTCGCCTGGGCGGGGAAGAGATCGCGGTGGGGAATCTGCTCGCCGTGTGCGGCGCGGCCGGGAAGATCGGTGTCGATGTCACGCTGGACATGGAAGGCCCGGAGTCGGTCGGTCCGACCCTGGCTGTGTTGTCGGAGGTGCGCGAGCAGTATCCGTCCACCGGAGTGTGCCTACAGTCCTACCTGCGGCGCACGGAGCAGGATTGCGCCGATCTGGCGGGGGAGGGCTCCCGGGTGCGTCTGTGCAAAGGCGCCTACGCGGCGTCCAAGGACGTCGCCTTCACGACCGGCCAGGACGTGGACCTGTCCTTCGTGCGTTGCCTGAAGGAACTGATGGCCGGCCAGGGCACACCGCTGATTGCCACTCACGATCAGCGCCTGATCGAGATCGCCAGCGCGATCGCGGTGCGAACCAGCCGGGACCGGGGCACCTACGAGATTCAGATGCTGTACGGCGT
>JBAXOQ010000498.1:0-2528 GCA_037133175.1 Actinomycetes bacterium
CCGAATAGTGCATCGCCGCGTCGGTATCGGTGTTGATGTTCACGACATGCTGCACCAGCGGGTAGCCGGTCCGGCTGCAGTCCGACTGACACACCGCCCGGGCGCCGACGACCAGCAACGCATCCGCATGCACCATCGCGTAGTTGCCCGAGATCGAACCCTTCGATCCACCGACGGTCATCTGCCGTGGGTGACTGGACGGCACGATCCCGGTGCTGATCGGTGAGGTGACGAACACGCCGTCGACGAGTTCAGCCAGCTCGGCCAGTTCGATCCCGCACCCTTTGGCACCGCCGCCGACTTTGATCACGACCCGATCTGCTGCCAGCAACGCGTCAGCCGCCGCCTCGTAGCCCTGTCCCGCCGGACCCATCCGCGGCGGCTGACCGCCGGGCAATTCACGCAGATTGAAGTCCGCCATCATCACCGGCTGGGTGTTCAAGGGCAGCAGCAGGAAGAACGGTCCGGGCCGGTGCGGATTGTCGACGGCGAGTTGGCCACGACGCAAAGCGGTAGGCAGGGCAGCAGGTGTGTGCAGCGAATAGGACGGTCCCATCACTGAGGTGAGGCGTGCGAACAGCCCCTGCTCCGAACGCGGGATCTGCTGCATGTTCGGGCCTTCATCTTCGGTGGTCTCGTCACCATAGATGTGCCACACACCGACCCCGTCGCTGGCGGACACCAGCGACCCGGCCATCGCCTGCAACGCTCCCGGGCCGATCGAGGTGATGACCGCTGCCTTCTCACCGGTCGCCCACCGCAGCGCCGTCGCCGCGTGCGCCGCCTCGGTCTCATGGCGCACCGGGAACACCTGTACAACCCCCGCCAAGGCGTACACGCGCAGCACGTTGCCCAGCTCGGTGGAACCGTGACCGAACACCGTGATGAACTTGTGAACACCCTGCCGCAGCAGGCCGAGCACCAACGCCTCGGCCAGCGTGAGGTCCGCCCGGTGCGGCAGCGCGCCGGATACCAGGGCGGCCTCAACCCCACCGCTTCCAGCGATAGCCTGCGCGCGCGCTCGTCGAGGTGCGTCCTGGGATTCGAGCGAAGCTGACACGGGACTGTCCTTCCGGATCCTCGGTAGACATACTCTGGCGAGGCTACCGCAGCGGCCACCACCCATGCAGGTCGTTCAATCGGCAACCCAGGTGTCCGGGCGGCTATCGTCAGCCAGAAGGCTGGGTGAAGGAGGCGTCGTGACGCAAACACCGGATGTAGACCAAGCGGCACGCGAGGCAGCGCTGGGCGAACCGACCAAGAACGTCAATTGGAAGTTCCTGGTCTCGATCACGCTGGCCAACATCGGCGTAATGATCGTGGCGATGACGCCGTTGCAGAACCTGCTGGCACGGTATTCCGAACTGATGGCGGGCGCGGAAAACAAGATCACCGCGCTGATGTGGTTGACCGCGTTCGGCTCGGTCGCTTCGATGGTCTTCAACCCACTGTCCGGCGCCTTGTCCGACCGGACGACCTCGCGGTTCGGTCGGCGTCGGCCGTGGATCGTCGGCAGCGCCCTGGTCACTGCCGTGTTGATGTATGTCATGTCGATGCAGACAACCCTGGTCGGCTTGGGAATCGTCTGGTTCCTGGCGCTGGCCGGGGTCAACTCCGCGTTCTCACCGTTGACTGCGTATGTTCCCGACCAAGTACCTGTCCGGCAACGAGGCATGGTCTCTGGACTCGTCGGGATTTCCACCGTCCTGGGAATCGTGGTGGGCGTCTTCTTCGTGGCACTGGTTGTGCCGGACCTGCGGATGGGCACCTGGGTCATCGGAGTCGTCATGCTGCTGTTCTTGATTCCGATAGCTTTCGCCGTGCCAGACGCTCCGCTGCCGAAGTCCGCCGTACCTGCGTTCAACTGGGGCAAGTTCTTCGCTGGATTCTGGATCAGCCCGCGGAAATACCCCGACTTCGCCTGGGCCTTCATCACCCGTTTCCTGGTCTGGGTGGGAACCGCCCTGGTCATGACCTACCTGTTCTACTACTTGCAGGACGAGCTTCACTACGCCGAGCCTTTGACAGGACAAGCCGCGCTGATCGGCTTGTACGGGCTCGGACTGCTGATGACGGCCATCGTCGGTGGCAGGATCTCGGACCGCCTGAACAAGCGGAAGATCTTCGTGATGATCTCCTCGGTTGTTATGGGCGTATCGGTGCTGATCCTGGCGATCTTCCCGTCCTTCATCGCAGCCTGCATCGGCGCGTGGTTGCTCGGGCTTGGGTATGGCGTGTACTTGGCCGTCGACCAGGCCCTCATCACGCAAGTCCTACCCGCCGCCACCGACCGCGCCCGCGACCTCGGCGTCATCAACATCGCCAACACCGCGCCTCAGATCCTGGCTCCATTCTTGGGTGGGCCGATTGTGCTTGCGCTCGGCTACTCCGGGCTCTTCATCACCACCTGCGTCGTCATGGTGCTGGCCGGAATCCTGGTCAACTTCATCAAGTCGGTGCCGTAGCAGCTGGCCGCAAACCCCCGCCGTTCGCCGATTTTCGAGCCCAGAAATCGGCGCACGGCGGGG
>JBAXOQ010000499.1:0-2515 GCA_037133175.1 Actinomycetes bacterium
TGCCACCACCGTGGCAACGGTTCCATTGCCAGATAGGGCAGCTCGTCGGCTGGCGGGCGCAGCGGGAGCGGAAGGGAAGCTTCGATGGTCATATCGTACTCGGTGAGGGTTGGCGTGTGGTGAATTTTCGGCTCTGGGCGATCGTGGTACGGCGTCGTCCTCACGTGGCTGAGCTGCCTTGATGGGCAGCCAGTAGCCTGGCAACCCAGACCGGGCTGGAGGGGATTCGGGTGTTTGACACGGGCAAGGCTGGTGAGGCCGAGGTGACCGGTGGTGCTCACAATCGCGAGATCGTCCGGGAGGGGGTGACGATGGCGATGTACGTCAGCTTGTCGCTGCTCGCGGTGGTGCTCGCCACCCCGGAGATCACCCGGGAGACCAGGGCCGACGTGGCATTCGTGGCCTTCGCCACCGTATGCGGGCTGCTGTTCGCGCACATGCTCGCGTTCGAGGTGTCCACCCGGCTGGTGTCTGCGGGGCGAGTCGATGCACAGAGCCGACGAGTGTTGGGGGCACAGGTTGCCGGCGGCATGGTGGTCGCGGCGGTCGTCACCATTCCGGCGCTGATCTTCACCCCCAAGGTCTCACTGGTGGTTGCGGAGTTGTTGCTGATTTGCTTCGTCGGAGTTGTTGCGTTTGTGGCCGCGCGGGGTGCCGGCGCCTCGAATCTGCGATCCCTGACCTACACCATGATCGTGCTGGCCGCCTCAATGGTCGTGCTCCTGGTCAAGGGGTTGGTCGGGCACTGAGTCGGCGTGGTCTACGCGATAGCGTCCGCAACGGCGTCGAGCACCACGGGGTCCCAGGTCAGGGCCTGTTGCCAGTCGATGCCCAATCGGTCGGCGAAGAAGATGCTGTGCACGTCGGGGCGGATCAGTTCCCGGACGCGATTGGGCAGCACCGCCTCGGCTACCCCGGCCGCCAATGCGCTCGAGAGTTGCACCAGACCGTCGTTCGGGAACACCTCCGGCGACCCGGTCGGGTCGGTGATGTAGTCGCCGCCAATAAGGGTGACCGGGATGTCGGCCAGCACCCCGGCCTGCCGGGTGTTCCACCCGCTGTCATCGAGGTAGCTGCGGGTCACTTGTGAACCCGCTCCGTGGGGGTGGGCGGCTTCCAGTTTGCGGAACTCCTGCATGCAGGTCTGGCAGACCGCGTTGCCGTTGGCCATGGCCAGGTCAATCGTTCCGGCGGCATAGTCGGCAGCGAACGAACCTTCCCATGGTGTGCCGATGGTGACCAACCTGCTGATTCGGATCGGGCTAGAGCGTTGCTGGAGGACGCGGATCGCCGCCCGAGAGAACAGGCCGCCCATGGAATGGCCGACCAGGCAGATTTCGGTGATGGCACGGCTCTGGTGCAAGTAGGTCAGGAAGTTCGCCAGGCAATCGCCAGCCTCGTCGATATCGCCGACGGCGTTCACTGTCATCTCCGCTGGTAGTGCGGCCGGGCCGTCCGCGAACCCACCGAATCCCGGGGATGATTCGATCTGTCCCGGTCCCTCCTTGGCGGGTGATGTGAAGACGGCGTGTCCGGACGCGAGCAGACGCGCACGCAGCGCCGTGTCGGTGTTCCCGGCGGCGAGTCCTGACGTGCAAGCCGCAGTGGGTGTGGTGAAGGGGCTTTCGGCGTCACCTCCGGACACGATGACGGCTGCTCGGCCTTGTGTGGCCGTTGGGTTGCTGGTGTCGCCGGATTCCACGCTCATGCCCTGAGCCTGCCAGACACGCCCCGCTGAGACATCACAAGCGACGTTGAGTGGGGAGTTATCGCCTGGTTTCCATGATCGAAAACGACGACAACTCCACACTCAACGATGGGGGTCTACGACTCCGAAGCCGCCGCCGCCGGGGGTGTAGACGATCAGGCGGTCGTGGGGTTCGGCGACCACTGAGTCGGTGGATGCCAGTTCGCGGGCGGTGCCGTTCGCGCGGATCAGTTCGGTGCGTCCGGTTGCCCCATCACCGCCGCCGGCAAGGCCGAAGGGCGCTGTCCGACGGCGTCCGGACAGCATCGACACCCGCATTGGGACGGTGAACTCCAACTCCCGGATCGCGCCGTTGCCGCCACGATTGCGGCCGAGCCCGCCGCTGTCGGGACGGATGGCGAAGCGTCGCAGCATGATCGGGTACTGCAGTTCGAGGATCTCCGGATCGGTCAGGCGAGAGTTGGTCATGTGGCTCTGGACAGCATCCGTCCCGGCGAAGTCGGCACCAGCGCCGGTGCCGCCACAGATGGTCTCGTAGTACGAGAACTCGTCAGTGCCGAAGGTGAGGTTGTTCATTGTCCCCTGGGAGGCCGCGCAGGCACCGAGGGCGGCAAGCAACGCATCGGTCACCAGCTGGCTGACCTCGACGTTGCCAGCTACCACTGCTGCCGGATATCGCGGATCGAGCATGCTGCCCGCCGGGATGACCAGATCGACAGGATCGAGACAGCCGTCGTTGAGCGGGATATCGTCATCGACCAGGCAGCGAAATGCGTATAACACTGCTGCCCGGGTCACCGCCCGGGG
>JBAXOQ010000500.1:0-2496 GCA_037133175.1 Actinomycetes bacterium
TGCTCGATACGCTCGCCTACGCCGCCTAGTCCCAGCCAAAACTGCGAAAGTCCACCAACATCAACCCCGCAACAATTCACACCCCGGCGACCAGTGACTGGGTGCGCACCGGACAACCGCCTTTTCTTATCGGTGACTCCGGCACCGGGAAATCGCACCTACTTATCGGTCAGGGCACGGCTGCCGCTGAGGCCGGGTACCGGGTGAAATACACGCTGGCCACGAAACTGGTCTACGAACTTGTCGAGGCAGCCGATGAGAAAGTGCTCGCCAAGACGATCGCCCGCTACCGACGTGTTGATTTGCTGTGCTGCGATGAGCTTGGCTACATGGAATTGGACAAACGCGGAGCCGAGCTGCTGTTCCAAGTCCTCACCGAGCGGGAAGAAGAGAACTCCATCGCCATTGCCTCAAACGAAAGTTCTTCCGGCTGGACAAAGACATTCACTAACCCTCGACTATCCGCCGCGATCGTTGACCGGCTTACATTCGGCGGCAACATCATCGAAACCGGCACCGACTCCTACCGCCTGGCCCACACCAAGAACAAGCAAGCAGCGGCAAGTTGACCGGCGACAAACGTCCGGTTGCGGATGGCAGGCTTGAGTTTCTGGGCAGCGGTGGCTGGTGTCCGAACTCCACGCTGATCCGTGGCTCCTGCGGTTTTCGGGTAGCCCTCATGGGTGTCTGGGATCGTCATTGACCTAGCGCCGATCCGATTCTCGAAGGGGACTCTTTTCGATAGCCACTGGGCCGCTCAGGTCTGGTAGGTCCTGGTCTTCTTGTAGGCGGTGTAGGTGCCTGTAGCCCGGGCGGTGATAGCCGGCGCCGTCACGCAGGGAAGGCGGGAAACATGGGCAGCTGTGGTCGGACAGCGCAGTGCGGCCACGAGCATTGGAGGACTCGGTCGGGCGACCACGCACGATTCAGGGACAGGACCAAAGGTGTCCAAGCTGGCCGTGTGTTGTGGCATTGTCCTGCCTATGGCCGATCGGAAGATTCCGCGCGACAGCGGCAACGACTACGCATTGGCGCCAATCACGGCGCGCCAAGATTTCGTACGTGCGCACACCGGGAGCGCGGTCAAGCACGTCGCGTCCTACTCACTGGACCCGGAGACGTTGCCGGGCAACATCGAGAACTTCTTCGGGGTCGCGCAGGTGCCCATTGGGTTGGCCGGGCCGGTGCTGGTCAACGGCGAGCATGCACAGGGAGAGTATTTTGTCCCACTCGCGACTACCGAGGGCACCCTGGTCGCCTCGTACGGCCGCGGGATGAAGCTGTGCCGACAGGCAGGCGGGATCACCACAACCGTGATCGACGACCGCATGCAGCGGGCGCCAGTCTTCAGCTTCAACAGCGCCCGCGAGGCGAGAGCGTTTTCGCAGTGGCTCGACGGGCACTTCGAGCAGATCGCCGCGGCGGCGCAAGAGACCACGAGGTCGGGGACACTACTCGACATTCAGAAGTTTCCAGTTTCCAAGCTCCTATACACCCGGTTCAACTACTCCACCGGCGACGCGGCCGGGCAGAACATGACCAGCAAGGCAACATTCGCCGCGTGCGCCTGGATCAAGCAGAACTACCCGCACGAGTTGCACTTCCTTTTGGAAGGCCAGTTCGCCACCGACAAGAAGACCTCGATCGTCAACATGCTGCATACCCGCGGCAAACGAGTGGTCGCCGAGATCACCCTTCCGGCCGCGCTCGTCGAAAAGCAGATGCACGTCAGCACCGACAAGCTCTACAACGCCCGTATGCGTGGGCAGCTCGGCTCGATCATGTCGGTCACGAACAACAACGGAAGCCACTCTGCGAACGGCATCACCGCGATGTTCATCGCCACCGGTCAGGACGTTGCGAACGTCGCGGAGTCGTCAGCGCTCTACGGATTCTCTGAACTGCTGCCAAACGGTGACTTTTACGCGTCCGTGACCCTCCCGTCCCTGATCGTCGGCACTTACGGCGGGGGCACCGGCCTGGCGACCCAGCGCGAGTGTCTGGAGATGCTCGGCTGCTACGGGGCCGGCAAGGTCCACAAGTTCGCCGAGATCGTCGCCGCGACAGTGCTGGCGGGAGAGCTGTCGCTGGGGTCAGCGGTCGTGGCAGACGAATGGGTGCAGTCTCACGACCAGCTTGGGCGGAACCGTCCCTGAGTTCGGGCCCAGGTCAGGCTCGTTGATCCCATCTTCCGCCAGCAAAGAACGGTACCCGCTGGCAACGCGGGCAGCAGCGCGACGCAAACCTGCGTCTTTGCGCCGCCTATCGGCTAGCGAGCAGTTCACTCTCGCCGATGCGCGACTAGGTTATGAAGATGAGTCGTCGCGGGTCCATCGCACGCTTCGTCGGCGGCATGCCGGGTCCGGCGCTAGGGGCCGCTCGGATGCTCGGTGCCGCGTCTGCGGATCTCGCAGGCGTCGTCGATCCACGTCGCCTGACCGGCCGGGGGCCGGCCGACGACCCCTTCGACCTTCGCGACCCCGAGTACATCCGGCG
>JBAXOQ010000501.1:0-2491 GCA_037133175.1 Actinomycetes bacterium
CCCCCTTCCCCGAAGAATCAACAAAACCAGCCCCACCCCGAACAGGACAAGACAGGACAACTCGGCCCTACACCACCGAAAAGGAAACCCCACCCACACCGGAGAAACCAAGGAACCATCACTTGGAAAACCAGCGGAACAAACCCGAAATACCATCACCCCAGGCCAGCGAAAACGCTGGCTTCATCACTACCAAAACCCTACAACCCACCCCCGACAACCAGCGCCAACAACACACCCGAGCGCGCGAACAACTCAAGGGTCCACGCGGCCAATACCGATCAGCATCGTCTGCCGGGGTCCACACGATCTCCGCAAGAAGGCCTTTCCGGCGGCACGAGCTCCGGCGATGCTGGGCGTGAAGCCAGGGAGGGTTCCGTTGGAGGGCAGGGCGAGCACGATGGCTGGTGCAGGCAGTTCGGCAGTGGGAATCGACCGTGCGTGCGAGTCATCTGCCGCCGTGACGGTTGGCTCCCCTGCGAAGGCCAGACGGTAGCGGCAGTAGGCGTGCCTCACTCGTCGCCGTTGTGGTCGTGCTCGTACTGGCGGCCGCGGTCGCGGTCGCGGTCACCGCCATCACGTGGGTGCGCTGACAGAATTCGCCAACACGTCCATCAACACCGCAGGTGACGTTTGGTGTGCCGGATTCCAAGACCCAGACCACCCCTGGCGGTCATCGTCACCGACACCGAAGCAGTCTTCACCTGATCGCGGGATCCATCGCCGGACCAGAGACGGCCGACATGCAGCGGTAGTCACGAGCCTTCTGCCGGAATCCGCCGACCAGATTGTCGGCAATTCGGCGCTGACAGGGCATGCTGTGGCTGTGCCCTATGGATCGCTGACCCAAACCGGGTTGGCAGTTGTTGTGTTGGCCGCCATAACCCTGGCCGCAATGAGCGCGGCGGGCATTAGACAGCGACTGGACTTTGCCGGAGCTGCCGTCCGCGCCGTGCTGCAGTTGCTTGTGGTCGCGCTGATTGTGGCCTGGGTTTTCCAACACCCGCAGGGCGCAGCCCTCTACCTCGCGGTAATGCTTCTGGCCGCGACCGCGACCTCGATACGGCGAATCCGATGCGGATGGTCAAGCTTCTGGCGAGTCATTGCTCCGTTGGCGGTGGGTGCCGCAGTTGCCGTGATTCCGGTGTTCCTCACCGGCGCTTTACCACTACAGACGCAGACGCTGCTGCCGTTCGCGGCCCAGATGATCGGCGGATCGATGACGGCGGTATCGCTTGCCGGAGTGAGGTTTCGGGATGACACGATTACCCATTGGAACATCGTTGAGGGCTACCTTGCTTTGGGTGCCACACCGCGACAGGCGGTGTCGGACATTGGGCGCAACGCCGCCCAGAAGGCCCTCATCCCCGGCCTGGACCAAACCCGCAGCGTCGGGCTCGTCGTGCTGCCGGGCGCCTTCGTAGGGATGCTCCTCGGTGGGGCGACCCCCGCCGAGGCTGCCCAGGTTCAGTTGCTGGTCCTGATAGCCCTGATCGCCGCCACGACCTGCGCGGCGGCTAGCTTGGCGTGGACCCTGGCTCCACGTTTTGGAGCGGTCTGGCCGCAAGAACCCGTGGATGCTGCTTCTCAGTAGAGCGGGCTTCCAGCGTCGGCTGATCCGATGAACCGCCACCCGAGAGCGGATGAGCAGAGGTTCCCCAAGATAGGCAAACCGACCCACTAGCCTGCGCCCTCAACATCGATCCAACGAGGGTGTCCGACGAACACGACAAGACGTAAGTTACGGTACCGTAAGATGCAGCCGGTTCGGCATCTACCTGCTGTCGAGTTCTCACGACCGTGGATCGGGCTTCGTGTGCCAAGAGGTCCGGTGTCGACCTGCCGAACCGGATGCAAACCGCGCGACATCGGCCGGCTCGTGCGGGCCCCGTTTGGCGTATCAGATCGGCCGACCACCCCGGCGGCCACGCTATGTCGCACACCTGTTCTGCTGGGGTCACTAGCCACTGGAGGCGCGCAATGCAACAGACAGAAGTGACGCTCCACGGCCATCGGGTGGTCTACCGCGTGGCGGGCGACCCCAGCCTGCCCGTTGTCCTGCTTGTCCACGGGATCACCAGCAGCAGCGCCACCTGGAACCCGGTCATTCCTGCGTTGGCCAAGCGAGCGCACGTCATCGCTCCGGACCTGCTCGGCCATGGTGAGTCGGACAAGCCGCGCACCGACTACTCCCTGGGCGCGTTCGCCAGTGGCTTGCGCGATCTGTTGGAGCACCTCGGTCACGAGCGGGTCACCATCGTGGGCCATTCCCTCGGCGGAGGCGTGGCTCTTCAGTTCTCCTACCAATACCACGAGTATTGCGAGCGTGTGGTGCTGGTGGACAGCGGTGGCTTGGGCCGGGAAGTGAGCCCCGCGCTGCGGGCGGCCACCTTGCCCGGGGCGGAGTTCGTCCTTCCGGTGATCGCTCATCGTCGTGTTCTTGATGCGGGGGTGGCCGCGGCTGGTCTGCTGCGCCGCTTCCCCATGCGGG
>JBAXOQ010000502.1:0-2483 GCA_037133175.1 Actinomycetes bacterium
CCATTCCGCCGTCGCGCAGCAGTCGGCGCGCTTGGCTCAGGAAGCTCTTGGGGTCTTGCTCGAAGTCGTTTATCAGGACCAGATCGTAGGCGCCGTCGGCCAGTCGCGGAAGCACTTGCGACGGCTGACCGGTGATTTGGCGGGCTCGGCCAGGTTCGAGGCCAGCGTTGCCGAACGTCTCTTTTGCGGCGCTCTGGTGGCTGGCATCTGGGTCGATGGTGGTCAGGATTCCGTCCGCCTCCATCCCGTCGAGCAGGCGTAGCCCGCTGATTCCGACGCCGGTCCCCACTTCGACGACGGCTTTCGCGCGCAAAGCCGAGGCAAGCACCGCGAGCATCGCCCCAGTCGTTGGACTTGGACTGGCGACGTTGAGTTCGTCTCCTCGTCTGCGTGCGGCCCTGATCGCTGGGTTCTCGTTGGTCCAGGAGTCGGTGTAGGTGGTCGTGTCGGCGCTGATAGCGCACCTCCGAAGCAGTGGTGGGTGAATCGCGAGCTTGTTGGCCGGCAGGAGACGGAACGTCGCCCGCCCAAGGTCTGCGGATAGAGGGTAACCGCAGACCATTTCCCATGAACTGCGCCACCCATGACCTATGGTGCACCAGACGCGACTCGCCTGTGGTCGAATCGGTACCGTTGAGTGGATACCCACCAACGTCCCAGATTGCAGGAGTCACCGCGATGAGCGACCAGAACGAGAACCCGGGCGGCGGGCAGCCAGATATTGCCCCCGGTTCCACCGAGTCGGCGCCGATGTCGTCGGACACCGTTCCTGGCTCCAGTTCGGACATGACTCAGACGCAACCGGTCTACGGTATCGACGAAATCATCGCCGGATCCGATCAGTCGGCCGCTGCGGCGCCGGCGGTCGGCGGTCAGGCGGCGTATGAGCAGTACCAGCGCGATCAGGCTGCGTATGAGCAGTACCAGCGCGATCAGGCGGCGTATGAGCAGTACCAGCGCGACGCTGCGGCGTATGAGCAGTACCAGCGCGATGCTGCGGCGTATGAGCAGTACCAGCGCGATGCTGCGGCGTATGAGCAGTACCAGAGCGACCAGGGGCAGCTTCCGCCAGTGGTGGTTGCCGGTGTTGTCGCGGGAGCCGGCTACGCATCGGCGGCGACCGAGGCTGGGCCGGTCCCTGGGCCCGTCAGCCAGCCCGCGCCTGATCAGGTTGCCTATGGCGGGCTGACTCCCGTTGGGCCGCCTCCGGTCGGCCCGGTCCCGCCTGCTCGACCGAAGGCCTCGTCGGGCTCGGGCGCAGTGCGCAAAGGTGTGATTGCCGGGATCATTGCTGGAGTCATCGCGGGCCTGCTGGCGGGCCTGGGGGGCGCACTGATCGTGCGCGGGTTAGGCGGCACCTATGTGTCGAGCACGACAACGCAGTACAACCCCACGAATCCCAAGGAGTTGTCTCCTCGGGCGGACAACTCGATCGCCGGAGTTGCACAGAAGACGCTGCCGACCGTGGTCTCGATCACCGTGAAGTCCGGCCAAGGGGGAGACACCGGGTCGGGCTTCGTGCTGCGCGGCGACGGGTACATCCTGACGAACAACCACGTCGTGTCGGCCGCGGTTGGCGGTGCCGGCTCCGTCACGATCTCGTTCTCGGACGAGAGCACGGCCGACGCGAAGATCGTCGGCCGCAGTGTGCCCTACGACTTGGCGGTCTTGAAGGTCGACAGGAGCGGGTTGCCGACCGCGGTGCTGGGTAACTCGGACTCGGTGGTTGTCGGTGATGCGGCAGTCGCGATCGGCTCACCGCTCGGTCTGGAAGGCACCGTGACCAGCGGGATCATCAGCTCCGTCCATCGGCCGGTGACCGCCGGCGGTGAGGGTGAGGCGTCGTATATCAGCGCATTGCAGACCGACGCCGCAATCAACCCGGGCAATTCCGGCGGTCCGCTGGTGAACGCGGAAGCTCAAGTCATTGGAGTGAACTCCGCGATCGCCACACTCAGCAGTTCGGGGACATCTCAGAGCGGGTCGATCGGGCTTGGTTTCGCCATCCCGATCAACAACGCCAAGCGGATCGCCGATGAGATCATCGCCACCGGAAAGTCGTCCGTGCCGATCATCGGGGTCACCGTGAACATGCGGTACGCAGGTCCGGGTTCAGAGATCACCAGTGTCACCGCGGGTGGGCCAGCCGAGAAGGCGGGTTTGGCCAGCGGCGACGTGATCACTGAGATCAACGGCGACCCGATCTCCGGTCCCATGGAATTGCTGTCGACGATCCGTTCGTACCAGCCGGGCGAGAACATCACCCTGACAGTCAAGTCCAAGAGTGGCGGGACCAAGGACGTCAAACTGGCCCTAGGCAGTCAGACCCAGTAGCCGGCAGCACCACCGCAAAGCCCCTTCAAATGTGGGTTTTCACGTCCGAGAACCCACATTTGAAGGGGCTTTGCGTTGGTTTGTTCGGCGTCGTTCGCCCGGCGGTGGTTTGTGGAGCCGTTTGCTCAGGTCGCGTCGGGGTCGAGCCT
>JBAXOQ010000503.1:0-2480 GCA_037133175.1 Actinomycetes bacterium
GGGCACTGGGAGGAGATCGACGCGCTCAAGGCGCACGCTCTGGAGACCCACGGGCGCATCGACGTGTGGTTCAGCAACGCCGGTGTCGCCAACGGCTACCAGCCGCTCGACGAGGAGGATAACCAGGCGCTCCATGACCTCGTCACCATCAACGTGCTGGGCACGATCTACGGTGCCAAGGCGATGATTCCGCACTTCCGTGAGCACGGCGGCTACCTCATGAACATGTGCGGCCGCGGCTGGAAGGGCTCGGCGACGCCCTACACCGCTGCCTACGCCGCATCCAAAGCCGCCATCGCCTCGCTCACCCGCTCGATCGCCGAGGAGAACAACGACTGCAAGAACGTCTCGGTCAACGCCTTCACGCCGGGCATGGTCGACACCGACTTCTACGCCGAGGGCATGGTCGTGAGCCCGCGCCTGGCCGAGACCGCCGGCAACGTCAGGCTGGCACTCGAAGCATTCGGCACACCCGTCGACGAGGTAGCGCGCCGCGCCGTCTCGCTCATCACCGAGAAGCCGGGCGTCACGACAGGTCGCATCTACGCGATGCTGTCGCCGGGCAAGGTCGCGCGGGGCGGTGCCAAGATGGCGTGGTGGGGAATGACGGGGAAGATGAAGCGGGGGTAAGGGCCCTGATGTTGGTGTGTCGGGAGCACGCTCCTCAGCACCCCCGACAAGCTGAGCTGTGCCGCTCCTTCTTAGCGCCGAAGCTATCGCGTGGTGGTGATCTCTGGGCTGTCACCGGTCACGCCACCGGCGCTGGTGGCCGTCACCACGTGCTTGACTCTATCAGTGCTGGAGACCGTGAACACGACCGTCGCGATACCGCTGGAGTTCGTGTTTGTAGTGTTGCTCGCAAACGATCCGCCGGTGCCTGTCTTGGTCCACGTGACGACGGTGCCGCTCGTTGTGACCTCGTTGCCGTACTGATCCGTGAGCTGCGCGGTGATGGTCACGGTGGTGCCCTTCTTCACGGAGTAGTCGTTCGAAGCGACGACGTACTTGGCCGCGGCACCGGTAGCGCCGGTAGCAGTGAAGGTGAGCGGTGAGCCGGTCAGCCCCGCGACTGTCGCGGTCAGGGTGTTGGTCCCGTGAGTGGTACCCAGCGTCCAGCTGCCCACCGCGGCGATGCCCGAAGCGTTCGTGGTCGCCGAGCCGCCGATGACCGAACCGCCGCCAGAGGCGACCGCGAAGGTAACGGTCACGCCGGAAACCGGGTTGCCGTTCGTGTCGGTTACGAGTACGGCGGGGTCGGTGGTGACCGCCGTACCCACGGTGGCCGACTGACCAGCACCGGCGTTCACGGCGAGGTTCTTCGCGGCGCCGGCGACGCTGACGATATTGGGGCTCGTGCCGGTCCTGGCGCCCCCTGAGCTGCTGGTGGCCGTGACCGCGTAGGTGGTTACTGTGGTGCCCGTTGTGAAGACGACCGTTGCGACGCCGCTGGAGTTGGTACTCGTGGTGCCGCTCGCGAACGATCCGCTAGTGGTGGGCGACTTCGTCCAGGTTACGGTGATGCCATTCGTCGCGACCGCGTTGCCGTACTGGTCAGCCAGCTGTGCGCTTACGGTGACAGCGGCGCCTGCGATCGGGCTGTAGCCGCTCGAGGTGACGACGTACTTGCTTGCCGCACCGACCAAACCGGTGGCCGTGAAGGTGAGCGGCGAGCCGGTCAGTGAGGCGTTGGTCGCAGTCATCGTGTTGGCGCCAACGACGGTGCCCAGCGTCCAGCTGCCGACAGTGGCGATACCCGAGGCATTGGTGGTCGTCGAGCCGCCGATGACCGAGCCTCCTCCAGAGGCGACCGCGAAGGTGACTGCAACGCCGGAGACCGGGTTGTTGTTCGCGTCGGTGACGAGAACGGCGGGGTCGGTGGTGACTGCGGTGTTCACGGTGGCGCTCTGGCCGTTGCCGACTGACAGGGCGATCCTGAATGCCGGTCCGACGGTCGTGACGATGCTCGCGCAGCTGCCGGTCTTACCCGAGCCGTTGATGGTGACGGCGTAGCTGGTGTTGGCGGTGATGCCGGCGGTGAATACGACCGTAGCGATGCCGCTGGCGTTGGTGGTTGTGGTGGCGGCGAACGAACCGCTCGTCGGCGACTTGGTCCAGGCCACGGGGACACCGCTGGCGGTGACTTCGTTGCCGTACTGGTCGGCGAGCTGTGCGCTGACGGTGACGGCTGCACCGGCCACCGGGCTGTAGCTGCTCGAGGTCACGAGCCACTGGGTCACGGCACCGGCAACTCCGGTGGCGGTGAAGGTGAGCGGTGAGCCGGTCAGTGAGGCGCTGGTCGCCGTCATCGTGTTTGCCCCGTGGGCGGTGCCCATCGTCCAGCTGTCGACCGTCGCGATGCCTGAGGCGTTGGTGGTCGCTGCGGCGCCGGTGGCTACCGAGCCGCCGCCGGAGGCGACCGCAAAGTTGACTGCAACGCCGGAGACCGGGTTGTTGTTCGCGTCGGTGACGAGAACGGCGGG
>JBAXOQ010000504.1:0-2444 GCA_037133175.1 Actinomycetes bacterium
CCCGGTGGTCGCCATGGCGATGATCCCGCCGCTGCAGTTCATGTACTGGCAGTGGGTCTCGCTGGCCCTGGCAACACCGGTGGTGATCTGGGGCGCCTACCCATTCCATCGCGCCGCGTTCCTGAACCTGCGGCACGGCGCGACCACCATGGACACGCTGGTGTCGGTCGGCATCGGCGCCGCGTACCTGTGGTCGCTGTGGGCGCTGACCCTCGGCGGCGCGGGCATGCCCGGCATGAAGATGGAGTTCACGCTGTTGCCGTCCACGGCGGGCAGCACCCCGGAGATCTACCTCGAGGTGGCCACCGCAGTGACGGTGTTCCTGCTGTCGGGCAGGTACTTCGAGGCGCGAGCCAAGAAGCAGTCCGGGGCTGCGTTGGCCGCCCTGCTGTCGATGGGCGCCAAGGACGTCGCGGTGTTGCGCAACGGCAACGAAGTGCGCATCCCGATCGAACAGTTGGCCGTCGGCGAGCTGTTCGTGGTGCGGCCCGGCGAGAAGGTGGCAACCGACGGAGTAGTGCGGGAGGGTAGCTCCGCGGTCGATGAGTCGATGCTGACCGGTGAGTCGGTCCCGGTCGATGTCAGCCCAGGCGACACCGTCACCGGCGCGACCATGAATGCCTCCGGACGACTGATCGTCGAGGCCACCCGGGTCGGGTCGGACACCCAACTGGCGCAGATGGCCAAACTGGTCGCCAACGCCCAAAGCGGCAAGGCCGATGTTCAGCGCCTTGCCGACCGCGTATCGGCGATATTCGTGCCAGTCGTCATCGCCCTCTCGCTGACCACGCTGGTGGTGTGGCTGCTGCTCGGCCAACCTGTTCAGGCCGCCTTCACCGCAGCCGTCGCCGTGTTGATCATCGCCTGTCCGTGTGCACTCGGTCTGGCCACCCCGACTGCCCTGCTGGTCGGCACCGGCCGTGGCGCGCAGATGGGAATCTTGATCAAAGGCCCGCAAGTACTGGAATCAACCCGCACCATCGACACCATCGTGCTGGACAAGACCGGCACCGTCACCACCGGCAAGATGAGCCTGGTAGGAGTCGAGGCGTCCGCCGCCATGGATCGCGACGCCGTGCTGCGACTGGCCGGGGCTCTGGAAGACGCCTCGGAGCATCCCATCGCCGCCGCCATCGCCGCCGGGGCGCGTCAGGAGTTCGGGCCCGACCT
Source organism: Actinomycetes bacterium (assembly GCA_037133175.1). Classification (GTDB taxonomy): domain Bacteria; phylum Actinomycetota; class Actinomycetes; order S36-B12; family UBA10799; genus ELA509. The sequence goes on from JBAXOQ010000504.1 coordinate 1,171, forward strand.
GCCGAGCGTCGAATCGTTCACCAGCGCGCAAGGCCAAGGAGTGTCGGGAGTTGTCGACGGCCACGCGGTCGCCGCCGGTCGTCGCAGTTGGCTGGCCGACGAGTGGTCCATCACCATGCCAGAGGCCGTACTGGCCGCCGCCGACGCAGCCGAAGCACAAGGTCGGACCGTCATCTACGTCGGTATCGACGGGCAGCCCGGCGGTGCCGTGCTGGTATCGGACACGGTCAAAGCCACCTCGTCCGAAGCGGTCGCCAACCTCAAGGCGCTCGGTCTGAATCCGGTGCTGCTGACCGGCGACAACGCCCGGGCGGCCCACAGCGTGGCTGAGCAGGTCGGTATCGACACAGTGATCGCCGAGGTGCTGCCCCAGGACAAGGTCGCCAAGATCTCGGACTTGCAGGCTCAGGGCAAGGTCGTGGCGATGGTGGGCGACGGTGTCAACGATGCCGCGGCCCTGGCCCAAGCGGACCTCGGCCTGGCGATGGGGACCGGTTCGGACGTCGCCATCGAAGCCTCCGACCTGACCCTGGTTCGCGGGGACCTGCGCACTGCGGCTGATGCGATTCGGCTGTCCCGGGCCACCTTGCGGACCATCAAGGGGAACCTGTTCTGGGCGTTCGCCTACAACATCGCCGCCCTGCCGCTGGCCGCTTTCGGATTGCTGAATCCGATGATCGCCGGTGCCGCGATGGCGTTCAGTTCGGTGTTCGTGGTGTCCAACTCCCTACGCCTGCGCAACTTCCGCTAGCCGCGCAAATCTTGTTGCCTTTGCACCGAAAAACCGCCTTCCCGCCCGTTTTGGGGTGTTTTAGGCGGCTTTTCGGGTGCAAAGGCAACAAGGGAGGCTGAGCCAACCGCCGCCTTCCGGCAGGGATGGGCAGCCACCACCCACAGCCTTCCGACACGGGTGATCAGTCGCCGTCGACCGCCCCGCTGGCAATCTGCTGACAAGATCAGCAATGATGTAAGCATGGGTCACGTGCAGGCACCCATCTCGACCTACCGGGTCCAGTTGAACGGTACAGATGCGTTCGAACGCCTTGGTGCGTTCGCGCCCTACCTTGCCAAGCTCGGAATCAGTCACGTCTACCTGTCTCCGATCCTGCAGGCTGCACCCGGATCGACCCACGGATACGACATCGTCGATCACAGCCTGATCAGCGTCGACCTTGGCGGCGAAGAGGCCTTCCGCCAAGCCGTGGGCAAGCTGCACGAGCACGACATCGACGTCGTGCTCGACATCGTGCCCAACCACATGTCGCTGCCGGTTC
>JBAXOQ010000505.1:0-2409 GCA_037133175.1 Actinomycetes bacterium
CAGCCCTCCAGCGCCTGGGTCAGCCCTCCAGCGCCTGGGTCAGCAGGGTGAGGGCTTCGAGTGCCTCGGCGCGGTAGGTCCCACGCTCCGCCGCCGGACCACGGGAATCGAGACATGGGCGCCTTTCTCAACCGGGTTTCAGAAGACGAGTTAGCGATTCAGCTTTGCCAGCTTCATCGGCAGCGGACCACAATGTACCTGCTGAGCGCGACCTGGTCCGCCGAAACAGAAGGGAAGCGCATGATTCCTCACTCATCCGCAGCAAGAGGTTCAGCCGTCGCTGCGGCAGCGGGGCTTACCGTGTTCTTCCTGCAGGCAAAGAACGGCAAGTGGGCCGACACCATCATGGGGAGCGACCTGTGTGGGACCGCAAACGCCGGGCTGCCGCAGGTTCTGCTCGATTACTGCACGGCACCGACCCCCAAGGAAAGCAAGAGCTCGGCGAGCCCCAAGCCCACCAAGAACTAACGGCTCGACAGCCGCTAGCTCACTCTGCCCAACAGTCTTGCGGGTTTGGGAACTCCCGAACCGGTCACGGGGCTGTGCCTGCCGCGGCGGGCACAGCCCCGTCCGCCTTCTTCCCGGGCAGCACCTTGTCCAGGGCGAGGATTCCGACCGCCATTCCGAAACCGATCACCAGGATCCCGAACGAGTTGATCAGTGACTTGACCGCGCCGATCCGGTCAACATCGAGGAACGGGTACGGGTACCACCGGATGATCGCGCCGTGGGCGAACGTGACGACCAGCCAGGCGACGCCGATCGACAGCGCCCACCACACGTACTTCATCCGGAATGGGATCCGCGGGCCGAACACGAGCCAGCCGAGGGTCGCCATGATCGGCACGGAGACGTGCACGATGTCGTTGAGCACCAAGTGCCAGCCGGTCGGCGTGTAGAACCTGTTCAGATAGAGGTTGACCACCAGGAACGTGATGATGATCGCGATCAGCCCGAAGATGCGGAAAGCGCGGAAGACCGTCGAAGTACGGTCCAGCTTGATCGCGAGCATCAGCGTGGTCACGCCCACGACGATGTTCGACAAGATCGTGAAGTAGAAGAACGTGATGGTCATCCGCCAGAACCAGTTGCTGAACGACGCCGGGTCGCCATGCCCGCCGCCGAACTCGATGATCGTGTTCGGGTTGTTGAGAGTCTCAAGCGTCGCACTCAACGTCACCCCGACCGCAGCCAGCACCCCGGTCAGGGCGAACAAGATCCGCGCGATTATGTACCGCATGGCAGCATGCTAGTGATCACGGGCCCCATTCGTCTTGCTACGCCGCCGAGCCGCCGGGCTCCGCGAGCACCAGGTCGACCGCCAGCCCCCACATGGACAGCTGCTCGACGTCTCTCACCTGGAACCCTCCGCGGCCAAGCCAGGCGGGAGCGTCGATCGGTCGGCAATCCACGAACGTCGGGAACCTGCTGTGCGACCAGGTGTAAAGCTTCTCCATCGCATTGTCGAACGCTTTGTCCGGGCCATTGCTTGACATGCACGCAACGCACAGTCGTCCACCCGGCTTGAGCACGCGGCGAATCTGCCCCAGCACGACCGGGATCGATGCGTCATCGAACAGCTCAAGCGTGAAGCTGGCGAAGACGGCGTCGAACTGCGCGTCCGCATAGGGCAGGTCGGTGGCACTTCCGCGCCGCAGATCGACGCGTTCAAGCAGGTCAAGGGAAGAGAGCCGATCGCGGGCACGCTCAAGCATGCCGTCTGAGATGTCGATCCCATACACCTTGCCGTTCGGACCGACGAGCTCGGCCAACGCGGCGAGCACCTGGCCGGTCCCGAAGCCCGGCTCGCAGATGACTTCACCGGGTTGTGGCTTGAGCAGACCATCGATCGCCTTGTCGATGAACTCGCGCTCGCTGGAGTCCGACAGCCACCCGTAAATCCGGCTCATCCGGTTGTAGGCGCGCCGGGCGCTCTGTTGCTGGGCCCTCTCCGCCCCGGACTCCGGCACGTCCGCTACCACAGGCACCCCACGGCTACTAGCCTTCCGGAGCCCATCTACCGGGGCACCGGTTTCTCGTCCACCTCGCGCCACGGCCCTTCCCCGGGCTGCGGCTGGCGGATCATGCCACCGCTGGCCTTCTCAAGATCCTCTTGATCCAGGGGCTGGTCTTCTGATTCGGGTTTCTCGTCCATGCGACCAGGCTAGCCGCAGTGAGAGCCGTGCCTGGCTGTCAATCCGCCATCCGTTGGGTCCGGGGAAGCCTGTCGCCCCTCAGTAGTGCCCACGGTTGACCGAACCGGCCGCTGCCTCAGGTCCGGTACTCACGGCGCTCGAGGTAGGCGGGGTAGCTGCCAACAGCCGGAGCCGACCAGGTGAGGCGGATCGTCGCGTGCCAGCCGTAACTGCGCAGGTACGCGGCGCCGCGTACCTGCGCAGTTACGGCTGG
>JBAXOQ010000506.1:0-2389 GCA_037133175.1 Actinomycetes bacterium
TGACGTTGCAGAACGGGCAACCGACTGCAATCTTGGTGGCGCCGGTGCCGATGGCCTCATTGCTGCGGTTGTCGTTGATCCGCGTGCCGAGCGTCTCTTCCATCCACATACGAGCACCGCCAGCGCCGCAACAGAAGGACTTCTGCAGCGTGCGCTCCATCTCGACGAGATTCACGCCCGGAATCGACTGAACCAACTCGCGCGGCGGCGTGTAGATCTTGTTGTGCCGACCGAGGTAGCACGGGTCGTGATAAGTGACCTTCTCGTCCACCGATTTCACCGGCACGAGCTTCTTCTGCTGCAGCAGGGTCGCCAGCAACTGGGTGTGGTGGACCACCTCGTAGTGCCCATCCAGGTCGGGGTATTCCCGACCGATCGTGTTCAGGCAGTGCGGGCAGGTGACCACGATCTTCTTGGCCTTGATCTCGTTGAGCATCTCGACGTTCTGCATCGCCTGCATCTGGAACAGGAACTCGTTACCCGCGCGCCGAGCCGGGTCGCCGGTGCAGGTCTCGCCTTCGCCGAGCACCATGAACTCCACACCGGCCACGTGCAGCAACTCGGCAACCGCCTTGGTTGTGCGCTTGGCGCGATCCTCATACGCGCCGGCGCAGCCCACCCAGAACAGGTATTCGACATCGTCGGGGATGGCATCCTCGCCGTCCATGCCGAACACCCGGATATCGAAGTCCACTTCCTCGATCCAGGCGTTACGGACCGAGGCGTTCATGCCCCACGGGTTGCCCTTTTGTTCGACGTTCTTGAACAGGCCGTTCAGCTCCGCCGGGAAATCGGTCTCGATCATGACCATGTTGCGGCGCATGTCCAGCCAGTGATCGATGTGCTCGATGTCCACCGGACACTGCTGCACGCACGCGCCACAGGTTGTGCAGGCCCACAACGCGTCCTCATCGATGACCGGACCCTCCGTGGAGCGATGTCCGTGTGAGTCGTACCCGTCCGTCGAGCGGTGCGGATCGAAGTCGCGCGGCCCGACGAGCGGGCGATTAACCTCGGCCGCGACCGCCTCGCCAACCGTCGCGAGCACGGCCTCGTCGCGCTCACCCATCTCGTCACGCTTGCCGGAACCTGACGTCGCCAGGACATAGGGCGCGGTGGCGAACAGATGATCACGCAGGTCCATCACCATGAGCTTGGGACTGAGCGGCTTGTCAGTCGCCCAGGCCGGACACTGCGACTGACAGCGGCCGCACTCGGTACAAGTAGAAACGTCGAGCAAGTCCTTCCAAGTGAAGTCCTCGATGCGGCCTACGCCGAAGATTGCGTCGTCGGCCGGATCCTCAAAGTCGATCTTCTCGCCGTTGGAGTACATCGGCAGCAGCGGTCCGAGGGCGTTCGGCCGACGCGAGAAGAAGACGTTGATCGGCGCCAAGAAGATGTGCAGGTGCTTGCTGTACAGCACTAGCACCAGGAAGCCCATGATGACGCCGATGTTCAACCAGATGAAGATCGTTTCCAGCCATTCGTTCGCCGTCAGGCCCAGGGGGTGAAGAACAACGGCTACAGCTTGAGATGCGTATGCGCCGCCGGCGTAGTAAAACGGGAAGTTCAGCTCTCCGGTGAAGGAGCTCACGTCGTATTGAGCGGCCCGCGAAAGCAGCAGGGTCACAATCACCATGGCGATCATGAAGAGGATCAACCAAGCACCGTTGGTGTGGGATCCGAAGAAACGGGACTTGCGACCCTCCTTCGCAGGGTTCGACCGCAGACGAATAATCGCGAAGGCGATCAACCCGACCAAGACCAGCACTGCGAACAGGTCTTCGATGAATCCGAGAATCGCCCAGTGCCCGATGATCGGAATCGCGAACTGCGCCCAGAACAGCGAACCAAAGGTCTCGATGATGGTCAGCAGCAGGATGATGAAGCCCCACATAGCGAACACATGGGCGATGCCGGGACCGGTCCACGCCAGCAGCTTCTTCTGACCGAGAACCTCGACGACTTCCACCTCGGCAGCTGCGCCGGCGTCGGCAGGCCGGTTCACTGTGGGCTGCCCTGAGCGGATGAGCTTGAAGAGGGTCAGCGCTCGCCTACCGGCGAAAAATGCCGCGACCACCACGATCAGAATGCCGCCAATGAGGCGCAAGACCATCATCGCCGATTCGTCCACCGGGCTTCCCCTTTCAACGCAGGTACAGTCTCGGTTCGAGGATACTGATCGTCAACCTGTCCCCTTGCCACCGCCCCGAGCTCACGGCCGCCAATCTCGGTCGGCAGCCAACGATGGCGCGACAACCCCTATGATCATCCCGTGGTGATGGGCGATTACTCCCAGGTCGGCGGCCGGGTGGCCGTCGTCATTCCCTGCCACAACGAGGCGCCCTCAATCGCCGCCGTGGTTCACCAGTTCCAGCTGGCCCTGCCC
>JBAXOQ010000507.1:0-2373 GCA_037133175.1 Actinomycetes bacterium
AGATGAAGGAAGCCGCCAACGCGATGGAGACCGATGTCCCAATCAGCGCCAGCGGGCGTAGCTTCGATCGCTTGCGGAATCCCTCGCCGAAACCGGTGCAGAACATGATCGTAAGGTAAGCGTTCGGCAGGCGTGTTGCCCGTCCAAAGACCGACGGTAACGCTGGCTAGACCAAACGAGCTACCCACGCCGACCCGAACCACGAACAACGTGGCAATGACCGGGCCGATCCTCCCCCTGCGACCCGCCGGTTCACAGGAACCGGGCGGACCAGAACATCGCAGCCAGGCAGGCCGCCAACAGCAGCAGCAAGGCAATCCCTAGGAACCATGGCCACAGGTCACTCTGTTCAGTCTTGTACCCGACGTCGCCCTGGATCTGCGAGTACACGTCCTTGAGCTCGGCCGCACTCGCTGCGTCATAGGCTTGGCCACCGGTCGCCTTGGCCACCGCGGCCATGGCTTGCGGGTCAGGTGGAACCGGAATCACCGTGCCATCAGCGGCAACCACCGTGCCACTGTCCGTGCCGAAGGTGATCGTCGACACCGGCACGCCCGCTTTGGCGGCCGCTGCGGTCGCCGTCTCCAGCGACACCCCGACCTTGCGATCGCCGTCGGACAGCAAGATGACCGCGGCGGACTTGGCGGCGGCCTGTCCGGAGTCCTGTGTCTGCACACCGGCCGCCTCCTTGGCGGCCGCGATCGCCCGCAACGACGCGACGATGGCGTCGCCAGTGGCCGTACTGGCCTCGGGCTGCAACGTGCTGATGGCGGACGCGACCTGCTGGTGATTGGTGGTCGGCGACACGACGACGGTGGCCGTGTCAGAGAAGGTCACAAGCCCGACTTCGTAGTCCGCGGGCAGCGCTTGGACGAACTCCTGCGCCGCCTTTTGTTCGGCCTGCAACCGGGTAGGGGCCACGTCTGTGGCCTCCATCGACTTGGACACGTCGATGGCCAGCATCACGATCTTCGACTCGTCGGCGACCTGGGTGTCGTGGACCGGCTGAGCCAAGCCCAGCACCAGCAACACCAGGGCGACCCCAACGACGGCTGCCGGTACGTGCCGCCGCCATCCCGGTCGCTTGGGAGCCACCGAGGCGAGCAGCTCGATGTTGGTGAATCTCACCGCGTAATGCCGCGAACGGCGCTGCAGCACGACGTAGCAGCCAGCTACTGCCGCAACCGCTAGCAGCGCCAGCAGGAAGAACGGTTCCAGGAACGACATTGCCGCCTCACCCCGCCCGACGAGCGGTCGTCGCGAAACTGACCAGGTCGAGCATCCAATCGCGATCGGTCGACAGGGACAGATGCCGGGCACCCGCCGACCGAACAGCCAGATCAGTCTCGTTCCGCTTCTTCGCAGCAGCCTCGGCAAACCTGAGCCGCACCGCGGGATCGTTCGTCTGCACTTCCAGTCTCCGCCCCGACTCAGGATCAACCAAGGTCAGCAATCCGGTGGCCGGCAAGCTCCACTCCCGGGGGTCGGATACCTCGGCCACAATCACGTCGTGGCGAGCTCCCAGACTGCGCAACTCGGTAACCCAGGGACCGTCGTCCATCAGATCGGAGATGACGACTACCCGGCCCCGGCGGCGCGCCGTCCCACGCGCGGTACGCAACGCATCGGTCAGGGACGCGACGCTCTGCGTGGCGCGTGGCCGCTGATCCAACCGGCGCAGCAACTGCATCATCGCAGTTCGCCCACCGCGCGGAGGGATGATCTTCGTGCCTTCACCGTCGAACACCAGCGCACCGATACGGTTGCCCGACCTTGCGCCGAGCAGCCCAAACGCCGCGGCCGCTGTCAGCGCCAGATCACGCTTCTCCCACCGACTGGTCCCGAAGTCCAGGCTCGCGCTCGCGTCGACCACCAGCCAGGTCTCCAGCTCCCGGTCAGCGATCGTGTCCCGCACATGCACCTCGTTCATGCGCGCAGTCAGACTCCAGTCAATGCGCCGCGCATCGTCGCCGGGCAGGTAGGGGCGACCTTCGCCGCGCTCGAACCCCGGTCCGACGAAAGCGGCCTGGTATTCACCATGCAGCAGCCCATCGAGCTTGCGCGTCACCGCTAGCTCGAGCTGTCGCAGATTGGTCTCATGCCGGAATGCCTCGTTGCTCGAACCGCTCACGAGACTCGCGCCCGCGGATCGACCGGCGGGTCAACCCGCAGCACCTTGGGAGGTTCCACTGGTGCCGGAGCCGTCGGCACCGGCCCCGGTGATACCTGCGGCGCCCACACAACCCGCAACAGCCGGGCGATGATCTGCTCTGCGTCAACATCGTTGGCAAGCGCCTCATACGACAACACCAAACGATGGCGAAGGATCTCGGGAGCAACGCTGAACACGTCCGTAGGCAGCACGCAGCGTCG
>JBAXOQ010000508.1:0-2372 GCA_037133175.1 Actinomycetes bacterium
CGTCCCCGACACCGCCCGTGTGGCGGCTGTCGCCATCGGATACGTCGCAGTGATGTTGCCGGCCCTGGTGCCGGCGGCCATCGCAACGATCGCTCCCGCACAGACCGACCGCCTCCTCAAGCCGCTCGGCGCTTGGGCGCAGAAGCATTCCACAGCGATTACCGTCGTCATCTGTGTCGCTTTTGGCGGCTACTTGTTGGTGAAGGGGCTCGCGCCGGGAGCGCACTAGGGAGCGGTTTCTACTGCGCTGCCTCACCGACAGAAGGGGGACTGGGGCAAACGGCGGAACCGCTGGATTGTCGTGGGCGCGGGACTCGTGACACTCGCGGTCTACTTCATTCCGCACAGCATCTTCGGCTCGGAATTCAACTACGGCAAAGGGCCGAGTCGAGGCACGGGCGGATAGATGGAAGACGGGGGTCACTCCAACCAAGAACCCGCCACTGCGTTTCGGCAGGTGACGGGTTCTTGAACAGGTTCTGGTACGGCGATGGGCCTTCATGCCCGCAATCCTTGCCGCTATCTACCTTCGCTACGGCGCTAGGTAGTACGCCTCTCCCTCTTCAAGCCATGTGCTGCTGAGAAAGGCCTTGATATTTGCCCGCTCGGCCGGATCAGCCGAGTAGAGGTAGGTGCCGTTGCCACGGTTGCGGAAGCGCCAGACGGTCTTGCCGCCGGCAACTGCGGTGCGGGAAATCTTGTAGGCCTCCCCCTCCTCTACCCACGTGCTCTTGAGCCTGGCTTTGATGTCGGCACGCTCGGTGGGATCGGAGGAATAGAGGAAGAAGCCTGTCTTTAGATTGCGGAAGCGCCACAGTGGAGATGCGTTCTCGCCGTTTGCAAGATTGATCTGATACGCCACACCCTCCTCGCGCCACGTGCGCCAGAGCTTGGTGTTGATGTCGGCCCTCTCGGCAGAATCAGCAGACCAGAGATAGCTGCCGTTCACGAGATTGCGAAAGCGCCAGACCGGGCTCATCGCCTTGACTCCGGAGATGGTGGCTATCAGCTCCTTGTTTGACGGCCCCCGCACTGCATCGCAGGTGAAGTCGATCCGACTGGTGTTCAAACCCGTCAGCGTGACCGTTTCTTCGGTGGCTCCGATGGTCGAACAGATACTCCGGACGATGGCAATGGCCGGCTGTCCGTTGACATTGAGGTAGCTCCAGGTGATCGGAAAGAGCTGCGTTGGGTCCCACGTCGAGTTGGTGGAGATGTGGTACGACACCGTGTCGACCGGGCGCTCCAAGACCCGGTAGACCCGAGCCGACCCGTTCAACTCGTAGCCATCGCCCCCAGGCGCGGTGAACGCAGCGAGTCCACCCAACGGGGGGTTCACTCCAAAACCGGATCCCATATCTGGGCTTCTTTCTACCGTCCACCCGGAGTACACACTGGTCGTCCCTGCCGCAGCATTTATCTCGTCAACTTGGACATCATCGAATCTGACGCCACCGCCTGTGCCACCAAACATGGCTAGCTGAACGACCATCTTCGTCGCGCCGGAGGGCGCGTACTGGACGAGTTGCATCTGCTTCCATGCCGAGGAGTTGACCCCGAACAGATTCCCTTGGACGGTCTGCTTGGAACCGATCAGTGTGCCCGCGCTGTTGGTGAACCACATGCTGAGTGCCGGAGCTGCTGCGCCGCGGTCGCTCTGCGCCCAAGCCGCCAGCCGATAGGTCCGATACTGTTCGACGGCCCTGCTGGTCTCAAGCGTGCCGCCCGGAACGAGTGCGGACGCGATCGAAGCATTGGTGTTCAAGTCGTTAAACAGCACGGCATAGGTGCCGGAATGTGGAGATGAGCTCGCGAGGGTGTTTGCTCCCGCTTGAATCGTCCAACCATTCGGCACATTGCCGCTCCAAGACTCGAAGCCGGGGTTATCTACAACCGGAACAACGGCCAAAGCCGACTGGGCCGTGAGCACCAGAAGCAGACACGCGAAGCAGGCCGTACCCAACACGGTCCGCAAGCGACTGGCACGGATGCCAAGTGCGGGACCCCTATCAAGACTCTTCGGTCGGTTCCTCATTCGGAGACCTCCTCCATTCGTGGCACCTCCACGCGCAAGGCGCTTTGCCTGACTTGGCCCGTTGCCCATGACGGCAGCGCTGGCCACTGGATATCGCATGAGCAGCACAGCGCTCTTGTCTTCTCGCGCTCCCCAAACTCCATTCTAGAGCAAACCCCGCGACCCGTGTCTTCTGCGACCATACCGAGGTGCCCATAAGGAATGATCGACACAGAGCGATGTGTCTGTCGGATGGTCGCTGGCGAGTACCCAACCCCCGCGTTTCCGCGGATGAAGGGTTTCGTAGGTGCTGGTGGGTGATAAAGGGCTTGAACCTAAGACTTCTTCCGTGTGAAGG
>JBAXOQ010000509.1:0-2371 GCA_037133175.1 Actinomycetes bacterium
GTCAGTGGATGTGGTCGGGCCGATGGGCAGGTCGGCGGGTCAGATCGGTGCCGAGATTCTTCGCATCGGTGAGGTCGCCTACGTCGAATCGGCGCAAGCCTGTGGGTTGCACTTGGTGCCGCCCAAACATCGGGACCCGACGCTGACCACCAGCTACGGAGTGGGAGAGTTGATTGCCGCGGCGGTCAGCGGGGGAGCGTCCACAATCGTCGTCGGGCTCGGAGGCTCGGGCACCAATGACGCCGGGTCAGGCATGCTGGCCGCACTTGGCGCCAGCGCGGACGCCCGGTTGGATGCCGGCGGACTGGCGCTGGCGCAAGTCACCACTTGCGACCTGTCCAGAGCCCGTGAGGCTGTGGCAGCTGTGACACTTGTGGCCGCGACCGATGTGGACAGCCCGCTGCTGGGCCTGACAGGAGCCACCAATGTGTTCGCCGCTCAGAAAGGCGCCGACGACCACCAGATCATGAAGCTCGAGGGTGCGCTCGAATCCTTCGCGCGCGTCTTGGGTCGTCGGGCATCCGATGGTAAGGACCCTGCCGTGGCCTTGGGAGCCGGAGCGGCCGGCGGGCTGGGCTACGCGCTGCTGCAACTGGGGGCCACTCGCGCGGCCGGCATCGGGACAGTGATGGCCGCAGTGGGGTTCTCCCAACGGGTTGCCGACGCCGACCTAGTGGTCACCGGCGAGGGCCGCTTCGACTGGACATCGCTGCGGGGCAAAGTCGTCAGCGGGGTCGCTGCCCAGGCGTTGGCTGGTGTGCGGCCCTGCGTGGTGATTGCCGGTGAGGTCGTCGTCGGCCGCCGGGAGTACAGCACCATCGGAGTGTCCGGGGCCTACAGTGTGTCCGAGATCGTTGGATCGCTGGACTACTCGATGCATCACCCGGCGCAGTCGGTTCAGCGAACGGCTGAGCGGGTCGCCCAGACGTGGTCGCGTTAGGGGTGGGAATGTCCGGCCGCCAGCTTGTGTTTGTACGGTAGTTTCGCAACGGAGCCACGTGGTGTGGTGCCGTTTGACTTGATTTCCGCTTGAATTGATGGGAGTTGCGGCAATGACCGCTGATACCGCGTCCGCTGAGGCGACGTTGCCAGGTACCTCTGATGCTGACGGGTCTGGTGCCCCGACTAGCGTTCTGCTGACTGACGTGGCGTCGGCCAAGGTAAGAGCGCTGCTGGAACAAGAAGGCCGCGACGACCTGGCGCTTCGGGTCGCTGTGCAACCGGGCGGCTGTTCCGGGCTTCGCTACCAGTTGTTCTTCGACGACCGTTCCCTTGATGGCGACCTGAAGGTGGATTTCGGCGGTGTTGCCGTCGTCGTTGATCGAATGTCGGTGCCGTACCTCGGTGGGGCGACGATCGATTTCGTGGACACCATCGAGAAGCAAGGCTTCACGATCGACAATCCCAACGCCACCGGTTCTTGCGCTTGCGGCGACTCCTTCCACTGACCCACCTGCGGCGGGACGTAGACTCCGCGGATGCGCATCTGTGTCACGGGTTCGATCGCAACCGACCACCTCATGTCGTTCGAGGGCAGGTTCTCGGACGCTCTGGTAGCCAGTCAGCTGGACAACCTGAGCGTGTCGTTCCTGGTCGGTGACCTGAACATTCGTCGTGGTGGTGTGGCGGCGAATATTGCCTTCAGCTTGGGTTGTCTGGGGCTGACTCCCGTTCTGGTAGGTGCGGTCGGAGCCAGCGACTTTGATGATTACCGGGCGTGGCTTGACCGACACGGGGTGGACACCGAGTCCGTTCATGTTTCGTCGTTGCTGCATTCAGCCCGGTTTACCTGCACAACTGACCAGGACAGCAACCAGATCGCCTCGTTCTACCCGGGGGCGATGGCAGACGCTCGCAATATCGAGCTCGCACCGGTGGCCGCGCGACTCGGTGGCATCGATCTGCTGGTTGTTTCGCCCAACGATCCGGAGGCGATGCTCCGGCACACCGCTGAAGCCCGATACTCCGGCATCACGTTTGTCGCCGATCCGTCCCAACAGATGGGTTTCATGGGCGGCGATCAGATCATCGCCCTGATCGAGGGAGCGCAGTACCTGTTCACCAACGAGTACGAATCAGCACTCATCGAGAAGAAGACCGGGTGGTCCGCCCGGGACGTCGCCGAGCGGGTTCGGACGCGGGTGACGACGTTCTCGGACAAGGGGGCCTCCATCGAGTGCCGTGGCAGCGCGGCGATCTCCGTGCCAGCCGTGCCGGTCGACAAGGTGGTGGACCCGACTGGCGTCGGCGACGCCTTCCGGGCCGGCTACCTGGCTGGCTTGTCGTGGGATTTGGAGCCGGTTCGGTGCGCTCAGATCGGTGCGACGCTGGCCGCCTTCGTCATTGAGACGACAGGAACCCAAGAATACAC
>JBAXOQ010000510.1:0-2356 GCA_037133175.1 Actinomycetes bacterium
CAGCACCGTCAGTGCCACGTCGACAAACGTCAGCCCCGATCCCACGCAGACAACGCGCTCGCCGGGTCGGATCGAATCCAGACCGCCGGGATCCCACGGGTCCACCAGAACCTGCGGGGCGTCGAGCAACTCGGGGGCAATCCCGGTAGGGATCGCAGGCTGATCATGTCCGGTTGCGATCACCACGTGGTCGGCGGCGTACACGTCGCCGCGATCATCGAAAACTCGCAACTGGCGGTCGGTGCCCGGCGCAATGTCGATCGCCCGACTGCGGACGTGAAGAAACCGCGACCCGTTCGGTGCACCGGTCACCGCAGCGGCCAATAACTCGCCTAGATAGTCGCCGTACCGGCTGCGCGAAACGAACTCAGCGGGTTGCGCCCCGGCCCACTGCCGAAAGTGATCCGGCTCATCGGGAAACCCACTCATCGCCCGGGCAGGCACATTCAGCAAGTGCGCAGGGTCGGCCGTGTCGTAGGCGATGCCCCGCCCAAGGACACCGCGAGGCTCGAGCACCACCACGTCAACTGGGACCCGGCCAGCATTGCGCAGCAGCTGCGCCGCCACCAACGCACCCGAAGCGCCCCCGCCGATAACGACGATTCGGTTAACGATTTGTTCAGATTCGATCATCTCGACCCTTCGTCGCCTACAATGCATACCATCTTTATGGGAATAGTCACCATACCTGGAGGTAGCATGCCACGGATCGATTCTCTCGCAGCGGGCCCGGACCGGATTGAGCTCCTGACCTTCGAGATCTCAGGGCTGGGCAACCGGTCCTACCTCGCCATTGCCGACGGTTGGGCGGTGGCCGTCGACGTTCAGCGCGACCTGGACCGGGTCCGCCGAATTCTGGACGAGCGCGGGCTACGCCTTGCCGCAGTGGTGGAGACTCACGTCCACAACGACTACGTCACCGGCGGACTTGCGCTGGCCCGTCACTACGGCGCCAGCTACGTCGTGCCACCCGGTCCGGCGCTCCGGTTCGACGCCGACCGCGGCCACGACGGCGATAGCTTCCGCGCAGGCCCCCTTCAGCTGCAGGTCATCAACTCCCCTGGCCACACCGATGCACACGCGTCGTACTCGCTTCATGTCGGGCAGAGCCCCGCCGTCGCCGCCTTCACCGGCGGCTCGCTGCTCATCGGTGGCACCGGCCGCACCGACCTGCTCGGAGTGGACCGCGCTCGAAGCCTCGCCCGCGAGCAGTTCCGGACCGCAGATCGGATCGCCCGCCGACTGCCCCCCGAGGCGCGGCTGCTGCCAACCCATGGATTCGGCAGTTTCTGCCTGGCCGGCAAAGCGGTGGCCTCCCCCGGCGATACCCTGGCTGATCAGTTCAGGGTCAATCCGGCGTTCCTGCTGAACGAAGAACAGTTCATCGACAACCTGATCGCCGGCCTCGGGCCGGTTCCCGCCTACTTCCCGAAGATGGCGCCGCGCAACGTCGCCGGACCGGACGAAGCCGACCTGACCCCGCCGCCATACCTCGAGGTTCCGGAGGTCGCTCGACGGGCCAAGCACGGCGATTGGGTCGTGGATGTGCGGCAGCGGCATACCTTCGGCGAGCAGCACGTCCCGGGCAGCATCAGCGTCGACGCCGACGGCGCGCTGGCAACCTGGGTCGGCTGGACTGTCGGCGTCGAGGACCCGATCGTGGTCGTCGCCGACGATGACGCCCAACTCGCCTACGCACAACGCGAACTTGTTCGTATCGGCATCGACCGGCTCGCCGGCGCCCACGTCGGCCAGTTCGGGGCTGCATCCGCGAACGACACCGTCGCCTCCGCTCGGATGGCGACGTTCGACGACCTGGCCGACGGACTGCGAGCTGGCAGGGTCAGCCAGGTGATCGATGTCCGTAACTGGGCCGAATGGCGCACCGGCCACGTCGCCGGAGCCATCCACCTGCCCGCCTACGAGTTCACTGCGGACCGGTTGGCGCGGGGCGACCTCGGACCCGAGCCGTGGCTGTACTGCGGGGTCGGATTCCGGGCCGCCATCGCCGCGTCACTCATGGAACGAGCAGGGCAATCGGCAGTCGTAGTCGACGATTCGATCGTCGTGGCCGAACACGAGCTGGACTGGTGCACCGCGGAGTACTGCACCACCGACCGATGTCACGCCGACCAGTTGGTGCGGGCCTCGGCCGACGGCCGCTGATCCCCTGACACGAGCGCGGCCCCGACCACTTCGATCGGCGATCCGCATAGAGTGAACGCCGACAGGTGCAATCCTCCCTCCCTCTCACCGTCTTTGCTCCGAAAAGCCGCCTTCACGACCAATTTGGACCGTTTAGCAGGCTGTCGCAAAATCGCGTGTTGGGTGTTTGGGCGGATTTTTTCGGTGGGAT
>JBAXOQ010000511.1:0-2343 GCA_037133175.1 Actinomycetes bacterium
CGACAGCGCCCGCGACCAACGCCACCACCACCCCCACCACAATCAGCTGGCGAATCAGATCGGCGATGACCGACTGCGCCACCGACATGTCTTTGCTGACCACCACCAGCGACCCGTCAGCCTCGATCGTCGCCACGGCCCGGTAGGTAGTGGAATCGACTGTCGCATCGAAGAAGACCGGGCCCGTCCCGGCGCGACCCTGCACCCAAGCGGGAACCGGAACGCTCTGATCTCCCCACAGCAACACCGGATCCGAGCTGCCCTGTTCAACCTGCACCGAGGTGTCGGCCGGAACGACCGCCCGTACCGCCCGCGGTGTGTTCGGCTGGGCGAGCCGCTGGGCGAGCCGCGGGATGTTCGCCACCCGCAGCACCGCGTTATCGGCCGCCCTCGTGAGCATCGTCGAGGTAATCTCGACGGCCAGTGCCGCCACAGCGGTGGTCGCCGCGACCGCGATCACCAACATGATCAGGGCAACCCGAGTGCGCAGGCTCACTGATTCCTCGCGACGTAGCCGACCCCGCGCACGGTGTGCAACAACCGCGGTTCCCCGGCGGCCTCCGTCTTCGACCGTAGGTAGCCCATGTACACAGTCAGGTTCTTAGACTCCGGACCGAAGTCGTACCCCCAAATCCGGTCGTAGATCGTTGATCGGTCGAGCACGATGCCAGCGTTTCGAACAAGCAACTCCAGCAAGTCGAACTCGGTCTTGCTCAGCTCGACTTCCCGCTCCCCCCGCCAGACCCGCCGAGCAGCGACATCGACAGTCAGGTCAGCGAGCTCCAGCGGACCGTCGGACTGCTGCTCGCCGGGGACTTCATCGGTCGTGAGCCCGAAATCGCGCGTTCTGCGCAGCAGTGCCCGAACCCTGGCGAACAACTCGTCGAGCACGAACGGCTTGGTCATGAAATCGTCCGCGCCAGAATCAAGGCCACGTACCCGGTCAGAAACCATCGAGCGAGCCGTCAGTACCAGGATCGGGGTCCGGTCGTTGCGGGAGCGCAGCACCTCGCAGACAGTAAAACCGCTGAGGTAGGGCAACCCGAGGTCGAGGATGATCAAATCCGGAGACGACTTCTCGGCCTGGTCTAACGCCATCGCACCGTCGGATGCGTCAATGGCGTCGTAGCCCTCCAGCACCAGCGCGCGACAGATCGACTCACGCAGCGCGCGGTCGTCATCGACGACCAACACGCGGGGCGGGTTGTCCGCCAGTCCACTCACACGACCAGTGTCCTACCGCCAGACGCCAACCGGCAACGATCGCGCCCGACCCGCGCGTCTTCTTACCGTTTTCTTCCCCGCGCCCTGCCATCTGCCCCGCCTGCTCTTACCTTGCGGACTCACCATGGCGCTGAGCTGGACAAAAGGTCAGCAACAGAGGAACGCGGCACCAAGCCGCGAAAGAAGGGAAAAGGTCATGAAGATGTCGAAACGACTGGCCGCGACGGTGGGGGTAGCAGCTGCCCTGTCGCTGGGAACCGCAGGCGTCGTGGTGGCGGCCGGAGCCCAGGGCAAGGGTCCGGCGTCCGTGCTCAGCTCATTGGTCCAGGACGGAACGCTTACCCAGGAGCAGGCTGACAAGGTCGCCGCCAAGCTCAAGGAACGGCGCGACCAGATGATGGCAGTACGTAAGGACCGGCTGCAGCAGATGCAAGCTGTTGTTTCCAAGGTGCTCGGCAAGAGCACCGCGGACATCCAGAAGGAGCGGGCAGCGGGCAAGTCGCTGGCGCAGATTGCCGGCGACAAGAAGGACGAACTGGCCAAGGCGATGGTCGAGCAGATCACTTCACAGGTTGATCAGGCGGTGAAAGACGGCAAACTCACGGCCGAGCAAGCCACCAAGGTCAAGCAAAACGCCAATTCTCGGGTCGAGAAGATGCTGAACAACACCGGCCAGCCCGGCGGCCGCCAAGGCTTCGGCGCCGGCAAGCGTGGCGGGGCGCAGGGCGGGCAGGGCTGATCGTTCAATACACCCCTCAGCTGCCTAGCGGCGCGCCATCCGCACCGGGTCCGCGTTAGTCGGTGGATCAGGGTCCCTGCGGGGCCACTTCCAACCGGACGAACACAATCCACCATCTAACGACCGCCCCATAAGACGCCCGACGAACCCCCGCGACCTCTGTGCCGACGCGAAGCAAGCAAGCGGCGACCGGTGGCCAGGCGGGTCACGAGCGCCAGCGAGTGCCTGGCTACCGGTCGGCAGCGCCGCCTTTGCGCAGCTTGGAGGCAAGCGAAACAGCCGCCTTTGCGCAGCTTGGAGGCAGGCAGAACAGGCCACCCCCGCCACCTCTGTGCCGACGCGAAGCAAGCAAGCGGCGACCGGTGGCCAGGCGGGTCACG
>JBAXOQ010000512.1:0-2329 GCA_037133175.1 Actinomycetes bacterium
ACCTCCGCCTGCGCCGCAGCAATATCCTGCGCCGCAGCAGTATCCTGCGCCGGAGCAGTATCCTGCGCCGCCGGCGGAAGCGCTTCCGCTGATGGCGCCTCCGGTTGCGGTCGCCCCGCCGACATTTGATGTGGCCGAAGCACCGGTCGAGGCAGTCTGGTCAATTGAGTCCGTGGGAGACCCTGTCGAGGAAGACAGCACCGTCCCCGATGAGCCACCCCCCGCGATCGGCGGCCATCTTGCTGATCTGTTGTCACAACTGGACGCCACGGATCTCGCGAGGGTCGAGGGGTACGCCCAAGCGATCATCGAATCCCGGGGCCGCTGACAGCCTGGGCTGCAGCCCAAGTGGACCACCCGTGAAAGTGCCTGTGCTTGCTGAGGAACTAGGACTCCAGGGTGGTCAGGGCCTGCTATTGCTGTCGTTTCGTTCTACTCTCAAGGTATGAATCGTGCCATGTTTCGGTCGGCCTGGGTTGTGGTCGCGCTGGTTGTTCCGGTTGCCCTGATCGCAGCATGCGGGTCGGGCAGCACAACGCCCTCGACGTCTCCGACGCCGTCGGCGACCGCCTCAGCCGTGCCCACCCCGAGCGGGACGACGATCATCGCGTCGGACGTACACAAGATGGACGGCGTGCCGTTTCAAACCAAGGGCGGCGGCACATTGAGTGTCAGCGCTCCGGTTCCGATCACCCCGAACGCCGCGGTCACTGGTGACCTGACCGGCTACATCACGTTCTCGGCCACCCTCACCTTCGTTAACGGTGTCCCCGGGAATCCGAATGGTGCGTTCAAGCCCGCCAACCAGCTTCTGGCGGCAACCGCAAGTACAGCTAAATGCGTGCGCTACGTGGATCCGACTGGCAACCCGACGTACCTAAACCCCACCGCAGTGGTTCCGGCTGGCGCGACCGTCTCGTGGCAATTCGCCTTCTCGTGCCCGGCCCCGGCTGGGTCGGAGGTCATGGTCAAAGCCAGCCACGCCAGCAGCACGAACGTGTACTACTTCGTCGGAACGCTTCCGCCAGGGAACAGTCCCCAGATGTGATGTCTGCCCGCACGTCGGCGTATTGCGGTTTGGCCCCGGTGAGTCACCGGCACGCATTGCGACCGCTGGTTGTGTCATTCTCACTTAGTGACACCTGCTAGCGAAACCGCGCCGCGGGCTGACGAACAGGCGGCAGGAGGCCCCCCAGCAATTGCCCTACGCAACGTTTCCATCGCCACTCGTCGGCGGGGCCGCATTGTGGAAGACATCACGGCCGATATCGCGGGCGGCAGCCTGTGTGTCCTAGTCGGTCCGGCGGGTTCCGGCCATTCGGCGCTGCTGATGGCAATGACTGGTCGCTTTCGGATTAGTGACGGCCACATCACGATTGGCAACAAGCGCCTGCCCGAACATGAGAGGTGGGCCCGCCGTCACATGTCGTTCCTGATGAGCGGCGCGGAAGCCGGGCCCGACGATGGCATGCGGGTGCGTGAAGAACTCCAACGGGCGGTGTTGCTGGGTCGGCCTCGGTACCAGCAAGCGCGCGGCAGGAGGTTGGACGCTGTCATCGACGAGATCCTGCGGCCCTGGTGCTCCGACATCGATCCGCACTCGCTGCTGCGAGACCTATCGGCCTGGCAACTCGCTCGACTGCAGATCGCCTTGGGAATCGTTCCGACCGCTGACGTTGTCGCCATTGACGGTATCGGGGTCGGGGTTCCCAGAGCCCAGCAACAGCAGGTGTGGCAGTGGCTCGGCCAGTGGGCTGGCGATGCCGGAGTGACCGTGCTGGCGTCTGCGATCGAAGCCCCGGGGGAGCTGCCCCCGAACTGCACGACGATCGAACTGACCAGTCGAGGGCAGGTGCGAGCGACGTGAGAAGCCTGTTGCTCGGGGTCATGGAGCTGCGACGCTACCGGCGCGGACCGCTGGGTCGTGCCGCGGTCGTGGCAATGGTGCTGTTGCCCTTGCTGTACGGATGCGTCTACCTTGTCGCTTTCTGGAACCCCTACAACAACCTCAGTAGTCTTCCGGTTGCTCTGGTGAACCAGGACCAGCCGGTGACCGCCGCTGGCCAGCCGGTCAACGTTGGGCAGCAGCTGACCAATTCGTTGGTCAGCGGCAAACAGTTCGACTGGACAGTGACCGATGCGTCATCCGCAGCCAGCGGACTGGCCGCGGGCACCTACTACATGGTGCTCACGGTGCCCTCTACCGTCAGCGCGGATATCGCCTCGCTGTCCACCGCCACGCCGAAGCCAGCTCAGCTACAGATAACCACCAACAACGCCACCAGCTACCTCGTTTCGTTGATCGCCGAGTCTGCCTCGATTCAGATAG
>JBAXOQ010000513.1:0-2327 GCA_037133175.1 Actinomycetes bacterium
GCGCTCAGTCCCTCGTCAAGGACTACCTGTCCGGGGTCTTCCTGATCCTCGAGGACCAGTTCGGCGTCGGCGACGTGGTGGACCTCGGGCCTGTGGTGGGCACCGTCGAGGACGTGACGCTGCGGGTCACCCAGGTCCGCGACATGTCCGGTGTCGTCTGGTACGTCCGCAACGGCGAGGTCCTGCGGGTGGCCAACCGCTCGCAAGGGTGGACCCTGGCAATCGTGGACGTGCCTGTCGCGTACAACGAAGATCTTGAACGGGTGCGCCAACTGGTCGACGCGGTCGCCACCGACATGGATGGCGACAGCGCCTACGACGGGATGCTGCTGGACAAGCCGACCTTCGCCGGGGTGGAGTCAGTCAGCGGCGAAGCAGTGTTCATCCGGGTCACCGCCAAGGCAGCGCCGGAGCAGCAGACCGCCGTGACCCGGATCCTGCGTGAACGACTGAAGCTGACCTTCGACCGGGCCGGAGTCATCATGCCCATCCTGGGCGGCGAGGGGCAGATCGCCCCAATCGTGTCGAACCGCCCAGCTTCCTCGTTGCCCGGACCCGGCCAGCCACCGCCTCGCACCTACGGAACCGGCCCGCTCAAGCCGTAGGGTCCGGAGTTAAACTCTGCTCGTGCCCGAACAAACCGCGACGGTCTACGAACAAGTCGGAGGCCACGAGTTCTTCCAAGCGCTGGTCTCCGACTTCTACACCGACATCGCCGACGACGATTTTCTGCGCCGCCTGTACCCCGAAGAGGATCTAGGTCCCGCCGAAGATCGACTGCGGATGTTCCTCGAGCAGTACTGGGGCGGCCCGACAGACTACTCGGCAACCCGCGGTCACCCGCGCCTGCGCGCCCGGCACTCGCCGTACCGGGTCGATGAGCGAGCCAGGAACCACTGGTTGGTTCACATGCGAAACGCCCTCGACAACCGCGACCTACCGCCGGAACTAGACGCCGAGATGTGGGACTTCCTTGTCCGAGCGGCCCACGCCATGGTCAACGTCGAGCAGTAGCGCCCCGACGTTGCAACCGGCCTAGCCGCGAGTTAGCTTCCGATAGGTGGCCCGAGTCGGACGAGCTGCGTCCGGCCCGAGGCGAGCAATCTTGTTGGCCTCGTACGACTCGAAGTTGCCCTCGAACCAGAACCACTGCGAATCGCCCTCGTAGGCCAAGATGTGGGTGGCCACCCGGTCCAAGAACCACCTGTCGTGCGAGGTGATGACAGCGCAGCCGGGGAACTCCAGCAAGGCGTTCTCCAAGCTGCTGAGGGTCTCCACATCCAAGTCGTTGGTCGGCTCGTCCAGCAGCAGCATGTTGCCGCCCATCTTCAAGGTCAAAGCCAGATTGAGCCGGTTGCGCTCTCCGCCGGACAGCACCCCGGCCCGCTTCTGCTGGTCCGGGCCCTTGAAACCGAATGCGCCCACGTAGGCCCGGCTCGGCACCTCGACCTTGCCTACCTTCAGGAAGTCCAGTCCGTCGGAGACCACCTCCCAAACGTTCTTGCCCGGCTCGATGCCCCCCCGGCTCTGGTCGACGTAGGAAATCGAGACGGTGTCCCCCACTTTGACCGTTCCACCGTCGGGTGCCTCCTCGCCGAGGATCATTTTGAACAACGTGGTCTTGCCGACGCCATTGGGACCAATGACCCCGACGATGCCGTTGCGCGGAAGCGTGAACGAGAGGTCATCAATGAGCAATCGGTCGTCGAACCCCTTTGACAAGTGCGACACCTCGACGACGATGTTGCCCAGCCGCGGTCCGGGCGGGATCTGAATCTGCTCGAAGTCGAGCTTGGTCGCGCGATCGGCTTCGGCGGCCATCTCGTCGTACCGATTCAACCGTGACTTGCTCTTGGCTTGGCGCGCCTTCGGGTTGGACCGCACCCACTCCAGTTCATCGACCAGGCGCTTGCGCAGCTTGGCGTCCTTCTGTCCCTCAACCTTGAGCCGAGCTGCCTTAGCCTCCAGATACGTGGTGTAGTTCCCTTCATACGGGTAGGTCTTCCCGCGGTCGATCTCGAGAATCCACTCGGCCACGTTCTCAAGGAAGTACCGGTCGTGGGTAATGGCCACGACGGTGCCTTGGTATTGCTCAAGATGCTGCTCTAGCCACAGCACGCTCTCTGCGTCCAGGTGGTTCGTCGGCTCATCCAACAACAGCAGGTCCGGCTGCTGCAGCAGCAACTTGCACAGCGCAACCCGGCGCCGCTCGCCACCGGAGAGCACCGTCACGTCCGCGTCTGCCGGCGGGCAGCGCAACGCATCCATGGCCTGCTCAAGCTGGGCGTCGAGATCCCAGGCGTTTCGGTGGTCCAACAGTTCCTGCA
>JBAXOQ010000514.1:0-2319 GCA_037133175.1 Actinomycetes bacterium
GTGCGGGGGTGGCCGGCAAGCTGACCGGCGTCACCCAGGTGTACTCCAATGATCTCGCGTTCGCGGCGGTCAAGACCGACGGCACGGTCGTCACCTGGGGTGACCCGCGCTGCGGGGGGGATAGTGCGGGGGTGGCGTCGAAGCTGACCGGGGTGGTGTCGTTCGCCGATCCGTTCAACGATGACCGGGTGATTCCTGTGCCGCCGCGGGCGAACACCGCCCCGGTGGTGTCGAAGGTGACGGTGAGAACGGCGGTGGCCGGGACCGTAGTGGTGAGCGGTTCGGTCACCGCGACCGACGCTCAGAAGGACACGCTGACCTTCAGCGCGTCGGTTACGGCCAAGGGCATCTCGGTGAGCATGAACGCCGCGACCGGAGCGTTTACTTTCACCCCCTCCGACAGCGCCCGGTTCACCGCGTCGGGGCGCACACCGACGACTGCGCAGAAGACCGACACCTTCACCGTCACGGTGAGCGACGGCTACGGCGGCAAAACCAGCCAGTCGGTC
The DNA here is from genome assembly GCA_037133175.1 of Actinomycetes bacterium. Taxonomy (GTDB): domain Bacteria; phylum Actinomycetota; class Actinomycetes; order S36-B12; family UBA10799; genus ELA509. Next base: position 510 of record JBAXOQ010000514.1, read on the forward strand.
ACCGTGGACGTCGCCCCGATGGGGCCGGCGCTCGGCGCGTTGGCGAAAATCTGGTCCTCCGACCCGGCGGTGGGAGAGTTGCCCACCGACACCATCTACGCCGAGAAGATCCAAAGCGCCAGCGACGGGAAATACCGGATGGTGGTGTACATGTCCGGCGTGGACACCCCCGCGATCGACCAGCTGATTTCAGCGTTGGCCAAGACCACGGTCAAAGCGGCCCTCGCACGGGTCAATCCCCTCGTCGGCTTGGTCGCAAACGCCGCCCTTCCGCTGACCGAAGACGAGATCGCCGCGGTGAACACCTTCCTGACGTCCAGTGTTCCGGGCCTGGCCAGTAACACCGGGCTGCTGCGCACCGATGTTCAGGACTACATCAACGCCGCCTACAACAAGTTCACCGCAAACGGTGCCCAGATCGTGGAGGTTCAGCTCGTCGGGCACAGCAACGGCGGCCAGCAGCTGCAGGCGTATGCCTCGGCCGGAACCTATCGCGGCCAGGTCACCTCACTGGTGGTGTTCGGCTCGCCGCTGATCAAAAAGACCGACGAACTGGGCGACAAAAGCCAGAAGGGCTGGGAGACGAAGGTCAAGGCGATCGCATTCCGCAACAACGCCGACGCAATCCCGTGGGCGTCAGACCTTTGCCGGGCGGCGGGTTGCCCCAGTATCAGCAACCCGCTGGGGATCAAGGGTCTGGACGCGGTGCGATGGGATCGCAATGGCAAGACCGAATTCCGATTCGGCCCGACCAACATCGGGGTCGGGTTCGATAACCACCACGCCTTCAAATACCGCGACTACGCGGCGCAGTTCGACGCGTCAAACAGTTATTCCGAGCAGCGCACCGTGATGCAGCGGTTCATCGGAACGGTGGTGGACAAGACCGATAAGAAGAAAGTCGACGGCTTCTCCCCCCCGGTGGTCCTCATCCCCGGTCTGTGAACCAAGGCGGCTGGCCATCATCGGCCGGTCACCCGGATGCTGATCTCCGTAAGTGCGGCCCGAGTGGACGCCGTCTTGATCACTGATGCTGCGCTGGTAGTTAGGCAGGAACCGAACCCGAGAGGCCGCCTTGATCCAGCTGAGCACGTCTATCTGGCGCTGGTTGAGTGGAGTGCAAAGCCACAAATCCTATGGAACCATCGAGTCGCGATGCGGGTCGACGGAAGGTGGCTGCCCATAAAAGTCTCTCGGCTCCACACGCCCCAGCCGCTCCGTCCCGACCTGGTCGGCCACGGCGCGGACCGCGGTGGTCTAGGCAGGCGGTGGGGTGGCTGGAGAAAGAGTCACCGGTTGACGCACGCAAATCTACCCCCAGCCTCGGTCACCTCTTACCCCCAGCACCCCAGGATACCGACTGAGCACTGGTGAGCGCCGCTAGCTCGACCTTGCTGGACTGCCGCGCTCGTTGCCGGGGATTCACGCGGCGTACTCACCGAGCAACGCCAAATCGCCTAGCATTAAGCATGACTCGCTGATCACCACGCGTGAGCACACGCCGATCCGAAGTCCACCACCCCACGGGACACTGTCCGCTTTTCAACGGGCGGTTCGGCGATTCTTGAGATCAGTGATGCCGGCTCTTCGTCGGAGCTCGTCACGTTGCTTGCTGTTCTCTATGGTGAGCATGCGGATGTGTTCCTCGTAAATTTCGACGTGCCTGCGCTGCGAGCGACCGGCCCGATAAGCTACTCCTGCTCTTAAACCAGAATGACTCTCGTTCGCCGTGGATCAGTTCTCGGGGTCCGGTCATGACCGCTAGGCGGTAGACGAGCGTTCGAAGAGCGGCAAGAACTTTTCGCGTAAG
>JBAXOQ010000515.1:0-2311 GCA_037133175.1 Actinomycetes bacterium
GTCATGAGCGAAGTAGTACAAGGTCTGGGAGCCTTGAGCGGGAGCCAAGGCGCTTGAGTAGATGAGCCATGGCCCGCTGTTGGAAGTCCAGTTGTAGTAGATGGTCGCCGACACGGTCGTGGGTGCTGAGGAAAGGGTTATCGACGGTTCTGTCTTGTACCAGTCGTTCGTGCCATTCGGCGTCGGCGGTACTACCGACATCGTGGTGACCAGCGGGGTGCGGTCAAGATCCGGTGTCTGTACGAATGCGGGCAGGCTCGGCAGGGAGGTGCGTCCTGCCGTATCCACGGCGATGACGGTGATGGTGTAGGCGGTGTTGGGAGTGAGACCGGTCAGGGTGGCACTGGGCGTGGCGACCTGGGCGTAGAGCGTGCCATTGACCATCACGTCGTAGTGATTGACGCCCGAAGCTGCGTCCAGACTCGCCGACCAGCTCACGGTCACCGTCGAGGTCGTGGGCGTGCCGGCACTCATACTCGCCGGCTGCGTGGGGTCGGTCAGGTCGGTGTCAAGCGTCACGCCCTTGGTCGTCTCGTTGTCGCGCTGTCCTGAGTTGTCGTGAGAGCTGTAGTAGAGGGTGTGGACGCCTTCGGTGGCGGTGAGCGTGGATGTGTAGCTCGACCACGCGCCGGCAGCCGAGATCCAGCTGTAGTACGTCGTGGCAGCCACCGTACTCGGTGTCGAAGCCAGGGCCACCGTCGGGGCTGAGATGTACCAGCCGTTCGTGCCGTTGGGCAGTGCAGGCGTGACGGTGCGCTGTGTCGAGAGCGGAGTGCGGACGACGTCGAGTGTCGTGAACGGCACTCCTGTGCTTGCCAAGGAGGCCAGACCGGCGTTGTCCACCGCGATCACGGTCACGCTGTAGGCGTTGTTGGGGCTCAGTTGCGACAGCGCAGTAGTGGTGGAGGATGTCGTTGCGGCGAGCGTGCCGTTGAGCAACACCTCGTAGCGGTTGACCCCTGATGCACTGTCCGCGCTTGCTGACCATGAGACGGTGGCGGTGGAAGTTCCGATCGTGCTGACGGCCACGGCGCTCGGAGTCGACGGGGCGAAGGTGTCGGTCTTGATCGAGAACTGATGCTCTGACTCGGTGGTGCGGACCCCGGTACTGTCGCTGGCGTAGTACCAGAGCGTATGAGAGCCCTGAAGTGCTGCAAACGATCCGGTGTAGGTCGTCTCGGCCGCAGAGTCCCAGCGGTAGTGGATCGTCCCCCCCGTCGGGGTGGTCGTCAGGGAGATGGTGGGAACGCTGCTGACAAACCACGAGTCCGCGCCGGTGGGGACGGCGGGCAGAACTGAGATCGAAGTCGCGTAGGGCGTGCGGACCAGGTCCAGCGTCGTGACCGTGAAGGGCGTCATCGGAAGGGAAGGCAGCCCCGCGTTGTCCACGGCGGTGATCGCGACCGAATAGCTCGTGTTGGGGGTGAGGCCGGTCAGCACCGTGCTCGTGCTTGTGCTTATGGCGGTGTTCCTCAGAACTCCGCCGACGTAGATGTCGTAGCGCGCGATGCCCGAGACGCTGTCGACGCTGGGTGTCCAATAGATCGGCACCGTGGAGGTCGTGGGCGCTCCTCCGCTGGCCGAGGCCGGGGTCGTCGGAAGCGTGTAGTCACCCTTGAACGCGGCAGAGCGCACGGCCTCTTGGTTGCCACCCGGGTCGACGGAGTAGTAGTAGACCGTGTGCTGGCCCTCGGGTGCAGGGAAGGGAGCCGCGTACTGAGTGAAGGGCCCGCTCGATGCTACCCAGCTGTAGTACGTCGTCGAGGCGACGCTGGGTGTCAGAGTGATCTGAGGCGCCGAGGTGTACCAGTTGTTCGTGCCGGTGGGCGCGGGCGGAGCAGTCGTCAGCGTCGTGACCGGTGCGCTCTGGTTGGTGGTGCGCAGGATCGTTCCACCGGCACCGACAATCCATCCGTGGTTCGCATCGATGAAGGCGACGCCGTAAAGGGCGCTCGTGGTGCCAGGCAGCTGCACAGTCCAGGTGGATCCACCATTCTTGGTGCGCAGTACCATGCCGGACGTCCCGACCGCCCAGCCGTTGCTGGAGTCGGCGAAGGCGACACCCCGCATCTGCAAGCTTGTTGGCGTCGTTTGACGAATCCACGTTGTGCCGCTGTCGGTGGTCTTAAGGATGATGCCCGAGTCTCCGGCGATGAAGCCCGTGGTCTCGTTGGGGGAGGGCAGGAATGACACGGAGTAGAAATTGGACGTGGGGTTGGGAGTCCCAGTGAGCGCGGTCCATGTCTGCCCGCGATTAATCGTCTTGATGATGTTGGGAAAACCGGATGCGTAGGTCGCGACCGCGTAGGCG
>JBAXOQ010000516.1:0-2290 GCA_037133175.1 Actinomycetes bacterium
CCCGATCGTGCGCCGGACCAGATGGCCCTGCCGCGTCCGGCGACGACACCGAGGTCGGGTCGGATGTCTCGACCCCATCTTGCATGTCATGCAGGACCTGCGCGTGCCGATGCTCGTCGGCGGCCATCCCGGGCAGCGCATCGGGCTCATCGTCATAGTCCCCCTGCGCCTGGCGCTCCGCCGCCTCCAGATCCGGCAGCACGGAACCCAGCGAGGAGCGACGTGCCCGATCAACCAGGGCGGCGGACCCGGGCTCAAGCTGGCCGGGATCCTCCGGAATCGGCTGGCCGGCTTCCCGCAGTTTCGATTCCCAGTGGGCCGCATGCCGGTCCTCAATCTCGGCCAACTCAGTCAAGGCCTCGGCACGCTCACCGTCGGCCAGCTGCGCCAGCGCCCGATACATCCGGCCAGCATCGCGCTCGGAACGCAGGTAACGCAGATAACGTCTGGCATCAGAACTCATGCCGGTATTGTTGCCGACTCACCCGATCCGCGCCCGATCCGCGCCCGGTTCGGCGCAGCCCGGGAACCCCGGGGTTGCCTCGCCAACAGCGACTCGGCCATGATTCGCCTGTCCTACATCACTCCGAATCCACCAACAACTCCGACAGCACAGGGGAACACCACAGTGAAAAGAACAGTGATCGCATTCGACTTGGATGACACCCTGGCCGTCACGAAGTCACCGATCAGCGATCGCATGAGCGAACTGCTCAGCGAGCTGCTCGAACGATTCCAGGTGTGTGTGATCACCGGCGGCGCATTCAGCCAGATCGAGAAGCAGGTCGTGCAGCGCCTTGACGTTGACCCGTCACTGCTCGCCGGGCTGCATCTGATGCCGACATGTGGGACCCGCTACTACCGCTTCGACCCACGCTCCGGTAGTTGGCGTCAGCGGTACGCCGAAGATCTGACGGCCGACCAGAAGCACCAGATCATCACAGTCCTGCGCGACGGCGCAAAGAAGTTGGGAATCTGGGAAGACAATCCCGCTGGCGACATCATCGAGGACCGCGGCAGCCAGATCACCTACAGCGCGCTCGGCCAACAGGCCACCCCTGAGGCGAAATACGCCTGGGACCCCGACGGCACCAAGAAGCACGCGCTGCGCGATTATGCGGCCGAACACCTCACTGGTCTCGAGATCCGCGTCGGCGGCACGACCAGCGTCGACATCACAAACGTCGGAGTGGACAAGGCGTACGGCATGCGCAAGCTGATGTCTGAGCTGAGCATCGACAAGTCTGACATCCTCTTCATGGGCGACAAGCTGCAGGAAGGCGGCAACGACTACCCCGTCAAGGCCCTCGGCATCGACTGCATCGCGGTGGAGGGCTGGGAGCAGACCGCCCTTGCCATTGAGGGCATCAACGCCGTCACCTAGGACCTGCCTACCCGCAGCGCCGAACCGCTAGCTGGCCGTTCCGGGGAAGGTGACGGTTGCCACCACTCCACCGTCGGGGTGGTTGATGACGTCGACGGTTCCGTGATTATGTCGGCAGATATCAGCCACGATCGACAGGCCGAGCCCGGAACCCTGCACTAACTGTGCGGTATCAGCGCGGTAGAAGCGATCGAACACATGAGGCAGATCGGCGGGCGCAATCCCTGGTCCGTGGTCCCGCACGGCGATGGACGTGCCAATGAGACCTGCCGGTCCGGTGGCACCGGTAGTGATACTCACTTCGATCGGCGCAGCCGCCGAACCTTCCGGATCGCTGTCGAACTTCGCCGCATTCGTGAGCAGATTCACCAGCGCACGCTGCACCTGAGCGGGCCGCACCCACAGCATCGCGCCACCTGCGTCAGCAGCAAGGCCGGCGTCCGGGCCAACGACGACGATCCGGCCAGCAACGCTCGCCGGCAGTCGGCGAATTGCGGCCTGCACCAACTCGCCTGCACCAACAACGGCAGGTGGCTCCTGATCGTCCATCACCCCGGCCAGGGCCACGAGCGAATCCACCAATCGGGCCAGTTCCTGTGACTCACCGAAAATGTCGTCGCAAATCCGCTCGCGGGTGGCGCTGTCCAACTCCGAGTGGCGGCGCAGAACCTCAGCGTTCGACATGATCGACGTGATCGGAGTCCGCAGTTCATGTCCGGCGTCCTGCACAAGCTGCCGCTGCATCGCCTGGGAGGTGGCCAGAGCACCGAGCATGTCGTCGAATGCCCGCGTGAGCCGGCCCGTCTCATCACCTGCTGACGAGTGGACACTCAGCGACAGCTCGCCGGTGTTGGCCACGTGCTCGGCGGCGCCGGTAAGCCGACGCAGCGGGCGCACCACCGCCGA
>JBAXOQ010000517.1:0-2289 GCA_037133175.1 Actinomycetes bacterium
GCGCGATGCCGACGGATCGACCGGTCATCCGGCCGTCTTTGCATCGGCCGTCCCCTTCCGATTCGAGATCGACTCGGATTTCTTCGGGTTGCTCGGCCGGGTCCGCGCAGAACTCGAAAGTGTGGAACGCAACCGGACGTACCCTCGCGACCTCGTCCCACGGTCTGCCGGCCTGCGTGGCCAACCACACCTTCGCCGCGAAGCCAAACTCCCGGTCGGCATTATTCTCGGCGAACCGCCGGGGAACGCGCCGGACTGGGATATGGCCATCGCCCTACCGGCCCAGTCAGGACACGGCGTCATCGACGTCGACCCCGCCCTCCACGATCAGCTTCCGGGGCTGGCGGACAGGCTCGCTCGGTTCGTCGAGCACCTCGCCGACACCGACGGGGCACTCGGGTTGGTGCCCTTGGCTAGCCAGTCGGAACGCGACCTGCTTTCGGAATGGGGCACCGGTCCGGCCCCGGCGATTTCCCCGACCGACTGCCTGCATGAGTTGTTCGAGTCTCAGGCACTGCGGACGCCCGACGCGGTGGCCGTCCGCGACGGAGAAGAGGAACTGACCTATCGCGAACTGAATAACGCCGCAGACGCACTCGCCTCGGTACTGCGGCGCGACGGTGTCGGTCCTGACGTTGGCGTGGGAATCTGCGTGGCCAGGTCGCCGGCACTGATCATCGGGCTGTTGGGGATCCTCAAAGCCGGCGGTTTTTACGTGCCGCTTGACCCGACACTTCCCCGGACAAGACTGCGGTTTCTCATCGAGGATGCTGACCTGCAGACCATCGTGACTGTCCGGGCGAACGCCGCGGGTCTTCCGGCCGGCGGGCTGCTTTACCTCGACGAACTTGACCCGCAAGCCTGCGGAACGCCACGATGCGAAACCCACTCGCAAGCCCGTGGTTCAGACAGCGCTGCTGCCTACGTCCTGTATACCTCCGGCTCGACGGGAGAGCCCAAAGGCGTTCGAGTCGAACACCGTTCGGTCGTGAACTTCGTCCAAGCCGCAATGGCGGAGTATCGCATCACGCCAACTGACCGGGTCCTTCAGTTCGCCTCGATCGGGTTCGACACGAGCGTGGAGGAAATCTTTCCCACCCTGGCCAGCGGGGCGACACTAGTGCTTCGGCCCGAGGACATGCTGGGGTCGGCGAAGTCCTTCTTGGATCGGTGCGCCCGCCTGGGTATCACGGTGTTGGATCTGCCCACCGCGTACTGGCACACCTTGGTGCCCCAACTGCACCGCGGCGCCGCGTCATTATGGCCGAAATTGCGGCTGGTGATCATCGGAGGGGAAGCGGCAGATTCAAATGAGGTCCAGGACTGGTTCGCGGCGACCGGGGGGTCAGTCGACATGATCAATACGTACGGCCCCACCGAAGCCACCGTTGTCTCGACCTGGGCGAGACTGACGCCGGGCGAATCCGGCGGCGGTGGCGCTCCCATCGGTTCACCACTGCCCGGTGTCAGCGTCGAAGTGCTGGATCGTTTCGGACTGCCGGTACCTGTCGGCGTCACCGGGGAACTGGTCATTGGCGGCGCCGGAGTGGCAAGCGGTTACCTGCACCGACCGCAACTGACGTCCGAGAAGTTCGGGCTTCGCTCCGATCCCACGGGTCACCGAACCCGGCTGTTCCACACGGGGGATCTGTGCTGCTGGCGCCCGGACGGCATGCTTGAGTTCGTCGGGCGGTTCGACGAACAGGTGAAGGTCCGCGGCCATCGGATCGAGTTGCGGGAGATCGAGTTGGTGTTGGAGGCGCAACCGGCGATAGCCCACGCGGCGGTGGTTGCGCGCTCCAAAGATCGGCCCGGGGCCGACACGGTCCTGCGTGCCTGCGTTGTTGCCCATTCGGCTGACGAAGGGCTGGACATCGCGCTGCTTCGCGTGGCCGTGCGGGATCAACTGCCGGACTGGATGATCCCCGGTGAGTGGTTCCTGCTTGATCAAATGCCACTGTCCGGCAACGGAAAAGTCGACCGCCGCGCCCTGGCCTCCGATGCCTCACCAGGAGTTCGGCTGTCAGCCTCCGTGCGATCCGGAACCGTTGACGAAGCGACGACCCTGCTTGAGCAGGAAGTCCTGGACATCTGGCGAAAACTGTTCGGCCAGGACAGCGTTCACCGCGACGACAACTTCTTCGACCTCGGCGGAGATTCCCTGCTCGCGGTGTGTTTCGCCGAGGAGTTGGAGCGTCGTCTCGGGCATTCGGTGCCGATCACCGCGCTTTTCGAATACCCCACCGTCGAAGCACTGACCCGGGCACTTGCCGAGCAGAGCTGGACACC
>JBAXOQ010000518.1:0-2287 GCA_037133175.1 Actinomycetes bacterium
CATCGAGTTGGGCCACCACGTCGGAGGCGTTCTCGGCCAGCATCTTGTACCGCTGCTCGCTGACCTGCAGGGCTTGGCGGGCCAGCACCTCGTGGTGGACATCGCGCAACCCGACGATCGCGCCGCGCACCGAACCATCGGGGGAGGCCATGGGCCGGGTCTGCATAGACATCCACCGGTAGTCACCGTCCCCGGTCAGCAGCCGAATCTCGACCGGGGACGGCGCGGCACCAGCGAACACTGCGGCCCGCCACGTCGCCAGGGCCGCCCTGTCCTGGGGGTAGACCAGCTCGGTCGTGGGTACTCCCAGCACCTGCTCGGGGCGCCACCGCAGCACCGATTCCACCGACGGGGTCACCCACCGCACCGTGGTGTCAGCGTCCACCTGCCAGACAACGTCGGTCGCGTTCTCGGCCAACAACCGGTACCTGGTTTGGGCTTCCGCCAGCGCCAGCGCGGCGGTCTGCCGGTCGGTGATGTCCCGCCAGGTCAGGGATAGTCCGTCCCCGACCCGGGTCGCACGAAGATCGTAGAAGCGTTGCTGAGTGCCGAGCACTTCCTGGTCGTAGGCCACGTCGTCCAACGCCAGCGGCTCACCGGTGTCCACCACCTGCCGATACGACTCCAGCAGACCGGCACTGCGCTGTCCGGGCAACAAGTCCAGCAGCCGGGCCCCGACCAGGTTCTGGTAATCCAAGCCGGTGTACGCGCAGGCGGCCGGGTTGGCGTCGGTGTACACGAAGTCCACGATCACCCCGGCCTCGTCACGGATCGCCTCCAACAGCACATGCGGGTCCATCAACGAGTCCATCGTTGCCCGCAACCGGACCCGCTCGGCCTGCACCAACTCCCGGGCCGTGACCAGTTCGGTGATGTCCTCATGGGTGCCGGTCATCCGCGCCGGACGACCATCGGCAGTCCATTCCACGATCTTGCCGCGGTCGCGGACCCACACCCACCGCCCGTCACGGTGCTTCATTCGCACTTCGAGGTCATAGTCCGAACTCCGGTCCTTGCCGAGCTCGGCGACCAACCCGTCGGAACGGGCCAGGTCCTGAGGGTGGCACAGCAGCTGCCAGAGATGGTCGGAGACCGGTGACATCTCCTCAACCTGGTAGCCCAGAATCCGGGCCCATTGCTCGTCCACGACCAGCTCGCCCGTGAGCATGTTCCAGTCCCACAACCCCTGCCGGGTTCCGGCCAGCACCAACTCAAGACGCTCCCGCTGGACGGCCAACTCCTGGCGGGCCAGCACCTCTTCGTGAATGTCGCGCAACCCGACGACCCGGCCGTCGATCGATCCGTCGGCGGCGGCTGTCGGCCTGGCGTGGATGGACGTCCAGCGGTAGCTGCCGTCACCAGTCAACACTCTGAGTTCGATGGCGGGCGCAGGGAAATCGACCCTAAACCCTGCCCGCCATTCCTGTGCGCGGACTCGGTCGGCGGGGTGATCCAGATCGGTCACTGTGGTGCCGGTGATGCGCCGGGGACTCCAACCCAAAACCGATTCAACCGACGGCGAGGCCCAACGGATGACGGAATCGGCATCGATTTGCAGTACCACGTCCGATGCGTTCTCGGCCAGCAGCCGAGACCGCTGCTCGCTGTTCGCTGTTCGCCCGATCCTGCTCGGCTGCGACCCGCTCCTCAATGTCCGCCACGACCCACACGAAGCCGGTCACTTCGCCCCGTGCACCCAGCACGGGACTGATGCTCAGCAAGGCCGGGGACCCCGTGGCGTCGGCGTGGCGGATCGAGATCTCCCCGCGGAAGCTGGTGCCATCCTCAAGGGCGTCGCGAATCCGATCGAAGGAGCCCACCTCGGTGGTCGAACTAGCCAGCGCCTGAGCAGACAAACCGACGACCCAGGTGAAATCCCAGCCGGTCAGATCAGTGAAGGACCGGTTGACCTGGCGCACCGCCCCGGTTTCGTCGGTGATGATCACCGCCTCGACGGTGTCGTCGAAGACCGCGGCCGCCTGCCGCAGTTGGGTGTCAACCCGCTCGCGCTCGGTCACATCTCGTCCGATGGAGAACACCAACGTCCGGCCGCGGTCCACCATCGGAGAGGAATGGACCTCCACGGACCGGATCTGGCCGCTGGCCAACCGGTGCGGGAACACCGCGGTCGTGCGTTTCCCGGCCACCACCTGCGCCCGCAGTTGCGCCACATGTTCATCGGGGAGCACGTTGATTTCGGAGATCAGCATGGACCGCAACACATCGGCGGGATACCCGTAGAAATCGGCGGCCGCCTGATTCGCATCCACGATCTGGCCAGTACCCG
>JBAXOQ010000519.1:0-2283 GCA_037133175.1 Actinomycetes bacterium
CCAATAGGACCCGGTCCCCGCCGGTGTGCGTAAGCGCCTGGTTCACCGGGGTCAGCGAATCAACCCCGACACACAGGACGCCGACCACACGCCGTGGCCGGGCCGGAAGGTCAGCCAACAGTCGTTCGACGCGGGTTATCGCGACTGGCAAGGTGGCCAGGCCGGTGAGCGGGTCGTGATCGATCGCGTGAGCCAATGCGGTCCTGGCGACAACCTCCTCGTCGATGTTGCGCATCCCGACAATCACGCCGACCGGCGAACCGTCAGCATCGGTGATCAAGTGTCCCCGCAGGGACATCCATCGGTAGCCACCATCGGCAGCCAACGCTCGTGCCTCCAACGCAGGAACGGAGGCACCGGCCTGAAGCTGGACTTGCCGGGGCCCTGCGGCGGCAAGGTCATCGGGGTGGATCAGATCCCGGATGTTCCGTCCGATCAGTATCTTCCGGTCCCATCCGAATTCGGGCTCAACCGAGGGAGACACCCACACCAGTGCACCTGTGGGGTCGGACTGCCAGACGACATCGGTGGCGTTCTCGGCGACCAATCGGTACCGGTTTTCGCTATCGGCCAGGGCTCGGCGGGTTGCCATCAGGTCGGTGATGTCGGTGACGACGACGATGGCCCCATCGATCTGGCCGCCTTGCAGGTAGGGCTGGAACGCGACCAGGTAGTCCGCTGATTGCCCGGATAGCTCCAGCATCGAGCGGGTTCCGTGTTCCACGCTGGCGCGCAAGCGGTCGTGCAGGTCCGGAACGGGCACGGTGGGGTGGACGGCGGTCAGGGGTCGGCCCAGGTCTGCGTCGATCAGCACGAATAGACGCACCGCCAGTGGGGTGAACGATCGCACGCGCAAGTCCCTGTCGACCACGATCATGCCGCTGGTCAGCGAGCCCTGAACGTTCTGCAGGTGGTCGTTGATCGCTGCCAGGTCGGTGCCGCGCTCGCGCAGTTCGGTGTTCAGGACGGTCAGTTCTTCGTTGGTCGCCTGCAACTCCTCATTCGTGGCCTGGACCTCTTCGCTGGAGGCCTGCAACTCCTCCGCCGAGGCCTGCAATTCCTCGTTCATTGCTCGTAGTTCCTCGTTAGAGGCGGACAGGTCCTCGGTGGTGTCCTGCAGTGCGGCCCGGGTCTGAACCAGTTCGTCCCTGACGGACTGCAGTTCACCGTCGGCCCGTTCGCTACCGGGTCCGGACTGTTCCGACGAGGGCGCGGTGGCCGGATCGCGGACGACCGGGTTGAAGGTCAGCAGCACCCACTCGGCTTCGGCCGGGCCCAGGCGCCGCGACTCCAGGCGGGTGTCCCCGGCGGGGGTCATCACCGCGCGCGGCTGCTGGTCGGGGCCGCCATAGCGAGTCTGGACCAGCAGGCTGCGCACCGGCACCCGCAGTTCCTCACGCAGCAAGGCCACGACCTGGGCGCTGGGCTGGCCCGGGGCCACCCAGCACCACGGAGACACGTCCCCGATCACCTCGATCACGTCGTCGTTGGCGTCCACCACCAGCGCTGGCGGGGTGAACTGGTCGATCAGCGCATCGCGCATCACCAGGCGCTGATCCGACGGCGGCGCGAGCGGGTCGCCCCGGCGCAACGGGATGCGCTCGGGAACCGGTACTGGCAGCGGGGCCGGGAACGGCGCCGCCGACCGGCGGTAGATGCGGGCCTGATCGTCCACGGCGGCGAATGCACCGGTCGGGCCGGTGGGCCGTTCGGACTGACCCAGGAACAACACCCCACCGGGCACCAACGCGAAGTGGCAGAAATTGAGCACCTTGGCTTGCAAGGGGCCCGTGAAGTAGATCAACGTGTTCCGCAATGACACCACATCGATGTGGGGGAACGGCGGGTCCTGGGCCACGTTATGGCGGGCGAACACGACCGCGTCACGTAACGCCGGAATGACCTGCCAGTCGGCGCCTGCCCGGCGCAACCACCGCTCGCGCAGGTGCTCGGGGATAGTGGCGGTCACATCTTCGGAGTACTGCCCGCGGCGAGCGACCTCCAGCGCCGAATCGGACAGGTCCGTGGCGAACACCTTGACCCGGTCCGACAGGTTCGCCCCCGCTCCCAGCACCTCGGCAACGATCATGGCGGCGGTGTAGGCCTCCTCACCGGTGGCGCACCCCGGCACCCACACCCGCACTGGACGGTGCGCGTCGCGGCCCGCCCATGCTTCGGCCAGCACGTCACGCAGCGCCTCCCAAGCCGGGCGGTCGCGGAAGAACGAGGTCACCGTCACCAGCAACGAGCGCCCGAGCGCGTCAGCCTCCTCACCGCCCTCGG
>JBAXOQ010000520.1:0-2279 GCA_037133175.1 Actinomycetes bacterium
GCGTCATGTCGCCGGTGGGCTATCGGCGGTCACCGGAATCGGTGTTGGCGCCGTGGAGGAAACCACCGACCCGCCGATAGTGCATGGTGAGGACCAGGCGTGCGCCCAGTTCTTCGAGGCGAAGTGCCAGCACCGTCCGGATTCAGTGGAAGGGTCGACTTGCTAGTTCTCGCAGCCAAGAGGGGAGACCCGAGTAGTTCGCTGCGCACCACCCGGTGGTAAGGGCGGGCGTTCTCGCTTCCGTGCCACGGCGTTCCCGCGGCACGGCCTTCGCGTTCCCGCAAACGAGGTTTAACTGAATTACAACTCGGTGTTTGTGCTGGTCAGGTGCTTCAGTGGAACCCCCAAAGGCCCGTGGGTTCCACCGCTTAATCCACTGAAAGCTCGGCGGAATCCTCCACGGGAGTATGGCGCATGGAGGCGGGCGGTGTGCACTCGCGGTGTCGGGTTGATTCGGCGCACCTCACGCATTAGTCCTTGCCGTGCTGGCTCATACAGCGCGCCCAACATCACTCCCATCGATTGCTCCATGAGGAACTTGCCCACCTCATCAAGCAGGCTCCTATCAAATCCACCCCGGCCAGAGATCACGAATGCCACCCGTGAGTAGTCGCCCTGTGTCAATCCGACTTGAGCTGCCCGCCGTGTTCGGTTGACCGTCAGACCTCGAAACCGATTGGCCTCCGCAAGTCAGCGGAGGGGTTGGACGTTGGCCCTTCGTGGCGCGGTGGGTGGATGGCTCAGTGAGCCAGTGGTGGCGCCGCGGTAGCAAGGCCGGGGATCAGCGCACACTTCTGTGTGTGCAAAGCCAACGCAGCCAACGCAGCCAGGCTATGGTCGGTCGCGTGACATGGTCTGTGGAAGACGCCGACTCTGGGCGGCCGTTCATCGATTTCCGTTGCTCCGGTGTGCTCGGTGACCGCGAAATCGCTGAAGCCTTCGACGTCGTGGTGAACCAGGCGCGCCAGCGCAACCTCTGGCACATCCTTGCCGACCTCAGAGAGTTGAAGGGCGGGCAAACAGTCTTTGACCTTTACGGATTCGTGAAGACCCTCGCTTCTGTGAACGCCACTGGGGCTTTTCGGGAAGCCGTGGTCAGGCCCATCGATGTCGAGGGAGCCGATCTGGTGGAGTTCTGGGAGACAGCCGCCCGCAATCGCGGTCTCAATGTCCAAACCTTCAACGACCGGCAATCGGCAATCGACTGGCTGTCCAAGTAGCCCGCTCGTTCTCGATCACGGTCACCCATCGACGACTGAAGCTTTGCTGCATCAGCATCCTTACTTTGTGGGTGTTGGACATCGTCGTGCCGAGCCTGACGTTCTTGCCGCCGCGCCGGGTCTAAATGGTGATCTTACGGCCCGCGGCGGTGTCCAAACCAAGCAGTCGCAGCGTGGCGGTGCACCGCCCGACCTTGATGCTGGCCCTGTCGATGGCCACACTGGCCGCGCTCGCGGACACGGTCGTTTGAGCAGTGGCCGTCCCAGAGACCCCGGACACAGTGCCCGCGAAGTCCGCGGTGAACGTCAGCGCGCCAACGGCCGTCACCTTGCCAACGCACGAGCCTTGTCCGTTGCTGATCGTGGCGGTACACACCACCACACCATTGACCTTGACCACCGTTGAACCGTTCACTCCGGCCGCCGACCGAGGCTCCAACGAACGTATTGGTGCTCCTTTGATGGTGCTCAAGTCATCGCGGTCTGGGAGATGCACCCCGTCTGGGTCACAAAGCCCCACCGGCAGCTTGGGCGGGTCCGGCCGCGATCGCAACCAGCCCGCCAGAGGAGGTGAATCCAGTATCCGGGCCCTTGCGTCGCCCCGTTACGAAGCAACCACTACGGCAACAGTGGCTATTTTTGGTTGGCAAAACATCACTGCCGCGATCTTCAAAAATATGATGGCCGCGTAGTTGATATTTCACTGAGCTTGTGATGTAAGATGATCGCGTGGGAGCTAGTGAGGCAAAGATAACTAGCAGTGGACAGGTGTCCCTGCCAGCGGCGCTGCGCCGACGGTGGCACGCGGCCGCCGTGTTGGTCATCGATCGTGGCGACTACGCAATCGTCAGGCCTATCCCAGCTGATATCCCCGCCGCGATGAAGGGGGCGATGGCCGGTCCCGGCCCAAGCAGCGACGAGGCGCGAGCGGCCGAACGCGAGACCGAGGGTTCCGGCCGAGGTGACCGGTGACGGTCCTGCTCGATGCGTACGCGGTCATCGCATATCTGCGCGGCGAACCTGCGGCAGACGATGTCGCTGTCTTACTGAAAGGCCCTA
>JBAXOQ010000521.1:0-2267 GCA_037133175.1 Actinomycetes bacterium
CTGCCGGTACCTGTCCGCACGGCTGGACGGGGTCGAGGGTCTGATCCTGCCGGTGGCCACGCCCAACAGCGACCCGGCCTGGTTCGGCTTCCCGATCACCCTGGATCCGGCGCATCCGGTGTCGCGCAACGGCCTCACCCAGTTCCTGGACTCCCGGCTGATCGGGACCCGGATGCTGTTCGGCGGCAACCTGCTGCGCCAGCCCGCGTACCGGGACGTGGATGTCCGGGTGGTCGGGGACTTGACCAACACTGACATCGTCACGAACCGGAGCTTCTGGGTCGGAGTCTATCCCGGGTTGACCGAGCCGATGCTCGACTACATCGCCGACTCGATTATCGAGTTTGTGAAGGGCGCGCAGTAGCGCATGGCGAAGCGTGTCTCGATTGTCATCCCGGAGTACAACGAAACTGACTGCGTTGATCAGTTGGCCTGCAGGCTCGCCGTGGTATTCGCCGCCGAACCGGAATACGACTTCGAGGCGATCATCGTCGAGAATGGGTCGGTGGATGACACCTGGGACAAGCTAGTGAGGATCAACACGAAGGATTCGCGCTTCAAGATCCTTCGGTTGTCCCGCAACTTCCGGATGGACGGTGGACTGACCGCCGGGTTGAGCGAAGTGGACGCGGATGCCTGCGTGTTCATGTGCGCGGACCCACAGGAGCCGCCTGAGTTGATTCATGACTTCCTGCGCAAGTGGGAGCAGGGTTACGAGAACGTCTACGGGATCATTAGGAAACGCGGTGGCACCGGGCCGATCCGTCGGTTCAACTCGTGGCTGCTCTACCTGATCGCCGACAAGCTGACCGGTGGCCGGATCCCGCGCAACGCCTCGGATTCTCGACTCATGGATGGCGGGGTCTACGGAGCCGTCAGGTCGATGGACGAGCGCAACCGGTTCGTCCGTAGTCCGGTCGCTTGGACAGGGCACCGATCGATCGGCATCGAGATGGAACGGCCAGAGCGGTTTGGCGGGGTCACGAACGCGCACGGCTTCAAAGTCGTCGATCTGGCCTTCAAAGGAATTTTCGCGCATTCTGTCGCGCCGCTGCTGCCGATCACGATCACCGGTTTCGTGACCGCGTTCTTGTCGCTGGATACACCAAGGCTGTTTGGCGGGCACTTTTCGTGAGTCTCGTCGCCGCGGTGCGGCCAGAAGCGACCGGCCGCATCGGGCAACTAGTGGCCGACGATGATCGAATTGTGATTACCGGTGCCGGGGGTTGGTTCGGTCAAACAACGCTGGCTCTGTTGGTCGCTGCATGCGGACCCGCTGTGCTAGATCGAGTTTTGGCAACCGCTTCGCGCGCCAGAAGCGTCGAACGCAATGGCTACGTCGTGCAGTTGGCGACGCCGACGCCGGAGCAGATCGCCGTGTTTGAACCCACCACAGTCATCAACTGCGCGTTCCCGACCCGGGAGATGGTTGCCAGCCTAGGGTGGGATCGGTATGTCGCGATGGCGACTCGGATGACATCCCAGTGGCTGGCCCTGCTTCACCTGCCGAGCGTGCAAACCGCGATCACGTTCAGCAGCGGCGCCGCAGTGCGCGATGGTGGCAAGGTCGGCGAGTGGGACGCGATCGGGAATCCGTACGGCTACCTCAAGCGCGTCGAAGAGGACGTGACGCGTGACGTCGCCCCGCAAGTCGGCGTTGGGGTCACCGTCCTGCGCACCTGGTCGGTCTCGGGCGCGTTCGTTGCGAAGCCGGATCTGTTCGCATTCTCGGATCTGATCAACCAGGCGCGCACCGGTAAGATCGAGGTGAGGGCGGGTCACGAGGTGTGGCGGCGGTACTGCGGGATCGACGATGCGATTGCGGTGGCCTGGTCCTTGGCGGCCGCCGGTGGCTGGCACATGGTGTCCTCCGGTGGTCCGCTGGTCGAGGTAGGCGAGTTGGCGACGCGGATTGCTTCCCTGGTCGCGAACGGTTGTCGGGTCGAGCGGGCGACTCCGCTGGGAGGTCCGGCGGACGATTACTTCGATCGCGCCAATGGTTTTGCGGATGCCTGTCACGAAGTTGATTTCACACCTGCTGATCTCGATGAACAGATTCGGGCGACGGTGGCGGGCCTGCCGGTTGTGGCGCCAGCGTTCTAGCTGCAGCCACTCAGGTCCTGCGCCCTGAACCACGCCATCCACCTCGACGCAGCGCGACCAGCTTGGTAGTGAGTCGGGATGGCCGGTTCGAGAACGGGGTGCGGATGAACGTGTCCACTTATCTACGCTGAGCGATCGTAGGCGGGGATGCCTCGGTGGATGAC
>JBAXOQ010000522.1:0-2266 GCA_037133175.1 Actinomycetes bacterium
GCGCGATCGGACCGCCGTCTGCGGCTTCCGGCGAGATATGTCCGAGGCAAACGCCGCGTGTGCCGCCCGAGAATCGCCCGTCTGTGATCAGGGCCACCTGTTTGCCAAGGCCCATTCCCTGAATGGCGGATGTTGGCGAAAGCATCTCCGGCATGCCCGGGCCGCCCTTTGGCCCTTCGTAGCGAATGACCACCACATGCCCTGGCATCACTTTGCCACCCGCGATGCCTGCCAGCGCTTCGTCCTGCGACTCGAAGACGATAGCTGTGCCCTCAAAAGTGCGGCTGTCGGCATCGACACCGGCGCTCTTGATGACGGAGCCTTCGGGGGCCAGATTGCCGAACAGCACATCCAGACCGCCCGTCTTGCTGTAAGCGTTGTCCAACGACCGGATCACGTCGGCGTCCTGGCTTTCGGCCCCGGCGATGTTCTCGCCAAGGGTCTTTCCGGTCACCGTGATGCAGTCCGTTTTTACGAGTCCGTGCTTGGCCAGTGTGTTCAATATTGCGCTGACGCCGCCTGCGCGGTCGACATCCTGCATGTGCACGTCGGGGCGCGACGGGCTGACCTTGCAGATGTTCGGGATGCGGTCGGAGAGGCCGTTGATGCGCTCCAGAGGATAGTCCACGCCTGCTTCATTGGCGATAGCGATCGTGTGCAAAACGGTGTTGGTTGAGCCGCCCATCGCCATGTCCAGCGCATACGCGTTGTCCAGCGAGTCCTGCGTCACGATGTCACGGGGTTTGATGTCTTTTGTGACCAGCATCATGATCTGGCGTGATGCCTTCCGAGCCAATTCTTCACGCCGGGGATCGACCGCCAGAATCGTTCCGTTACCGGGAAGCGCCATCCCGAGAGCCTCGCAGAGGCAGTTCATCGAGTTCGCCGTGAACATTCCGCTGCACGATCCGCACGTCGGGCAGGCATTCACTTCCAGGTCTCTCAGTTCTTCGTCGCCGATCTTGCCCGCCTGATGCGCGCCCACCGCTTCGAAAACCGAGATGAGATCGATGCTCTTGCCGTCCTTGGACTGGCCAGCCGCCATGGGGCCGCCACTGATAAAGATGGTAGGGATATTCAGCCGCATCGACGCCATCAGCATTCCAGGGACGATCTTGTCGCAGTTGGGGATGCAGATCATACCGTCCAGCCAGTGCGCAGCCACGACGGTCTCAACGCAGTCGGCGATCAACTCGCGCGAGGGCAGTGAGTAGCGCATCCCTATGTGCCCCATCGCAATACCGTCGTCGACACCGATGGTATTAAACAGAAACGGTACGCCGCCAGCCTCGCGCACGGCCGCTTTCACCTTGTTGCCGAACTCCTGTAGATGAACGTGACCGGGGATGATATCGATGTAGGAGTTAGCAATGCCGATGAACGGCTTGTCGAAATCTTCGTCTGTAACTCCGGTGGCCCTCAGTAGACTGCGGTGTCCAGCCTTGTCGTAGCCCTTCTTAATAATGTCGCTTCTCATGATGGCGTCCCTTTCAAAACTTTTTGTAGCCGCAAAACCTCTGCGCACTGTGGATGGCAAGCAAAACATAGAGTCTTGCAGGAAATCAACGGCTCCATTCTACGGGGGATGGAATGTGAGCGTGCAGATGCCCTATTGACTCATAGTTGGACACGATAGTGCCAAATCCCTTCGCGAACCGAAGGTTCACGCGTAGCCTTCGGCGTCACCCGCCGTGACACTTCTTAAACTTTTTCCCACTGCCGCAGGGGCATGTGTCATTGCGGCCGGTATTGGCGGCAGCGCTGGATGGAAGCGTTCCTTCTTGTGCGAGGATTGCCATAATGCCGTCGGCATACTGTCCTCGTTTGAGCAGATCGGCCATCGTGCGCATCGGTTTGTCCACGTGCTGGAAGAACGCTTTCAGCCCCGCGCATAAGTAGTTAAGACCCAACTCGCCGTCTGGACACTCCAGAACCCGGTTTTTGGGGCACTCGCCGTTGCACGTGAACAAAAACTCGCACTCGCGGCAGTACTTCGGCAGGCCCGCCGACTTGGCCTGACCGAAAGCGTGCTGGGTATCCGAGGCGACAAGATCGACGATCGGTGTTTCGACTATGTTACCCAGAAGGTAGCGCGGCTCCACAAAGTGGTCGCACGAATACACGTCACCGTTGTGCTCCAGGGCCACCCCTTCTCCGCAGGTCGGCTGCAGGATGCAAAGCGACGAGCGGCCCCGTAGATACGAAGCCAGCACGCCATCGAAGAACTGTACGAACATCTTCCCCACGTCTCGGCGAACCCATTCAT
>JBAXOQ010000523.1:0-2241 GCA_037133175.1 Actinomycetes bacterium
GGCCCAGACTGTTCGCCCTCTATGTCCTGGTTTCGGGAATACCGCGACAGCGATTCCGGAACGTCGAGCGGTCAGCGGATGTGGGAATGCAACCCCGCCGATGCCCAATGGCGGCGGCGACTCCTTCTGCGGATCGTGCTGAACCGCAGTGACCGCGCCACGATCCGCTAGGCCTTCAGTGTGTCCGCGGGAGCCGTTCGAGTGGTGCCGGAGGGACCAGTGATCGGCAACGGTTCGGCATCCGTCCTACGGTCAGAGTATGAATGTCTCGCGGACTGGTTTCAGGGTTCATGGTGCGTCGCGGCGATTGCTGGTGGGGGTCACGGCAGTGTTGGCGCTGGTGGCGGCCATGCTGACAGCCGGTATCGGGGCACCGCCCGCCCACGCCGCGGATCCCGTCGTCGCCGTCGCGGGCACCGGAATTCATCACCACGTGGCGGACCGGCAACACCGGCGGGGTGTCGTCGGACCAGCAGATCACGTTGCCGCTGCTGTCCCCGGCCGATGGCGGGACGTACGACTTCACGGCGAACTGGGGCGACTCGTCGGCGCCCAGCCACATCACCGCGTACGACCAGGCCGAGGTGACCCACACCTATGCGTCAGCGGGCACGTACACGGTGACGTTGAC
Source organism: Actinomycetes bacterium (assembly GCA_037133175.1). Taxonomy (GTDB): domain Bacteria; phylum Actinomycetota; class Actinomycetes; order S36-B12; family UBA10799; genus ELA509. Next base: position 632 of record JBAXOQ010000523.1, read on the forward strand.
TGAGAACACGCCCGGCGGCATGACCGGCTGGTCGTTCAGCTCGCCGTCGAGTTCGAACCTCGGCGACGCGACGAAACTGCTTGGCATCGGTCAGTGGGGAAAGGTGCACCTGGGCAATACCGGTGGATACTTCACTGGCACCGCCCACATGAACATCACCGCCACGGATGCCCCTGACCTAACGGGCACGACGAACCTGTCGTGCATGTTCTGCGACGCTTCGGTATTCAACGCCGATATCAGCGGGTGGGACACCAGCGGTGTCACCAATATGAGCGGCATGTTCAACGGAGCCACCGCGTTCAACCAGAATATCGGCGGCTGGAACACCGGCAACGTGACAAACATGTCCCGCATGTTCCTCATTGACAGGGCGTTCAACCAAGACATCAGTAGCTGGGACACCCATCGCGTTACCACGATGGATCTCATGTTCGGCGGTGACAGCGCGTTCAATCAGAACATCAACACCAGCGGTAACAACTGGAACACCGGTCAAGTGACAACCATGGCGTCCATGTTCGCTGAAGCGGCTGCGTTCAACGGTGACATCAGCGGTTGGAACACAGGAAACGTCACCGACATGAGCGGTATGTTCAACGGAGCCGCACTGTTCAACCAGAATATCGGCGGCTGGAACACCGGCAACGTCGCGAACATGTGGTACATGTTCGCAGGGGATAGCGCGTTCAATCAGAATATCGGCGGCTGGAATGTTTCCAAAGTCACAACCGCCAACGTGATGCTCGGCTCCAGCACTGGGATGTCAATAGCGAATTACGATGCTTTGCTGAACGGCTGGGCTTCGTTATCGTCGTTACAGATGGATGTTTCGTTCGGCGGAGGACCGCAATACTCCTCAGCCGCCGCGGCAGCCCACGCGACACTGACCGATACGTACCGCTGGATAGTCAGTGACGGTGGGCTGATTCCGACCCCGCCGCCGCCGACCGTCACGTCACTGGCCCCGACTTCCGGCAGCACGACCGGGGGCACCGTGGTGACGATCACCGGCACCGGCCTGACCGGGGCGACGGCGGTCACGTTCGGCGGCACCGCCGCCACCGGGGTCACCGTGAACTCCGACACCCAGGTCACCGCCACCACCGCGGCCCACGCCGCCGGTGCGGTCACCGTCGCCGTCACCACCCCCGGCGGCACCGGGTCCAAGGCCCAGTCGTTCACCTACACCACCCCGCCGCCGCCGACGGTCACGTCACTGGCCCCGACTTCCGGCAGCACGACCGGGGGCACCGTGGTGACGATCACCGGCACCGACCTGACCGGGGCCAGCGCGGTCACGTTCGGCGGCACCGCCGCCACCGGGGTCACCGTGGACTCCGACACCCAAGTCACCGCCACCAGCCCGGCCCACGGCGCCGGTGCGGTCACCGTCGCCGTCACCACCCCCGGCGGCACCGACAGCAAAGCCAACGCCTTCACCTACATCACCCCGATCCCGGTCCCGACGGTCGCGTCACTGTCCCCGACCTCCGGCAGCACGACCGGGGACACCGTGGTGACGATCACCGGCACCGGCCTGACCGGGGCCAGCGCCGTCACGTTCGGCGGCACCGCCGCCACCGGGGTCACCGTGAACTCCGACACCC
>JBAXOQ010000524.1:0-2234 GCA_037133175.1 Actinomycetes bacterium
TTGGTGGGTTGGGCGCGGTGGGTGGTGGCCGGTGAGCGTGGCTTGGGTCTGAGACCGGCTTCGCCGGTCGGCTGCCGCGTTTGAGTGCGGCAATCAGTGGCAGCGTAATCTTGGTTTATGGCTGAGATTGAACCCGAAGTTGCAGAGCGTCGTAAGAAGGACCGTCCCTGGTTGATGAGGACCTATGCGGGTCACTCGTCGGCGGTCAAGTCGAACGAGTTGTACCGGAACAATCTGTCCAAAGGGCAGACGGGTCTGTCGGTGGCTTTCGACCTGCCGACGCAGACCGGGTATGACCCGGACAGTGAGTTGGCCCGCGGTGAGGTCGGCAAGGTGGGTGTTCCGGTGTCGCACATCGGCGACATCCGGCAACTGTTCGACGGCATCCCGCTCGGCGAGATGAACACTTCGATGACGATCAACGCCACGGCCATGTGGCTGCTTGCTTTGTATCAGGTGGCGGCCGAGGAGCAGGGCGCGTTGCCGGGGCAGCTTCAGGGCACTACTCAGAATGACATCATCAAGGAGTACCTGTCGCGGGGGACCTATGTGTTCCCGCCGACTCCGTCGCTGCGGCTGATCACTGACATGGTCGCGTACACGGTGACCACGATCCCCAAGTGGAACCCGATCAACGTGTGTAGCTACCACCTGCAGGAAGCCGGCGCTACTCCGGTGCAAGAGATCGCTTTTGCCATGTCCACCGCGATCGCGGTGCTGGACTCGGTTCGTGATTCCGGACAGGTTCCGCCCGAGCGGTTCGGCGAGGTGGTGGCTCGCATCTCGTTCTTCGTGAACGCCGGGGTGCGGTTCATTGAAGAGATGTGCAAAATGCGGGCCTTCGTGCAGATCTGGGATCAGCTCACGCTGGAACGGTATGGCGTCACCAGCGCTAAGGAGCGCCGGTTCCGCTACGGCGTGCAGGTGAACTCGTTGGGGTTGACCGAGGCTCAGCCCGAGAACAACATCCAGCGGATCGTGCTCGAGATGCTCGCGGTGACCCTGTCCAAGGATGCGCGCGCGCGTGCCGTTCAGCTGCCGGCCTGGAACGAGGCCCTCGGGCTTCCGCGTCCGTGGGATCAGCAGTGGGCGCTGCGAATCCAGCAGGTGTTGGCATACGAGTCGGATCTGCTCGAGTACGACGATATCTTCACCGGGTCGCCGGTCATTGAGGGTAAGGTCCAAGAGCTCATCGAGCAGTCGTGGGCAGAGATCGACCGCATCCAGGCCATGGGCGGTGCTGTGGCAGCAGTCGAGAGCGGGTACATGAAGCAGGCGTTAGTGTCCTCGCACGCTCAGCGTCGCGCGTCGATCGAAGCTGGCAAGGACATTGTCGTCGGCCTGAACAAGTTCACCACGACCGCCGAGAACCCGCTGCTGTCTGACCTTGAGTCAGCAATCATGACGGTGGATCCTGAGACCGAGCGGCAAGCCATCGAAGCTATCAGGGCTTGGCGCGCTGGCCGCGACAACGCCGCCGTGGATGAGGCGCTGCGGGTGCTCAAAGACACTGCGAAGACCGACGCCAATCTGGTTCAGGCTTCGTTGGCATGCGCCCGTGTCGGCGTCACCACGGGAGAGTGGGCGGGGGCGCTGCGCGAGGTGTTCGGTGAGTACCGCGCCCCGACCGGGGTGGCCGGCGTCGTCGGTGTGTCCGAGTCCGGCGATGAGCTCGCGCGGGTACGTTCCGCGGTTCGGGCGACCGGTGAGGAGCTCGGCTGCCGGGTGCGGCTGTTGGTCGGCAAGCCGGGGCTCGATGGACATTCGAACGGGGCTGAGCAGATCGCCGTGCGGGCCAGAGACTGCGGTTTCGAGGTCATCTACCAGGGGATTCGGCTGACGCCCGCCCAGATTGTGGCCGCGGCAGTCGAGGAGGATGTGCACTGCGTGGGCCTGTCGATTTTGTCGGGCTCTCACATGGAGTTGGTGCCGGATGTGGTCGAAGGCCTGCGGGCCGCTGGTTTGGAGGACGTGCCGGTGATCGTCGGCGGCATCATCCCCGATGCGGACGCCGCTTGGCTCAAGGAACACGGCGTGGCGGCTGTGTTTACCCCCAAAGACTACGACGCGACTACGATCATGTCCGAGATCCTCGACGAGATCCGCTCTGCCCAAGGCCTCGCCCCTCGTTAGATCGGGGGCGTTAAACGAACATGGCGCACCGGGACTGGACCGGTGCGCCATGAACGAGGGGATGGCGTGGAGAAATTCTCTGTTTAGGACACGATTCCGAG
>JBAXOQ010000525.1:0-2225 GCA_037133175.1 Actinomycetes bacterium
CTCTCCCGGAAGCGAGGCGAGAGCGCCGCGCCAACCCGCGTGCACCACCGCGACTGCCGGGCCAGGCGGTACAGGTCAGGGGCCACGAAGCCGATCGGTCCGGAGCCGCGCGCCACGTTGATCGCGTTGATCGCCGCCAGTTCGGCGGCCACCAACGGTGACGCCGCGGACGTGCCGCTGTTTTGGGTCCAGTACTTTTTGCGGCCGCTTGCCACAACGATGGGCCAGCCGGGCAGCCGGGAAGCGTGCGCTGCCAGATCTGGAACCGCCCGTTGGGTCCCAGCCGCAAGGCCCGGCGCGCCCTGCCAGATGGGCCGCCCGTAGGTCGAGGTGAAGCCACCACCACTGGCGCCTCCGGCATTGCCAGCGGTCAACCATTGGAAGTCGTTCCAGGCAACCTCCGCCGCCCTCTTGTTGCCTCGCGTCACCGTCAGCCGGGTTCCGCCGACCGCCAGCACGGTCGGCGATGACGCTGGCCACTGCACGGACGGCTTCTTCCCGAAGCAGGGATACGCGCCCTCATCAGCCGACGATACCGAGACCGCAGTACCCATCAGCCCGAGCCGAAGGGTCAGCGCATCAAACAGCGGCGGTACTGAGTCGATCGTGGTGCACACACCATAGGAGAACGATGCGACTGCGGGCCTGCCCGGATCCGTGGCGAGCGCCGATGCCGCCAAGAACCACTGGTTAGGAGACACCCACGTTTGGTAATTGACAAGCTGCGCCTTGGGCAGAAAACCCCGGATCATCTGCGAGTCCAGCGACGGCTCGTGAAACCCGGTGTAGTACATCTGAGCCGGCGCGCTCTGGCCGCTTGCCAACACGAACCTCGTTGCGCGCTGTGGCCATCCCCAGCACTTTTCAGCGGCCCGCGTGCTTGACCCGTCCACCCCGGAGCCAGCGGTCATGATGCCGACGCTCACACCATTGCCCGCATGTGCCGCGCGCTGAACCGAGTCAAAACCATATGCCCGCGCGACTTGACCAAATGAGTACACCCCATTCTTGGCGCCCGCGTTCTTCGCGGCGCGACATATCCTTCCCCACGTTCCCTCATTAGCTGGCGGCGCAACGTCGCCGCGCACAGCCGATGCCGAGGGCAGCAACTGCGAGGTGAAGTACGTCCACACATACTCGTTCGGGTTCAGGTATTGGCCCACCTCCACCGGCAGAACCGCTGGTGTTGTCGCCCAGGAGAATCCGGTGCCGGACAGATCACCGCTGATGTCCGTGTTACTGGCCGCCAACGACTGACCGAACACCGATTCCCACAACTGCGCCGGACCAGTCACGCTAACGTAACTTGCGGTGCTATCAACAGCGGTCGTGAAGCCGCGAGCACCGAACCAGTTGTTCACCGCCGCCCGACTCGATGGCGGCGCACCGAAACTGCTCGCAACCTGCTCACTGGTCAACCACTGCCGAAACCCAGGCTGGGCCCGGTCAGAGGACTGCACCAATTGCGCCATAGCCAGCCCGTCTTGGCGCGCGAGCCCGAAGTAGAACGTCACCGGCCAGGCGCTCCACAGAGCCGTCGTCACCCTCGGCACGGCAGCGCTCGACGATGTCGGGACCGTCACCGGCCACACCACCATCAGGAGCGCCGCAACCACAGTCAACGCCGCAACCACAACGACCACCCGAAACCGCCTCAAAACCATGACGCGAGCATAACCGTCGAGATCACGCGGCGCCGCACAAATCCCAGTACGACAACGGCCACGGTGACCCCGAGATGCCGGGGGCCACCGTGGCCGTTGACTACTGGTCGGGATTCGGGCGCGAAGTTCGACCGCGCACGGTTAGCGGACTTTGATCCAGATCCAGTCCGTCGTCAGAGCGCTCAGGCCACTTGGGTCAACCGCGACGACCCGGAACTTGTGCTTGCCGCGGGCGATTGCGACGACTCGCATCGTGCAGTCGCCCTTCTTGTTGACGGTGCGATAGGCGTTGAACGGCAGACCCTTCTCCTGGACTTTCGCGGTCCAACCGCCAATATGGTTATGCGCGGCCGCCTTGCACTTGATCGTGAACCATTGGCCCGACCACACCGCATTGGGTGCAGAGATCGCCATTTGGCCGTTGTCTCGGGCCTCGGCTTGGGCTGGCGCGGCGACCGCGATTGCGGTCCCAGCAACCATTGCGACGCCGAGCGCGGAAACCGCTCCAGACCTCCTCAAGTAGTGGTACCGATGGGGATGTGACCTGCGGTTTTGCCGTTC
>JBAXOQ010000526.1:0-2206 GCA_037133175.1 Actinomycetes bacterium
CAGCGCCGCGTTCAACGCCGCACCGGACACCGACGCCGTACCACTGACATACCCGACTTGGGTCGTGGTCACCGTCAGCGTCGAGGACGCACCGGCGGACAGACCGGACACCGTGTACGGACGAACCGAGCCAAACGGCAGACCCGCAACCACCGAACCAGACGTCACCGTCGGAGTCGGCCACGTGAACGCATTGTCATAGTTCGTCACGTTCACCGTGAACCCAGAGGCCGTCCGCACCGGAGTGTCAAACGTCGGAGTCAGCGCCGCGCCTGCAGTCACTGAGGACGTCGCAGAAGACGTCGCCGAGGCCGAGCCCAGGTAGTTCGTCTCCGTGATCACAACTTTCAGGAACCGCTGGTAGTCACTGGCCACAGGGGTATACGTAACGCCCGTAGCACCGGAGATGTTGGAATACGAGCCGCCAGATGCGGTCGCGCTCTGCCACTGATAGGACTCGGTCGGCACGGGAACACCCGTCACCGTCCCCGGTATCGCCGTCAGCACCTGACCCACTTGCGCGGTCCCGCTGATGCTCGCCCCGGAGATCGTCGGCGCGATGTCAAGGCCGGAGTAGATCACCGACACGGTGCCATCGGTGGAGTTTGTCACGTAGGTATATTCACCGTCGGGGGTGGTGGCGTCGTCGAACGGCCCAGCGCCGACGGTGATCGCCGGCGACGCCGCAGTTGGCGGAGAAGTCGAGAGCTTGATGGCTGTCACAGTTCCGGCGCCCTTGTTGGTGACGTAGGCGAACGAACCAACCGGGCTGACGCCCATTCCGTTGGGGGTCGTTCCCATGCCGCTGATGGTCGTGACGTTGCCGGAGGTGAAGCTGCTCAGGTTGATCCTCGACGCGGTCGTGGCGCCGGAGTTCGCCACGTAGGCATAGCTGCCCGCGGGGTCGATCGCGATGCCCATGGGAGTGCTGCCGACGGTCACCTGCGAGGTACTCCCCATTCCGGGCAGTGCCACCCTCGTGACATCGTTGTAGGTGCCCCACCAGTCCGCCGAGGCGTTGACGTAGGCGTAGGACCCGGCAGGGTCGATCGCCACATACTGCGGTCCGACGCTGTTGCCGATGTCCTTGCTATCAACCACCTGCATGCTGGAAAGATCGATCTTGTCCATGGTGGCCGTCGACGACCACCATGTGCCATCGCCCGTGGCCACATAGGCGAAGTTGCGAGTCGACGGCGAGGATGCGGCCAACGGGTCGATGGCGATGCCGGTCGGGTTGTTATTGACGCCCACTGTCCGGGTGACGCTGAACGTGGACAGGTCGATCTTGGACAAGGTGTCTGAGTCGGCATTGGTGACGTAGGCAAACTGCCCAGCCTGGTCGACCACAATGCTCGTCGGACCGCTGCCCACATTGACCGTGTCGACCACCGTGTTGGTGGTGACGGCGATCTTGGACACGCTTGCCGAGCTGTGATTGGCCACATAGGCGAACTGTCCGGCCGGGTCGATCGCGATGCCTTGCGGAGTGGTGCCGACGCCGTTGTCGATGGTGGCGATCACGGTGTTCGTGGCGTAGCTGCTGCCGGTGACCGAACCGGTCCCGTCGTAGTAGTACACCGATTGGGTCGTATTGACCGTCACGGTGGCAGTTGCCCCCGGAGACAGCCGCTTGATCGTGATCGGCAGAATCGAACCACTCGGTGTTCCCAGGATCAGAGTGCCGACGCTGGTGGTTGGCGTCCAGGTCCACGCGGGGTCGTAGTTGGTCACATTGACGGTGAACCCGCGAGCCGACTTCACCGGCGTATCGAACGTCGGGTTGCGCGGCGATCCCCTGTCCACAGGGGTAGTCGCTGGGGACGTGGCACTAGCGGTGCCCAGGTCGTTCGCTTCGGTGATGATCACCCGCAGGTACTGCTGGTACTCACTGACACTCGGCGCGTAGGTGTCACTAATGGCCCCGTAGATGTCGGTGAAGGTCACACCGTCTGTCGAGATCTGCCACTGATACGACTCCGTGGGGTACGGATCGCCGGTCACGCCCTCCGAAACCGCGTACAGCTGCTCGCCTATTGCGACAGTGCCTCCAACCTGAGCGGCGCCGATCGCAGCGGCAGGCTCGGCGACGGGACCGTGCCCATCGGACGGGGCCGATGCGCTGCCCGAGCCGTTGGTCTCGGTGATGACGACCCGCAGGTACTTGCCCAGATCGCAGGCGACAGGCTGCAGGCTGGTGCAGTCG
>JBAXOQ010000527.1:0-2178 GCA_037133175.1 Actinomycetes bacterium
GCGCCAGCACCAGCGCGTCGGCTGTGCTCTGTCCGGCGTCGGCCGCAGAAGGCAGGGCGGCGACTGCGATCTGCAGTCGTTGCAGTCGGGCAGCGCGATTCCAGGATCGGGAGCTCAACACGTCGGATGCGGTGGCCAGCACCTGTGCCGAGGCCGTCATGGTTGCGGGGCTCGCAGACAGAAGTCGGACGTTTTGATGCCGCTTCGTGGTGGCGATTGCCTCAACCCGCAGGTCGTGGGCGGCCTCCAAGATGGCAGTGAATGCTGTTGCCCGGTCCGCAGACAGATTCCACGTGTCCACGATGGCCTCGGCGGCGCTCAGCGCGGCGACGAGTCGGTGCGGGTTCGCGATCGTGGTGACGGCAGGGTCTGCGGCCTGGGTTAGCGCGGCCGCGACCTCGCCGAGGGCGCTGCCCAACTTGCGTCGCTCGACCAGGTCCCCGCTGATGGCGGCCGCCAGAGTCGTTCCGGCGGCTTGGGCGAGTACTCCGACGCTGATCAGAACGGTGGCTTTGAATGCGGCTGCGACGTTGTCCGGAGCCACGATGTTCGCGACCCCCAGGACGGCTGTGTAGGCCAGCACACGGGCGGCTGTCATCGATACTGCTGAGGCGACCCCGCTGGCCGCCGCGCACACAGCAAATGCCAGGACCGCAGCGACGGTGTTCGTGGTCATCAGAGCCGTCAGCGTGCCGAAGACCAGCGAGCCTGCGGCCAGTGCGAACGTCCCGCGGGCGGCAATCCTTGTTGAGGTGTCACCGCGGTCGAAGAACCCTCCGAACAACGCTCCGACCGCCAGGAAATACCCCGCTGGGTAGCCTTGGACCCAGATTCCGGCCAAGTACAGGACCGTCATGATCATGGCCCGGCGCAGCGCCGAGGGTCCGCGCACCAGCGACCAGTTCACCCGCAAGGACAAGCGGGCCGAGCGAAGTAAGTAGTTGCTCCGCGCGGACACGGGGGTCACTGTATTCGATCTTGAAAGGATACCTGGTTGTGGCCCCAGAGCAGCTTCTTGAGGCGCCGGGCCTCGGCCCGGGTTCGCGACGCTTCTCGGGCGTGCCTTCCTCCGTCGTTGACTGTGACGTTGTGGCCGGGTTTTCTGACCCGAAAATGAACGTTTGGGGGCAGGCGGCAGCTCCCGGCGGAGCCGGGAGGGTTGTTTGACGGTCGGCTGTCGTGGGTGGTTCAGGCGGCGGCGGGGGTCAGGGTGACGGTATAGCCGAGGGCTTCGAGTTGGTGGATGTGGTTCCACTTGGCGTGGTTCGGGTTGATGCGGGTGTCGTAGAAGTCGGCGCCCAGGTCATGGAAGCGGGCCTGATCATCGGACAGCAAGTGCCACACGATGGTCAGGATCGAGCGACCGACCGCGACGATGGCTTTCTTCTTCCCACGGCGTCGGGCGATGCGCCGGTAGCGTTCCCCGAGGAACGTGTTCGTCTTACCCGCCGACACCGCGGCCTCGCCCAGGACCCGGGCCAGGTACGGGTTGCCGTGCCCGGTGGTGCCGGTGCCCTTCTTGCGTCCTGCGGACTCCTTGACCGAGGGCGCGAACCGCGCCCACGACGCCAAATGCGCTGCGGTCGGGAACCGCGACATGTCGACCCCGACCTCCGCGATGATCACACTGGCTGCGGTGGCACCGACCCCGGGAATCTCATCAAGGCGTGCCACCGCTGGGGCGAAAGGGGCCAGCCGCGCCCCGATCTGCTCGTCCAGCTCGGCGATGTCAGCGGTGATCGCGTCGATGCGGGCCAGCATCTTGGCCAGCAGGAACGCGTGGTGGTCGTTGAAACGCCCGGTGAACGCCTCGGTCAAGACCGAGATCTTCGCGCGCAGCCGCCCGCGCGCCAGCTCGGCCAGCACCACCGGGTCGCGCTGCCCGCCGATCAGCGCGTCCATCATGTCCCGCCCGGACAACCCGAAGATGTCCGTAGCCACGACGGATAGTTTGATCTGCGCGTCCTCCAGCAGCTTCTCCACCCGTGACTTCTCCGCGCTGCGCACCGCGACCTGGTCGCTGCGATACCGGGTCAGATCACGCAACTCCCGGATCGGTTGCGGCGGCACGAAACTGGGCCGCAGCATCTGACGCTCGGCGACCTTGCACAACCACACCGAGTCCAGCTTGTCGGTCTTGGGTCGGCCGGGCAGGTGCTTGACGTCCTTGGCGTTGAC
>JBAXOQ010000528.1:0-2173 GCA_037133175.1 Actinomycetes bacterium
CGGATGACCTCGCCCGCCCGCAGCAGCTTTGACAACTCGCGCGCCAACTCAGCGGCCCCGACCCCGTTGCCGACCGCGGCGCGCAGTTGGCGCAACGAACGCTCGTGGCCGTCGGCAAACACACCGCGCAAGAGACCAGCGAGGGTAACCTCGCCCGTCGATGCAGTCGTAGCCGTGTCCATGCGTCCCAGTATCACTCCCAAGGTGCGCCCTTCGCTCCTTCACAGCGCAACCCGTTGCAATCCTCGCCCTCCGCTGGACCACCGACTCGCCAAGCTGCCAGGCTGTGCGCCATGGCAGCTACCGAGTTCCGGGTTCCGCCACCAAGACCGCCCAAGGCCCGCAAAGGCACGACAACGCTGGCCCTGATCCACCGGATGCCCCGGCCGGTCACATTCGCCCTCGCCGGCGGGGGCGCGCACGGCAGCGTCCAGTGGGGGCTGCTGCAGGCCTTGGCCGAGACTGACATTCGCGCCGACTCGCTGATTGGCACATCAGCCGGCGCATTGACCGGTGCGATCATGGCCGAGGATCCGCTGGCCGCTGTCAATCGGCTGGCCTACGTCTGGAGCCAACTCGACCTTCAGGACGTTCTTGGCGACGGCTGGCTGTCAATGCTGCGCTCGGCCACCAGCCGCAGACCGGGCCTGGCCGACAACAGCACCGTGTCTGAGGTCCTCAGCGCCATCCTCGTCGCGCGTGACTTCAACGAACTCGACATCCCGTTCGCGGCGGTGTGCACCGACCTGGCAACCGGCCTGCCGGTGGCCCACGAGCAGGGTCCGCTCATTCCCGCTCTGCTGGCCTCCTCGGCGATTCCCGGAGTTCTGCCTCCGGTGGCCATAGACGGGCGCCTGTACATCGACGGACTGGCGAGCGCAAATGTGCCCACCCAGCTTGCGGTGCGCCGCGGTGCCGGCAGCGTGGTTGTCCTCGACACCGGATCTCGTGCGCCTTCCACAGAGGTGTCCGCCTCGGCGGCGAAGATCGCTGCCCGGGTCAGCAAGATCCTTGGCGACGCCCAGCGGCGGGCACAGCTTCAGGTGGCTGCCGCGCGGGTGCCAGTACTGCTGCTTCCAACACCCAACGACCTCGGCGGAACAATGGACTTCCGCGGCACGATAGAAGCGGCGGCAAGCGCTTACGAGCTCGGTCGGCAGTTCCTGACCGATCTGTCCGATCAATACCCAGACACCCTGAAACCAGGCCTGTACGCCCGCGACGGCAGCGTCGCGCTGGACCCAGATGCCAGCAACTCCTTTCGGCCGGTCCAACTCACAACCAGAACGGCGGCCGGGAACCGATGAACACGTCGCTACCTCGACCGTTGGCCTTCGTGTTCTCGGCTGGAGCTGCCCGGGCAGCCTCACAGGTGGGCATGCTGGAGGCAGCCCTGGAGTTCGGGCTGGTTCCCGATCTGGTTGTCGGATCTTCGACCGGAGCCATCAACGCCGCCGTCTTCGCAGCCCACCCGCTGACCTCGGTCACGCGACTCGCGCAGATCTGGCGCAGCATAGCTGGCGATTCATCGTTGAGCTCCACTTGGCGCGGCGCGGTCCGAGGCCTTGCTGGGGGTCAGTCGACGCGGACCGCGGCCATGCTCACCAAGCATCTGGGCCCTGCCCTGGACGACCGTAGCTTCGCGAACCTCACACTCGATTTACAGCTGATGGCCACGGATCTGACCTCCGGGATGCCGACCAGCATCCGAACCGGTCCGCTGATTGATGCTGTGCTGGCCAGCTGCGCGTTCCCGATCATGCTGCCGCCCGCGACCCGCGACGGTCGCCTCCTGACTGACGGGTCGGTCACCGCCGGAGTACCAGTCGATCAAGCGCTCAGCGCCGGCGCCCGCTCGATCGTGCTCTTCGACACGGGAGCCTCAGCCGTCTCAGAAGCGACGCTGGCCGACATCGGGTGGTACCAGGTGATGGCGATGGCTTTCAGCCACCTCGTGCGAGGCCAAGCCGCCCACGACTTGGCCCAGGTCGCCGCCACCATCGACGCCAACTACCTCGACCGCCTGTGGACCGACTTCCAGACGGCCCTCTACGCACTGGAGATCGAGCGCACGCTCAACGTGCCGGTCACTGGCGTCGTCTACAACATCATCACCAAGGCCAAGCTGCAGCAGAGCCAGGGGTTCATGGTCGACGCAGGCATCATCGTCGCT
>JBAXOQ010000529.1:0-2171 GCA_037133175.1 Actinomycetes bacterium
GCATCGCCCTGGCCTTCACCAACAGCGTCGGCGGCTGCGGCGGCGGCCTCCCGCACCCCCATCGCAGTCTGCACCGCGATTCCGGCCAATGCGTCAGACAATCCGGTTCGGCTAGCCCACTCAGATACGGCGGCTGCCAGTTTGATGGCCTCCTGAGCCGCTGTTCCTACCGGGGAGATCTCGGGCCTACCGGAGTCGGCACCCGTTTCGTGCCACCAGGGAGCGTCGTTGTCAGTCATTCTTCGCGCTTCCTAACGTCGGGGTCAGGGATGAAGAACACCAGCAGCCGACCATCGCTGATCTGGGCTCGGTTCACCTTACACCTGTGCAGTGCCCCCGGGAGGGACAGAATTCGTCGATGAGGGCCCACCGTCACGACAAGCTCGTCCCCACGACGGGCAAGATCAACCTCCCCTCGGGCGACCAACGGCAAAGCCAGTGACAACCGATAGCCGGCTGCATCGCGGATCATCGTCATCGGGTCCGGCACATCGCGCACCGCGACAGGGTCCTGCCCGCCATACATGTCCAAGGCAACCCGAAGGACTCCGGGCACCCCGACCGGCTCGCTGCTCTGGTAGAGCGACCGCCATACCGGTAAGGGATGACAATCGGAATCGATCCGATCCAATTGCACGGCCTGAGCGGCGATCCAGCCGGAGCGCCACTCATCCGCGCCATCCACCGGGAAGAGCCGATTGACGACAATCCCGTCCACCCGATACCCATACAGCGACAGCGATGTCAGCGTTCGCCGCGACTCAGCGAAAACTACCGCCTCAGCAGTGGTGACCAAACGGACCGACGCATCAGTCGCCGTCAAGATCTCGCGCACATCAGATAGGTCCGCGTGTAGCCGCTCGATCGCATCAAGCACGCCGTTGCCCGGCATCGGCACTCCGCTTGCCTTGGTCAACACGGGCCGAAGCAGACCGAGCACCCGACGCTCGGTGGGCCAAATCCGGTCCATGTACCAGCGCAAGGCATCCGGCAGCGAAAGCAGTCGCAGCGTCTCGGCCGTTGGGGCACAGTCCAGAATCACCACGTCCCACTGGCCACTGCGAACCTGGTCGCGAACCTCAAGCAGGGCCAGTACCTCCTCGGCACCGGGTAGCACCGTGAGCTCCTCGGCCTCCATCGGGTCGACACCAGCCGAATCGAGCACATCGAGCAGATACCTCTGGATGTCCCCCCAAGCTCTGGCGAAACGATCCCGAACATCCACGTGGAGCAGCCACAATTGCGGAGCGATCCGCGTCGGCCCCTGGCCCAAAGGAGGCTCGGCCAAACCGAAAGCATCAGCAAGCGAGTGCGCCGGATCTGTCGAGAGCACCAGCGTCCGGTGACCCTGCGAGGCAGCCAACGCCGCCGTTCCGGCGGCCGCGGTCGTCTTACCCACCCCGCCCTTGCCCGTGAACAGCAGCACCCGCATGTCGGGGGACCCTACGCCACCTTCCCTCGCGGCTAGTCCGACGCCTCGACTCGCCGCTTCAGACCTTCAAGGGCGGTGTTCACAATCTTCTTCTCAGCCTGTTTCCTGACAATCCCCGGCACCTTGATCGACAACCCGACCTCAAGGTCGTAGGTCACCTTAATCCGACCGTCACTGTGCGATGTCAGGGCATAGGTCCCCTGTTCCTTGGTCAGCACTTTGCCCTCGATCAGTTCCCAGCTGACAGAGTCGTCGCCGTTCCAGTCGTATTTGAGTACAAAGACGTCCTTGATCGGGCCGGATGCGAAGGAGAAGCGAGCAGTACCCGGGCGACCATCCGCGGTTGTGGTCAGCACCTCAACCGCAGTGACTCCTTCGCTCCACTGTGGGTACTGCTCCAAGTCAGCGATGACTCCCATGATCTTGGCACGGTCCGCGCCTATGACGATGTCAGCGTGCGTGGTGTTCGACATTGCGTAGCTCTCCACTCGATCAGTTCTGTGTGCGGCGCCCGGGGGGTACCATCCTGCACGATAACAATCGCGCCGGCGAGCGGTTTTTGCGCGCCGAAACCGCCGATCGGCTCTGCTTCAGTTGCGTATGTCCAGTACGAACGGTACCCGGGTCGACCGGAAATGCCCAACGTTGATGCACTCCGTTCGACCGATCCTCATCCGCGACGCCAACGGCTGATGGACATGACCGAACAGCGAGTATCTCGGCTGCAGATCCCTTATCG
>JBAXOQ010000530.1:0-2169 GCA_037133175.1 Actinomycetes bacterium
TGGGCTGGTGGGGCCAGCGACCCGTTGATGGCGTGGTGCACCGACACCACCAACGCGGTGACCACCAACACCGGGATCGGCGACGGAGCGGAGAACACCACGGCGATGCTGACCAACGCGAGCCCGTTCGCGGCCTGCACCTCCGGCGCCGGGTACTCTGCCCGCGCCTACCACGGTGGTGGACTCACCGACTGGTACCTGCCCTCCAGAGATGACTTGGACCAGATGTACCTGACCCAGGCCACCATCGGTGGCATCGGTGGCGCCTACTGGTCCTCCTCACAAGACGACAGCGCCACCAACGCCTGGAAAGTCGGCATGGCAGCCGACCAACACTTCTCCAACCTCAAAGGCGACACCGGCAGAGTACGACCCATCAGAGCCTTCTAAACCGTCGCACCACCCATATCCACGAAGGGACAACTCATGCGGGCCACCCGCTTCGCCCTTTGCGCCATCGCGCTCATGGCGTCGGCAATGCTCTGCAGTTGCAGCACGTCTGTCAGCAGCAACACTCCGACACCGTCGGTAGCCACATTGAGTTACTCCCCGGCACCGATCGCACCTAGCGGGACAGCAACAGCTGGGACTTCGCGCACCAACCCTACGACGGCACCGAAGTACAACCCACCAGACGCAAGCCAATCTCCGCTCAAGCTGGCAGTGTCGGGAACGGAATTCACGCCAGGACAGCAGATCGACGTCTCAATCACGGGACCGAAGGAACTGGAAGGCCAAGCCTGCTATGTGATCGCCGAAGTGTCCGGGCAGTTGACGGTGCTGACACAAGATGTCGTGAGCGCACGGGGGGATTGCCCGCTCGCGTTCGTGCCCACTGGGAATGCAACGATTCGAGCAGCCGTAGCACCGCAAAGCGGCGTGCCGTTGCCACCTTCCGACCTGATGGACTTCGTGGCGTTGTCTTCTTCGGTCTCCATCACTGAAGCCAAGTAGTGCTGGTGATGTGTCTCCATTTGAGATGAAGGTCAGCGAATGGCAGTCGAAATGGAAGCCGCCCGGTCAGACATCGTTTGTCACCCACGAACGCGACGTATAGGGTATGTTTAGGGCGAAGTGCCCGTGTGACCTATTGTGATCGCGCTTGGAGTCTCATCGTGGTTGGTATTCAAGAGCAACTTGCAGAGTGGTCTGCTCCGGTCGTCGTGCATCTTTCCCCGGCGAACAGCGCGGCAAAGGCTGGTGACCCTGAAATCACCCCGGAGTCATCCCAAGCGGGACCGCCGTCATGAAATTGATGAGCAGGGGTTTCACCGCGATGCTGGCTCAGCTTGATGGGCTTCCCTGCGTCGTTGGTTGACTCTATCCGCCGTGTTCAAGATAGCCGTTGCTTCAGCCCACCTGGTCGATCGAGAGTCCGTCGCGGTCCGCAACGAGCGGTGTCGTTTGCCTGCAGTAGTTAGAGCTGGTTCCACTTTGAAAGGGTTCTCAACGACGGGTCCGGGCAGCGCGTGCGCTACGGCTATGCGGAACATTCGGCGTTTGGTGCCTTCGGATAAGTAGCACCCGTCCGATGCCCGAAGCGCGAGTTCCATGATGCGTGGGTCCAGAAGTGGATAACGGTAGTCCACTTGGAGTTGAGAGCCGTATTTCGCGAAGGATTCCAGTCTCCTCGTGACGTAACCTGAGTGCAGTAGGGTAATTTGGAGGTCATGCGGCGAAACGCACGCGCCGAACTGTCTTCGTTGTTTCCGCAACTCGTTCGCTACTTTCGGCGAAAGGACCCTCCACATACGTTCGGATTCCCTGTGGACGGAACGACTTGCGTTGCTGGGGTTGAGTGCCAGTGACCGAACACGACCGATCAGATTCTCTGGTAAGCAACCCATTACCGCGCTGCCCAAGATGGTTGTCGACGACGTTCCTGTCACCAAGGCCCGCTTCTTGGACTCCGACCAGGTTTGGCCAAGCCTCCCGCAGCGTAGCAAGTGCGCAAGCTTCGACCGGCCGTTGTGGCTGATCAGTTCATCGCCACCCCAACCGGAAAGCAGAACAGATATTCCCGAGTGCTTTGCGTTGTTCGCGACCTCACCCTCTCGCCACCAGCGGCCGGGTGGAAACAGCAGTGGATCAAGGCCCGCAACTGCTGGCAAAGGGGCCAAATCGGGGTCGGAGTAGACCGGACTCCAGCCCTGCTGCTGACACACCAAC
>JBAXOQ010000531.1:0-2161 GCA_037133175.1 Actinomycetes bacterium
TCCAGACCCACTCGCTTGCGCGTCGTGCTTGTAAAATACCGGCCTTCGGCCCCTAGGAAGATGTGCACAGCAGTGGGCTTCCAGCCTGTCAAGTTCTGTGCGTTTCGAGCTTCCGCGTTTGCTTGGACTACGTATTTAACCGGTTGGAAGCCTATCCCACTCCAGTGCGTGCCAGTATTTCCGCAGTCTCCTTCGGCGTGCGGTATAAACGACAATTCAAAAACTCCCGAGACCTATGCCCGCGGCTGGTGTTTAACGTCTGGGGCTTTGGGTGGCCTTGGGCCGAGGTGGCCCGGTCACAATCTTTTCACCGTTTTGCAGTAAGGGAGCGTGGTAATGAGAGTTTTGTGCAGCGTATTGGCATTGGCCGCGTCGGTGGCGCTCGTCAGCAATCTGTCTGCCGCGGATCAGCCACGGCGAGGTCCGGGCGGTCCCGGAGCCGGCGGACGAGGTCAGGGCCAGTTCAACATGATTGACATGATCGTCAGGGGCCTGGAACTGAGCGACGCCCAGAAAGCCAAGCTGGAAGAGCTGAAGAAGGAGCAGGGACCGAAGCTGAAGGAAGCTTACGAGAAGATGTCCAGCGTCCTGACGGACGAGCAGAAAAAGGCCCGCGACGAGGCTATGAAGGCGGCACGGGACGCCGGCAAGAGTCGGGAGGAGTCCCGCGAAGCCATCGAGAAGGCCCTGAAGCTGACCGACGAACAGAAGAAGAAGCAGGAAGAGTCGCGCAAGTCGATGGAGGAGATGAACAAGAACCTCCGCGAGAAAATCAACGCAATCCTGACGCCTGAGCAACAAGAAACCGTGAAGAAGCGGATGGCAGAGCGCGGGACACGCAAGCCGGGTGCCAGCCAGTAGGCGCTACGCTTGCTAAGCGGGGACATCCCCATGACGAGGGCCAGCCACACACGTGGTTTGGCCCTTGTTTTTTGCGCGGAGTCCGGTTAGCGAGGCCCGTCCTTGATCATCACGTTGCGAAATACTAGCAGTGTCGTGATCGCCCCCGAGAAGCTCCCGACGTAAGTCGGGAGCTTCTCGGACGGGACCAGCTCGCAGTGACGTCATTTCGCAGTGTTACGATCAACGCCGACTGACACTGCTCCAGCCCAACCTCGCTCCCCGTTGGGACGCGGTTAGACGAGCCAATCTCAGCCGCGCGCGGTATAGTGGGGGCACCGGGTATTCCATTTCTCTCCGCTTGCCCTAGTACCTTGCCCGTAGCAACGTTCACGAAATAACTTCCTCATTCCAAAGTTATTTCGTGGGCGTTGCTACACCTTGCCCGTGCAGCCAAACGGAGAATAATACGTTAGACTAAGCAACCGCTACCTGCTTCCTGTCCCTACTTGTGACTGAGAGGAACTACGCATGAGTTACGCCGACAATCCCTACCGCTCGCCGACGGACCAGTTTGCCGCCTCGGCGGTCGTCGATGAACGCAGCGCCTTTATTACGAAGACCTACCTGCACTTGTTGGGTGCCATCGGCTTGTTCGTCGTCCTCGAAGGCTTCCTGCTGGGACTACCGGGAATCGACGGGCTAATCCGCCTGATGCTCGGAACTCGCTTCAGTTGGCTGATCGTGTTGGGCCTGTTCATTGTGGTCAGCCGCGTGGCCGAAAGCTGGGCGCAGTCGGCGGTCAACCCGTTCACGCAATACCTGGGCTTGGGACTCTACGTCATAGCCGAGGCCGTGATCTTCGTGCCGCTGATGTACTTTGCCCGCCTGAAAGACCCGCAGATCATCGTTTCCGCCGCAGGCGCGACGTGCGGACTGACCGTCCTGCTGACCGCGGTGGTCTTCATCACGCGGAAGGATTTCTCTTTCCTGCGGACCGTGCTCTGGTTCGGCGGCTTGGCGTCCCTGGGGTTGATCGTCGTGGCGATGGTGTTTAACTTCGCCCTCGGCCCGATCTTCACCTACGCGATGATCGCTCTGGCCTGCGGCTATGTCCTGTTCCACACATCCAACGTCCTGCACCACTACCGCATCGGCCAGCACGTGGCCGCGGCCCTGGCCCTGTTCGCCTCCGTCGCACTACTGTTCTGGTACGTCCTGCAGCTCTTTATGTCCCGCCGGAACTAAGGGGCGCAGTCAAGTGTCAGGGGCCTTGATCATAACGTTGCGAAATGCTAGCAGTGTCGTGATCGCCCCCGAG
>JBAXOQ010000532.1:0-2151 GCA_037133175.1 Actinomycetes bacterium
CGTCCATACGCAACACAGTGCGCGCACGACGCTGCGCCGTCGAGGTCTTGCCCACGCCCTTGGGTCCTTCAAGCGCGATCGCCGGCAACCCGAGCAGTTCATCAAGCTCGGCGTCCACGATTCTGTCCGTGTACTGCTGCACTCGTCCAAGCTACCGTTTGCCAGGTCCCTACACTACTATTTGGCGAAGTTTTACGCTACCTTTTGGCGGGCAGGGAATGGTTTTCGGGGCACCGGGTCAGGCATCCTGCCAGTTGGGGCGACCGTCGACGAGGCCCTACTTGGCCTTGACGTTCTTGGCCACGACGATCCGCCCGATCCCCGGCGTGCTCGGCGCGGTCACGGCCGGCGATGGCGGAGGCGGCTGCACCGGCGCCCGCGGAGTCACCGCGTCCGAGGCCGGGGACGGCGCGGACGTGCCGCCGCCGTTGGTCGCGGTCGCCGTGAACGTGTACGCAGTGCCGTTGGCCAGCCCGGTCACCACGCACGACCCGGCGGCACCGGTCACCGTGCACGTTGCACCTCCCGGCGAAGCGGTCACCAAGTACGAGGCCGGCGTGCTACCGGAACCGGCGCTGACCGTGGCAGCGGCTTGGGCGTTGCCCGCCACCGCCGTCGGCTTGCCCGGGGTTCCGGGAGCCGCAAGGGCAGGGGCAACGGCGAGGGTCGTGTAGAACGCCGTCCCAATGCCACCAAGCGCAAGAAATTCGCCGCCCACGTAGATAGTCGACCCCGACGGCGACACCGCCAGATCGAACAGCATGGGCCTCTCGGTGCCACCGACATGAGGGCTCCACGAGCCCAGCGTGCCATCAGTTCCGATCGCGGCGAGCCCGCTGCGCGCGATCCCACCGACCGTGGTGAAGCGGCCAAGAGTGTAGACCGTGCCGCCGGCCACGACCAGCTTGTCTACCCAGCCGTCAACATTGGGGTTCCATGAGTTGAGGACACCGTTGGTTCCGATAGCGGCCAACCCGTTGCGCGACACGCCCCCGATCGTCGTGAACTGGCCTCCCACGTAGACGGTGGATCCCGCGATCGCCACCGAGGCCACGTCCGCGTCCGGATTCGGATTCCACGATGTCAGGTTCCCGTCCGCGCCGATCGCCGCCAAACCATTGCGGGTCGTGCCGCCGATCGAGGAGAAGTGACCGCCAAGGTAAAGAGTCGAGCCAGAGACGGCCAGCGAACTCACTCTGGGGGAATCGCCGTCCGAGCTTTCGACCGTCGGCGGATTCCACGCCGCCAACGCACCGTTGGTGCCGATCTCTGCCAGCCCGGCACGGTTGGTGCCGTTGACCGTCGTGAAATCGCCGGCGAGGTAGAGCGACGTACCGGAGACAGTAAGTGCAGACACACCACCATTCAGGCTGGGATTCCAGGACGCCAATGTGCCGTCCGGGTTGATGGCGGCAAGACCGTTGCGGGCGACGCCACCGACCGTGGTGATGCTCCCTCCC
This sequence comes from Actinomycetes bacterium, assembly GCA_037133175.1. GTDB lineage: Bacteria > Actinomycetota > Actinomycetes > S36-B12 > UBA10799 > ELA509. The sequence goes on from JBAXOQ010000532.1 coordinate 1,461, forward strand.
AGGTACACATTGTTGCCAGAGATGGCCAGCGCCCGGCTGCCGTAACTCGCGTCTGGATTCCATCCCAGGATCGCTCCGTCGGTGCCGACGCTAGCCAAGCCATTACGCGGGATTCCGCCAATCGTGGTGAACCACCCGCCGACGTACACCGCCGACCCGAATACCGCCAACGTCTTCACCGTGTTGTCACCGTACGGCCCCGAGTCCACGTTGGGGTTCCACGCGCCCAGCGATCCATCGATCCCGATCGCGGCCAGGTGGTTGCGGGTGGTTCCTCCCATGGTCGTGAAGTCGCCGCCGACGTAGACGGTCGATCCTGAAATCGCAATTGCTGAAACCCAGGGTTTGATGCAGTTCGTACAGTCCGCGCCGCTCGCGTTGGGATTCCAAGCCGCTAGAACCCCGTCGGTGCCGATCGCGGCGAGGTGATTGCGTGAGACGCCACCCACGTCCGTGAACTCCCCGCCCACATAGACGGTGCTCCCTCGGACCGCCAGCGCCAGCACATCGCCGTTGCCTGTCGGGTCCGGATTCCATGACGTCACAACGCCGTCCGTTCGGATCGCGGCCACGTGCGATCTGTCTGCGCCCACGATCGTGCTGAAGTTGCCGCCTGCGTACACCGTGGAGCCTGAGACCGCCAGTGCCTCCACGGGTTGGTCGGCACCGGGATTCCAAGAGCTCACCGTCC
>JBAXOQ010000533.1:0-2141 GCA_037133175.1 Actinomycetes bacterium
GTGCGACCCGGCAGGCGACACGCCCTCGTACTTGTAGTAGATGCGTGCCGGGGTATCGAGCGCCTGCTCCAGGCGATGAGCCCGGAACAACGGCGTCGGCCGCCACTGCCGGTAGACATCCAGCACACCGCCTGGAATCTCGACATAGCGATCGGTCGTGACTTCCTGCATGATCAGCGCCATCGGAAACAGCGGCGCGAGGTCCTCCGGACCGACCGGCTCATGGGTGCCGGGGTGCAGCGGCGGCGGCGGCGGATTGGGCAGGTCAGCGATGATGTTGTACCAAGTAGTCGGCATCTCATCTTCGGTGAGCTCGAACTTGTGGCGCCTGACAGTGTTGTCGATCGCAGTCATGGCGTAGACCATATGACAGATGGATCTGCCCGCCGCGACTGACCTGCCCAAATACTTCGGCCGCGAACGTCGCTTCAGGTCGGAACGGTCACTCTTCGGCCAAAGCCAGGAAAGCCTGCAGCTCCCGCTGGGTCTTATCCCAGATCATCTCAAGGTCGCCAGCAGCGGCGGTCCCGCGCAATCCGTCCACGTCCTGGGCCGCTGAGCCTGCCACGGACCCCACGGCCGAAACGGCGGTCCGCTCCAGCTCGCCCATGATCTGAGCCAGCCGGAAGGCGCCCACCATAGCGGCGCTGGACTTCAACCGATGGGACACTCGGGCGACCTCGGAGCGATCGTCCGCCGCCAACGCCTGCGTCAGGGCCTGCCGGTTCGAATCGTATTCGCCCAGGAACAGCTCCACACTCTCGGCGGCGATTCCGATATCGCCGGTCTCCTCGTCCAGCACCCGAAGCGTGTCGAGATCAACCACCGGTTCCGCTGCCGGACCGCCCACGGGAATGCCGGCGTCATCAAGGGTCATGGGCGAAACCGTAACGTCATCGCCGTCCTTGGACAACTCCCGGTGGCGAACAGGGGCAAAGATGGGCAGACTGTGGTCGTGGCTGCTGAACTGGCTCTCGTCGTCGAGGACTCATTGGAGTTCCGGAACCTGTGCGTACGCATGCTGGAGAAGGATGGTTTCAAGGTCGATGTCTGCGCCGACGGAGAAACCGCCATCGTCCGCACCAGGGAACTGTCCCCCGACCTGATACTGCTGGACGTATCGTTACCGGGAATCGACGGCTTCGAGGTGTGCAAGAAGGTCCGGGAGTTCTCTGACGCATACATCATCATGGTGTCTGGGCGCGACAACGAGGTCGACAAAGTGGTCGGTCTGACGGTCGGCGCTGACGACTACGTCACCAAGCCGTTCTCACCACGCGAGCTGATGGCTCGGGTCACCGCCATGCGCCGACGGCCTCGACGAGAGGAGCGGGTCTCGGAGGGCCTGCGGGACTTCGGCACCCTGACGATCGACATCGACTCGCGGGAAACCTTCCTCGACGGAGCCCCCCTGGAGTTGACCAAAGTCGAGTTCGACATCCTCGCCTTGCTCACCTCGAGTCCGCGCCGAGCCTTCAGCCGGACGCTGATCCTGGACCGGGTGTGGGGTGACTGGTACGGAGACGATCACATCATCGACGTGCACATGACCAACCTGCGCAAGAAACTCGGTGATCGCACGAACGCCGCAAAGTACATCCAGACAGTTCGAGGAGTCGGCTACCGGTTCGTCCCGCCTGCCTAGCATCAACCGGTCGCCACGGTCGACCGCGTGCGCTTCAATACTCCAAACGGGTGTGATTGCTCAAGGTTTGTGCAAGCTAAGCTCAAGATGGGCTCAACGAGCGGTCGATCCCCAAACCAGGAAGCGTTGCTGAACCGGCGGGAGGTGCTCGATCATGGCTGAGACCAGGCAGTCGCGGCCACGAGAAATCCTCGTCGGCATCGTCATGGCCTGCCTGCTGGTGATCGGCTTTGTGGTTTGGAACGCAGATGTCGACACCGGGGTTTCGACCACCGTCGGCACCGAATCCATCGCGCCGACCTGCGACGCCCAAGGGGTCACGGACTCCGCCCGGTCAACCGGCGGAGGCGACGGCACCGGGGACACCACGGCGATCTCCGAGCCCTCGGCGGGGGACGCGCCCGCGAGCGGTTCGTTCTGCCAACCCTGATCATTCCGGCCCAGTCCGACGGCCCCGGCCAAACTCGCCTAGGTCCGGTTGTGGTGGCTACAGTGG
>JBAXOQ010000534.1:0-2139 GCA_037133175.1 Actinomycetes bacterium
GGGAAGTGCTCAGCCTCGATGTTGCCGATCTGGATTTGCCCAATCGCAGGGCGAAGGTGCGGCGCAAGGGTGGCGCGGCGGACATCATCGTATGGCGTACTTCTACCGCGCGGCTGCTACCTCGGCTACTCGCCGGCCGCCGCGGCGGTCCGGTTTTTTTGACCGAGCGTCGCGCACGCGTCGCGTTGCCACCTATCGACCTCGATCCCGATTCGGGGTGTGCCCGGTTGTCTTACCGCCGCGCCGCCGAGCTCTTTGAAGATGCCACCCGGACCCGTGCGGGTGGTCCGTGGACGCTGCATCAGTTGCGTCATTCGGCGTTGACTCACGCCGCCGAAGACGGCGCGAACACGTCCACTTTGCTCGCGTTCTCAGGACACACCTCAGTCGTGTCGCTGGCCCGTTACGCGCGGGTGTCCCCCGACGGCCTGGCTCGCTGGCAGCAGCAGCGCGACCCAGCCGCGCGTCGCCGGTGAAGCCAGTTTTGCTCGTGACTTTGGGCTGCGTTTACTGATGGCGTCGAAGCTGTACCCGGACACGCAACTTGAAGCGCTGCGGGGTTTTCCGGCGGAGATCGCCGCTGATGATTTGGTCCGCTACTTCACCTTGCTGCCCGCCGACATGTCGTTCATCAAGGCTCACCGTGGCGCTGCGAACAGGATCGGTGTCGCCGTGGCCCTGTGCACGCTGCCATGGCTGGGATTTGTCCCCGACGACCTGCACTCCGCCCCCGCCGCTGCTGTGACTCGGCTGACGGCCACGCTCGGTGTCTCGATAACCGCTGTGGCGAGTTATGCCGCCAGATCGCAGACCCGAACCGAGCACCTGCGGGAGGCCGCCGCCTTCCTCGGGTGGCGCACAACAACAGAAGTCGACGTTAAAGAGCTTGATCAGTTCCTGATGGCGCGGGCGATGGAACATGACGCGCCCGGCGTCTTGTTTGAGTTGGCGTGTGAGCGTTTGCGCGGTGCCCAGCTGATCCGCCCGGGTCCGGTGTGGCTGGTGCAGCGGGTAGCGGCCGCGCGTGAAGCCGCGAAGGCGCAGACATTCACCCGGCTCGAGCACCTGTTGACCCCGCAGCGCATCACAGACCTTGATGGGCTGCTGAGCGTGGACGACGAGCTTGGGTCGACCAGGTTGAGTTGGCTGGGTAACGGGGCGACGCAACCATCTCCAGACGCGATCAAAACTGAAATCGACAAACTTCGCTACCTGCGCCGGATTGGTGCTGATGACCTTGACTTGTCGGCACTGCCCACCGGGCGAGCACGGTTCCTGGCAGACATCGGTCGTCGTAGTACAGCTCAGATGCTGGCCCGCCGTGACCCCACTCGGCGCTACCCGATCCTGCTGACCCTGGTATCGCAGTCAGCGATCGATGTTAGGGACGAAGTTGTGCAGCTTTTCGTTCAAGCAGTCTCCGGGCGGGAGTCGTACGCGAAACACAAACTCGCTGCTGCGCTGGCCGGGCGGGCGGTGGCCGCCGAGGACCGGCTGGCGTTGCTCGATGACATGTCGCCGACTCTGTTGGACCCGCTGGTCGCCGACGAGGCGGTCGGGGCGATCCTTCGAGGCCTGGGACTGGCGCGAATCCGGGCAGCCCACTCCACGACCGTGCCGCGGCTGCCGCGTGATCACGGCCATTTGGGCATGCTCCACGATTCGTTCTCCTACCTGCGCCAGTTCGTTCCCCATGTTCTGGACACGGTCACGTTCGAGGGCGGGCAACCAGCTGCCGACCTGATCACCGCCCTGGAGATCCTCAAAGAGCTATACGCAAAGCGTGGGCTGCACGTGCCCGACGATGCGCCGACTTCGTTCGTTCCCTCGCGCTGGCGGGGCTATCTCGACAAGGCTGCCGCCGACGGCGATCCGATCGCCTATCGGCACTACTGGGAACTGTGCGTGCTCTACGGCATACGCGACGGATTGCGTAGCGGCGACGTTCACGTGCCCGGATCGCGCCGCTACGCCAACCCCATGTCCCATCTGATTCCCCACCAGCAGTGGGACCTTCAACGCGGTGAGTTCTGCCAGCTTGTATCAAAACCGGCCGACGGCCGTCGTGCAGTGGAGCATGCGACCGAGGAACTCGATACTGCTTTGGGCGAGCTGGAAGCCGTGCTCGCCGACGGGTCC
>JBAXOQ010000535.1:0-2139 GCA_037133175.1 Actinomycetes bacterium
TGTCGCACCGAATCCTGGTGGAGCAATTCGGCCTCCGCCCGGCCACGCCTCCACGGCCACACAGCCAGGAAGATCCCCACGGCTGAGCTGATTCCCAGCAGCAGCCAATCGAAGGCCTGGTCCAGATTCGCCTGGGTCTGGGTCGGGTTGGGGATGCGCCCGTTCTGGACGATGCGCATCGAGGCCGGCTCGCCGGTCGACCAAAGTGTCAGCGCGACCGCTATGCCGGCCGCGGTGTCCCAGATGACGTGCAGGACCACTGCGACGACGTACCAAACGATCACTTCGCCGGTTATCCGGAACCTATTGTGATGCTTGGACGCGGCGTGGAACAGAGCCCCGCCGACCAGTGCGCTCCACAGCCCATGACCGACCGGACTGAGCAAGCCGCGAACCATTTCGGTCTCCAGCAGCAAGTGCCACTCGATCGACCTGCTCTCGACAATGGTGTTGAAAGCGTACCCGGCAGACTCGAAGGCGGAGAAGCCGAAGCCGATTGCCGCGCCGAGGACCATTCCGTCACGGCGCGAGTAGTACGCCAGGCCCTGACCGACCAGGATGATCAGCAGGAGTTTGAGCAGTTCCTCGATCACGGCAACTCCGCCGTAGAAGAGGATCGGATGGGTGGCCAGCAGCTTGATCTCGAGGTAGGCGGCCAATGACAGGCCGAAGAGTCCGGACAGCACGAACCCGGTCAGTACTCGGTCGGTGGTCAGCGCAGTCGGCGTTATGCCGCTGTCGCGGCCGGCTGCCTTCTGGCGTCCGAGGACCCAGGCCAAGAAGGTGACGGGGATCAGGAAGCTGCCGATCAAGATGACCGATGGGATCAAGGTGGTGTCGTTGGTCGTCATCGCGGTGCCGGCCGTGATTGCCCAGGCCAGTAGACCAATGACGAACACTCGGGCCCAAATCGGAGTCCTGACTATCCACCCGCGCGACGGCAGCTGTGGCGCTTGAGGTGGATTCACCCCGGTCTCGGTCATACCGTCGGACTGTAGCGGCGGTCCGGTGTCTGAGTCGCGGCGTTTGAACTTGAGCGAGTTTGGGCAAACAGGGATCAGTTGGCTGTACTGCAGCGTCCTATCCCAAAAGACGATGGTTGGGGCTACCCTGTCGTGCCAGGGCAGCCACGGAGCTTACCCGCTGTCGCACAGAGAAATTGCCGGTCGAAATCGCAATGGGAGTCCAGTGAGCGAGTCAGAAAGCAACTCCAGTAATGACCAGAATCTTCAGGCTGCGCAACTGGCATCAACGGGCGTCGAGGAGAAGCCAGAGGTGGTGCTTGAGCGGGCGCTGTTCGAGGTGAAGAAGGTCGTCGTCGGCCAGGACTCGATGATCGAGCGGCTGATGATCTGTGTCATCGCCAATGGCCATTGCCTGCTGGAAGGCCCGCCTGGACTGGCCAAGACCCTGGCTGCCAAGACCTTGGCCACCGTTCTGGGAGGACAGTTCGCCAGGCTCCAGTTCACCCCGGACCTGCTGCCTGCTGACATTCTGGGCACCCGCATCTATCAGCCCTCGAAAGAGGCCTTCGACATCGAACTCGGGCCCGTTTTCGCCAACGTCGTGCTTGCGGACGAGATCAACCGGGCATCGCCGAAGGTGCAGTCCGCGCTACTCGAGGTGATGGCAGAACGCCAGGTGTCGATCGCCGGCATCAGCCATCCGGTTCCCGAGCCCTTCATCGTGTTGGCGACTCAGAATCCGATTGAGAGCGAAGGCGTCTACGCGCTGCCGGAGGCTCAGCAGGACCGGTTCTTGATGAAGGTGATCATCGACTATCCGAATGATCGCGAGGAAGCCGAGATTGTCCGCCGTGTCGGCGTCAGAATCCCGAGCGTGGACCAAGTGTTGACGCCGCAGTTGTGGTCGTCGCTGCAGGAATTGGCAGCCGAAGCTTTTGTTCATGATGCTGTAGTCGACTACGCAGTGCGGTTGGTCGCGGCGACCCGCAGGCCCGCTGACTTCGGTCTGCCCGAATACGCCACCTACATCGCCTATGGCGCGAGTCCTCGCGCGACGCTCGGGTTGATCGCTGCGTCGCGGGCGTTGGCGCTGATGCGCGGCCGACGCTACGTGTTGCCCACGGACGTGTTCAGCGTTGCTCCCGAGATCCTTCGCCATCGTTTGGTGTTGTCG
>JBAXOQ010000536.1:0-2139 GCA_037133175.1 Actinomycetes bacterium
GGGAAGTGCTCAGCCTCGATGTTGCCGATCTGGATTTGCCCAATCGCAGGGCGAAAGTTCGGCGCAAGGGTGGTGCTTCCGACATCATCGTCTGGCGCACATCGACCGCGCGGCTGCTACCTCGCCTCCTTGCCGGACGCCGCAGCGGGCCGGTGTTCCTGACCGAGCGTCGCGCACGCGTCGCGTTGCCGCCTATCGACCTTGATCCCGATTCGGGGTGCGCCCGGCTGTCTTACCGCCGCGCCGCCGAGCTCTTCGAGGCTGCCACGGCGACCCGTGCGGGTGGTCCGTGGACGCTGCATCAGCTCCGTCATTCGGCGTTGACCCATGCCGCTGAGGACGGCGCGAACACGTCCACGTTGCTTGCATTCTCTGGGCACACGTCGGTGGTGTCGCTGGCCCGTTACGCCCGAGTGTCCCCCGACGGCCTGGCTCGCTGGCAGCAGCAGCGCGACCCAGCGGCCCGTCGCCGGTGAAGCCGGTGGCGCACGTAACTATGGGCTGCGTTAACTGATGGCGTCGAAGCTGTACCCGGACGCGCAACTGGACGCGCTGCGGGGCTTTCCGGCGCAGATCGCCGCCGATGACCTGGCCCGCTACTTCACGTTGCTGCCCGCCGACACGTCGTTCATCAACGCCCACCGTGGTGATGGGAACAGGATCGGCGTCGCCGTGGCCTTGTGCACGCTGGCGTGGCTGGGATTTGTCCCCGACGACCTGTCCGCCGCCCCCGCCGCTGCGGTCTCTCAGATGGCGGCCGCGCTCGGCGTCCCGAAAACCGCACTGGCACGTTATGCCGCCAGATCGCAAACCCGAACCGAGCACCTGCGCGAGGTCGCGGCCTTCCTCGGATGGCGCACCACAACCGAGGTCGACGCCAAACAGCTTGATCAGTTCCTGCTGGCGCGGGCAATGGAACATGACGCGCCCAGCATCTTGTTCGAGCTGGCGTGTGAGCATCTGCGCGCGGCCCAGCTGATCCGCCCCGGTCCGGTGTGGCTGGTGCAACGGGTAGCGACCGCGCGTGAAGCCGCGAAGACGCAGACATTCACCCGGCTCGAACATCTGTTAACACCGCAGCGCACTGCCGACCTTGACGGGCTGCTCAACATTGATGACGAGCTTGGGTCCACCAGATTGAGTTGGCTGGGTAACGGCGCGACGCAACCGTCTCCGGAGGCAATCAAAACCGAAATCGCCAAGTTGGCCTACCTGCGCCGGATTGGCGCTGACGAACTCGACTTATCGGCACTGCCCACGCAACGGTCCCGGTTCCTGGCCGAGACAGGTCGTCGCAGTACAGCTCAGCAGCTGGCCCGGAGTGATCCCGCCCGGCGCTACCCGATCCTGCTGACCCTGGTGGGCCAGTCGGCGATCGATGTGCGAGACGAAGTTGTGCAACTATTCGATCAAGCAGTATCCGGTCGCGAATCGCACGCGAAACACAAACTCTCGGCTGCGCTGGCGGGGCGGGCGGTGGCCGCCGAGGACCGGCTGGCGTTGCTCGATGACATGTTGGCGACCCTGTTGGACCCGCTGGTCCCCGACGAGGCGGTCGGGGTGATCCTTCGAGGCCTGGGACTGGCGCGAATCCGGGCAGCCCACGCCACGACGGTGCCGCGGCTGCCTCGTGATCACGGCCATTTGGGCATGCTCCACGATTCGTTCTCCTACCTGCGCCAGTTCGTTCCCCACGTTCTGGACGCGGTCACGTTCGAGGGCGGGCAACCATCTGGTGACCTGATCACCGCCCTGGAGATCCTCAAAAAGCTATACACAAAACGAGCGCTCCACGTGCCCGACGGGGCACCGACATCGTTCGTTCCCACCCGCTGGCGCGGCTACCTCGACAAGGCTGCCGCCGACGGCGATCCGATCGCCTACCGTCACTACTGGGAACTGTGCGTTCTGTATGGCATCCGCGACGGATTGCGCAGCGGCGACGTTTACGTGCCCGGCTCGCGCCGCTACGCCAACCCCATGTCCCACCTGATTCCCCACCAGCAATGGGACCTTCAACGCGGTGAGTTCTGCCAGCTTGTATCAAAACCGGCCGACGGTCGTCGTGCAGTGGAGCATGCTCGCGAGGAACTCGATACTGCTTTGGGCGAGCTGGAAGCCGTGCTCGCCGACGGGTCC
>JBAXOQ010000537.1:0-2136 GCA_037133175.1 Actinomycetes bacterium
GCCTAGCGTTGCCGGACGGCAGGAAGACAAGGTCGTCTATCTGTGCGCAGGTCAGGCACAACGGCCCATCATCCTGCATGATCAGAAAGGCGCCGCTGCCGCCGCAACCAGTACAGACGAAGTCGCGCAGCGGCATCACCACCACAAGCTCCGGCGGCGAGTTCTCTGCCTGAATCAGCGCCGCCCGCTTGCTGTCCGACAGGTCGGGTGACAACCAGTGTGTGCAGAACACCAGTTCTACCGCCGGGTTGCTGCTGGGGGTGAAGCGCAGTTGTCGTCTGTCCGGAGTGCGGGCGACGTAGGCGGCCTCGCTCGGCACGAGTCCTTTGGCTTTCGCCCACTGGACGAAGAATTCCATCGCGGTCACCACCTTGTCGGGGTTTGTCTGGACCTCTTGCAGCAGGTATTCCACGCGTCCTTGGCGCCAGAGATCGACCTGGCTGTCGCTGAGCCACCGCAACCCTGTGAGAATGTCGATCGCAGTGACGTGCTGGTCTCGCTCCAACGCCGAGCTGGCTGCACGCTCGACACGTTGCCGAATTGTTCCCTCTGCCATCAGAATCAGCAGCCCGGATTCTTGGGATGAAGTCGCGCACCCCGAGCCGCTGACCGGGGCCAGCGCTGTGCGATCACGTCGGAGAGAATACATTCACTTCCGTGGCGACGAAACGGATGGACAAAGTCCAGTTCTTCGACAAGCTGTCCACGCTCGACGACGAGCGACTGAGGACGGTTCTGTGGACTCTGTACTGGCGTGGCTCGGCCGTGTTGAGAGAGCGGATCGAGGCCGAACTCAGCGCAACCCCGGGCCAACCGCGAACCAAGGTCGCCAAGGATCCGATCGACCCCGAGTGGGTGCTGACCGAGGTGAACGAGTTCGTCGGCCTGGCGCGATCGGGTGCCTATCTCGCGGGCGATCGGAGGGTCTCACGTCAGGAGCGGGCACGATGGCGATTGACGTTCAAGCGCCTAGCGTCGGACTCCCAGTCGGCTCTGCAGGACGAGGACATCAGCGCCGGGGTTGCCGCGGTCGAACAAATCATCGACCTTGCGTGCGAAATGCGCGACTTCGAGTATTTCCATTCCGAGGATCCGGTCGAGGCGGCGGGCTTCGTCGTGTCGGACTCAGCGGCGTTGATGTGGTCGACGGTGCGGCAGCGATTCGGATTCGCCGGGTTCGCCGACCGCGCAGCACCGCAACTCGTGCGCTGGGAATCTCGCTACGGATGGACGCGCACCGGGTGGGGCCGGACCAGTGCGAAGGAGACGACCCTGGCAGTCGTTCTTGCCCGAATGCTGACCGCACCGGACATGTGGGTGCAGTTCACGGACCGCTACCTCGATGCACTCGACGCGGTCGAAGCTAGTACTTCGTCGAACACGAAGGCGCCGCGGGGGAGCGCGGATCGAAGTCGCGCCGGACGCAGCGAGGCGCTTGCGGGATGGCATGTGCTGCTGCTGGACAGGCTCATCGATTCCGAGGCCGAGGACCGGCTTGACCGGTTGGCGGGCCATCCCGCGCTTGGCGGGCCGGAGCTGTGGTTCTTCCAGGCGCAACTGGCACAGCGGCGAGGTGACGGCGCCGCTGCCGCTGCCTCGGTGAAAAAGGCACTCGCAAAGCTCCCCGGCCACCCGGGGTTCTTGAGCTTCGCCGCCGAGATCGCGGTGCTGTAGGCCGCAACCCCCTGACGACTCGACGAGGGTTACCAGGTGATCGTGATCTTCGGCCGCAGAATTGCGACGCTGGTTCGCAGCGCCGTTTCGTCGACATTGCCCTCAGCGGCCACCTCGCGGTAGATCTGCCTGTAACCGCTGATCCGACCGATTTCGTAGCGCAGCGCCGCAGCCAGCACCGCCGGGTCACCGCTGCTGCCGTCCGCGCCCACGTCCAGCCAGGCAGCGCAGTAACGAGCACCGAGGAGCAGTCCGTCCTCGGGCACCAGATCCGCCATGATGATAGAAACGACGTCATCGAGCGGACGGATCGCCCGCAGGTGCGGTGACACCAACCGCCGATGAATCTGCGGCGGCAGGTAGGCGATGGGCGGCAGCCACGACGAGGGCTCGGATCGAAACGGCACGACCTCGTGGCATTGCACCTGCCCGTCCTGGAATCGCCAACGCAGGGTGTACGGG
>JBAXOQ010000538.1:0-2129 GCA_037133175.1 Actinomycetes bacterium
GGGCGCAGGTGGTGTCAGGGGAACGCACGAGCGCGGTGTTCCCGCACCGGTTGGCGAACGGGCAGATCCGCTCGGTGCGGGTCCATTCCTCCCCGATCGTTCACCGCGGCCGGACGTTGTTGTCCTCCATCGGACGCGATGTCACCGACCTGGTGGCCCGCCAAGCATCGGCCGACAGTGAACGGCGGTACCGGATGCTGGCGGAGAACACCACGGATGCGGTGTTCCTGGTGGACACGACTGGGTCGTTCACCTGGGTGTCCCCGGCGACCCGGCAGGTGCTGGGCTTCGAGCCGAAGGACCTGCTCGGGGCCAACGGCGCGAGCCTGATCCACCCGGATGACCTGGCCATGCTGGCATCGATTCGCCAGCGGGCCGACCAGGGTCACATCGTTCGTGAGGAGATGCGGCATCTGACTGCTACCGGTCAGTACCGGTGGATGGTGTCGGTGACCAGCCCGGCGCTGGACGCGGACGGGTCGGTGGTGGGCCGGATCGTCTCGGTGCGGGACGTTCACGAGCAGGTGTTGGCCCGGCGGGACTTGGCCGACAGCGAGCGGCGGTACCGGATGCTGGCCGAGAACGCCACCGATGTGGTGTGGCAACTTGATGCCGACGATGCGATGGTGTGGGTGTCGCCGTCGATCGAGACTGAATTGGGGTGGGAACCGGGGCAACTGGTGGGCACGAACGCCCGCGAGTTGATTCACCCGGAGGACCGCACCGCCACGGCCGTGTGGAAGGCCAGACTGGTCGAGGGTGTGGATGTTCCCGACCTGGAATCTCGACGGCTGACCGCGGACGGCAGCTATCGCTGGATGTCGCTTCGTGGGCGGGCGATCGTCCGGGCCGACGGTTCCCTGCAGGGCCTGATTGTGGGCATGCGTGATATCGACGCCGAGGTCCAGGCAAGGACGGCGTTGGCGCACGCCATTGAGCACGACCCGCTGACGGGTTTGGCAACCGTGCCGGTTGCTTTGGCCCGTATCGATCGACTGCTCGGTGAGCTGGTCGAGCGGGGTCCGGGCCGCGCGGTCGGGGTGTTGTGTGTGGGGGTCGATGGACTGATGGCGGTCAATGAGGCGCTCACCCACGCGGCCGGTGATCGGGTCCTGATCGCGATCGCGACCAGGATCGCCACGGTCGAAGACGACCCGGACCTGCTGGCCCGCGGCTCCGGGGATGAGTTCCTGGTGCTGTTGCCGGATCTGGTTCGGGCCGCCGACGCCGGAGTGTTCGCTGAGCAGTTTCGCCTGGCGGCCCACGGCGCGGTCACCATTGGGGGCAACCACCTGGAGCCGACGGTCAGCATCGGTATCGCTACTGGTGATCGCAGCGCCAACGCCGAGGAATTGCTGCGTGATGCCGCCTTGGCGATGCACCGGGCCAAGGATGACGGCCGGGACCGGTGCGAGTTCTTCCAAGCCAGCCTGGCCCAGGAGGCCCGCCACCGGGTAATCATCGAGAACGGGATCCGAAACGGGCTCGCGGGTGGACAGTTCGTCCCGTGGTTCCAGCCGGTCGTGGACCTGGCCGATGAGGCTGTGGTCGGCTACGAGGCCCTGGTCCGCTGGGTTCGATCTGATGGCAGCATGATGCCTCCGGACGAGTTCGTACCGGTCGCCGAGCGAACTTCTCTGATCACCGACCTGGACCTCGTTGTCTTGTCGCGGTCCGTGCAGATCCTCGCCACGCTGCCGGCCCCCCTGTACGTGGCGGTGAACGTCTCGGCGGCCACCTTGGCCAGCGACGGGTACGCGAATCAGGTGACCGCGACCCTGACCCGTTTCGGGGTTGCCCCTGAGCGCTTGCACTTGGAGTTCACTGAGACAGCGTTGCTGTATGTCAGCCACCATGTTCGATCCGTCATGCACGAGCTTGCCGCCATCGGTGTGAGCTGGTACGTCGATGACTTCGGTACCGGCTATTCCTCGATCTCCCATCTGCGGGATCTGACCGTCGCCGGACTGAAGCTCGACCTGTCCTTCACCGCCGAACTCGGGTCAGCCGATCCCACCTGCGAGCATCTTGCCAAAGCCCTGGCGGGGTTGGCCGAAGGCCTGGGTCTGGACAGCGTCGCGGAAGGAATCGAAACACCGCAACAAGCAGCCATCCTGCGCGCCCAAGGC
>JBAXOQ010000539.1:0-2093 GCA_037133175.1 Actinomycetes bacterium
GTCGAGCAGCGTCTTGACCGCGAAGGCGGCGTCGAGTGCGACGTCGTAGTTGGGGTTGACGCCGGCGAGCAGGCCGCACATCCCAAACGCGCCGCTGACCCAGTCTCGGGTTTGTGACAACGCCACCGCGGTTACGGCTCCAGTGGATGGACCCCACGCGTAGACCCGTTGCGGTTTGCCGATGGCTTCGGTGAAGTGCTTGTACAGGGCGTCGGCTGCCTTGAGTTGCTCGTCCACAGCCCAGCCTCCCGTGTTCGCGGAGGCGCCGGCCATTGCATAGCCGGCTTCGAGCAGGCTCTTGTTCACCGAGGCGGTACCGAGCGTCCAAGTCGGCCCGGTCAGCGGATCGGGTGTCGGCAGGGCCTGGGCGGGGGGAACGATGTTCGCGCTGCGGAACTCGTGTGAATACAGCAGTAGCGTGCCGTTCCAGCGCTTGGGCATCTCGATCTTGTAGGGGAATCCGTCGACCTGCCCGGAACAGGTCTGATCGGTGCATGCGGTGAACTGCACGTCTTTGCTCACGGCGCTGACATCTGCGTTGGGCGAGGAACTCGTGCCGCTGCAGGCGGCCAGCACCGCAGCGCTGACGGCGATGGCCGCACCCGCGAGCAGTCGCATTCGCCAACGCTGGTCGCCGAGCTTCTTCGTCGGAGAAGGATCCACGAGTGCATCGTGGCATGTATCCGGCCGAGTTTCTGGCACTCGACGCGCCAAGAGTCCGCCAGAATCAGGTTGGACCGGTGATTCGGTCAATGAGGTACTAGCGTTGGCCGCGTGGTTGCCGCCCGCATTCGCCGCTTCACTGCCCAGCTGACACCTTTCCGCTGGGTGTTACTCGCAGTGCTTGCGCTGGTCTGCGTCTTCTACATATATAAGGCCGCGACTATGTTCCAGGTCGATCTGGCGGTGTACCGCGATGGCGTGCGGGCCGCCTGGTCCCGCGGGGACCTGTACGAACTGCTGTTCCCCCCGGTGGGACTGCCGTTCACGTATCCACCGTTCGCTGCGCTGATATTCACGCCACTGGCGGTGCTGCCGCTTACCGCCACCCAGATCATGTGGTGCCTGATTACGCTCGTATGCGGCTTGGTCTATGGGGTTGTGTGCGTTCGCGATTACACCGCGGCGCGGTTCCAATCGATGACGTTCACGCTGATCGTGCTGATCGCCCTGTTGGTCAGCGACCCGCTGCGCATCGGCATCCTGTTTGGCCAGATCAACGTGGTGCTGGCGGTGCTGGTCATTCTTGACCTGAACGGCCGGACCGGGCGACTGCCGCAGGGAGTGCTGATCGGGATCGCGGCCGCCATCAAGCTGATTCCGCTGTTCCTCATCCTCTACTTCATCGTTACCAAACGGTTCAAGTCGGCGGTGATCGCTGGTGGCACCTTCGTGGTGGCCAGCGCGATCGCCTTCGCCTGCTTTCCGCAGGCCTCCGCCCAGTACTGGGGTGAGTTGGTGCTGGATTCGACCCGAGTGGGTGGGATCGCCTACATCAGCAACCAGTCGCTTCAGGGGATGCTGATCCGCGTCATGGGCGGGCCGGATCAGGCGAAACTGGCGTGGTTCGTATGTGCGTCAGTGCTAGCGCTGGCGATGCTGTGGGTGTGCTGGCGCCTGTTCGCGACCTTTCCCGCGATCTGCAACGCACTGATCCTGGCGACCATGCTGATGGCCTCGCCGGTGTCGTGGACACACCACTGGATCCTGATCTTGCCGCTGCTGTTGGTGTGCCTGACGCCGGCCATCCAGTGGGCGTCGCTGACGCTGAAGGTGATTGCTGCAGTGCTGGTGGTGGCGTTGATGGGCGGTGTCATCTGGCTCGTGCCCAACACTGACAACCAGGAGTATCACCACAACCTCTGGCAGTTCCTGGTCGGCAACAGCTACGTGTGGCTGACCGTGCTACTAATGATTGCTGTGGCTGTGGTTGGTATCCGTGCCCGCCGCGCCATCGCCGCGGCTGCAGCTGCGGCTACCTGATCCACCCCAGGTCCCCCCACATTCTCCGCCTTTGCACCCGAAAAGCCGCCTTCCGGGCCTGTTTTGGCCGTTTTGGGCGGCTTTTCGGGTGCAAAGGCGGAGAATGTGGG
>JBAXOQ010000540.1:0-2091 GCA_037133175.1 Actinomycetes bacterium
CATCGTGATACCGCCAAAGTCGACGGCCGCAGCCCCCCCAGTCGTTGCGACGCCGGCGGCTCCAGCTAGCCCTGCGCCAACGCCCGTCGAGCCGGCGAAGCCGGCCGCGGCGCCAAGCGCTCCGACTCCGGCCACCGTGCCGACGCCCCCAAAAACCAAGCCCCATGTTGCCGCACTCCCTGACCACCTCAAGACTCTGGATGGCGCTCGCCAAGTCGTGGTCGTCACGGCGGCGAACAAGGATTCGCGCGACGGCACGCTGGCGCTGTACGACCTGGACAGCAACGGCAACTGGATAAAGCGGATGTCGACGCCGACACGCGCGGGCAAGAACGCCCTGGTGTCCGGCGCTGACCGGCATCAGGGTTCATCGATGACACCGACCGGCAGCTGGGCTATGCCTTCGTGGGCGTTCGGTGCAGCCTCCTCGCCACCAGCGGGAGCCAAGGTCGGCTGGAAGCAGATCGTGTCATCGAGCTATTGGAGCAGCGAACCCGGCTCGACCTACAACACCTGGGTCAACCATGAGAGCGCCGGCGAGCACCTGATCAAGTACGCGGGCCAGTCATACAAGTACGCGATCAACTCCGGATACAACAGCCTCCCGAACACTCGGATCGAAGGGCGCGGGACAGCGATCTTCATCCACTGCATGCATGCGGGATATACCGCGGGCTGCATCTCGATCGAAGAAAGCAAGATGGTCGAGCTGCTGAAGAAGCTCGTCCCCGCCAAAAGGCCGCGCTGCGTGATCGGCACGACGGATTCGGGCACGTCGACGTCGATCTCGAAGTACTAGAGAGCGCCGGCCGAAACGGTCCTAGTTCGTCGTACCGATGACGTGCAGCTCGGAGATGGACGTATCCGATGAATCGTGGGTCGTCCCTGTGTCAGCGGAGTAGGTCTTCAGGATGGTGACCCTCACAAACGTGGTCTTCTTTGGAGGGGCTATCGTCAGATTCTGCGTGGCACCGTAGTCATCGTTGAGCGGCCAAACCTCGCTGGTGCCGTCGGAGAACTGCACCCGAGCCGCGGCCACTCTGCCATTCGAGAACCACCGATTGGCATCCTGATCGATCTTCACATAGCCAGGGATCATCTGGACCTTGCTGACCGTAACGGCACGCGGGAAGCCGAAGGTGATCGACTCGCCTTCGCCGTAGCCCCTGACCCCCTCTTCCCAGCATGTCGATGGACGGTTATCGATCAGGTTCGATACGCCGTAGCGCCAGCCTTCCACAGGATTGGTCGAAGTTGCCGTCAATCTCGCGAACTGCGAAAGATCCCGAGGCGGGGTGCTCTTCGTCTGGGTCTTCACAGGTGGAGGTCCAGTCGTGGACGGGGTCGAGGTAGCTTCCACGGTCGACGTGCTCACACCGCCGCCTCCCCGGGTCGGTCCGATTCCTCCCGACATCACGAACATGCCCATCACCGCAAGAACCCCCAGCGCAGATACACCGAGGATCAGCATCGTGTTCGTAGACATCCCCTGCCCACCTGAACCAGCTGCCGACTTCGGGTCGACCCCCCACGCGACGGTGGCAGCCGCTGCACCCGGCCCTACAGCTCCAGCCTGAAACGGCTGACCAGCCAGAGCGCCGCGCATCAACGCGGCATCAGCAAAGCGGGCATCAGGATTCTTCGCTGTGGCAACAGCAAGAGCCGCAGGAACATAGGCCGCCACGCCCATGAGTTCGAGCGCGGGCAGGTTCGGGATGTCCTCGTGGACGACCCGGTACATCACCGTCGTGCCAGGCGTCCCATCGGTGGCTCCGAACGGATTCGAGCCCGAGAGCATCTCGATGGTGATGACACCGATGGAAAACAGGTCTGACCTGCCATCAATGGATGCACCGGTCACCTGTTCCGGGCTCATGTACCCTGGCGTGCCCATGATCGTTCCAGCTTGGGTCAGCGTGGCACTAGAACCTACGTGCGCGATCCCGAAATCCGCGATCTTCACCCTGCCGTCGCTGGTGACGAATATGTTGTCCGGTTTCAAGTCCCGATGCACGACCCCCTGCGAGTGGGCGTAACCGATGGCCTGTAGAAGCTGGTCGGCGATCATCATTGAACTCATGGCGTCCAAGG
>JBAXOQ010000541.1:0-2086 GCA_037133175.1 Actinomycetes bacterium
CATACCACCCTGGGTCACGGTGGTCGTGCAGGCACCCACGAAGGCCGCCTTGGTGCCGTCGTTGTAACCGGCCGATGCGCTCGGTTGCGGGGTCGATGAGCCCGAAGAACTCGACGAGCACCCCGCGATGGAACCACCGAGGACCACCGCAATGCCGACCGCAACCACGAGACGCTTGCTCATCAAAACCACCATTCCTAAAGAATCCGATCTGTGTCCGGTCACGATACAGACTCGAGCCGGAGTTCGCACGGCTCAACGCTGATGCTCACCCGCTTGGACGGTCACGTCACGGCCGATTCTGATGCAATCATGCAGGTGCTCAGTCGGGCCGACGAAGCCTCCCGGCCACACGACTGACCGATCGAGTCGGCCGAGCACCACGGCCCCAGGCCCGACGACACTCGCGCCGCCGCTGGCGACGAGGTTCGCCCGCAGGTAGTCGGCCGGGGTGCCGCAGTCGACGAACTCTCCGGACGTCATGACGAATTGCAGGTCGCCTCGACCCCAGGCCGGCGCCCACACCACCTGCAGCAGACTGGCGAACCGATCTGGGCAGTCAAGCACCGACGCGGCTGGCAGCAGGCAGGCCCCCACGTACTGCACGTTCCCAAAGTCGCTGCGACCCTCACGCACCCGGCCCAGGAGTCGGGGCCTCGAGCCGTCCCAATCGGCCACCAACTCGCTCAAGTCCGCGGCCAGGAAGGCGTCGGCATTGCGCACCAGCACGGCCCGACCCGCGATCCATTCCCGCAGGTGACCGAGCGCGCCAGCACTTCCCAATAGCTGGTCCGACTCGTTCGAGAGGTGAACCGACTGCCCCGCGAAGTGGTCGCACACCTGGTCGGCGAGGTAGTGCATATTGACTGCCACGTCGTGGGCGAACGGCCGCACAGAGTCCACCGCGCGATCGACCAACGTCCTGTTGTTCACCGGACACAGCGCCTTGGGCCGGTAGGTCGTCACAGGTCTCAGTCGGGTCCCCAGACCAGCCGCAAGCACAACGGCACACAACGACGAGTCGTCCCGCGTGTGCGATCCCACAACAGCAGAGTACCGGCGCACACCGCCCCGACATCGATCCAGCGAACCCGACCACGAATGCCGGCCAAACGATGGCCGGGCAACTGATCTAAGGCATCTTGGAGACGACCTGCGCCGCCAGCGCCTGCCCCTGCTCGGCCGTCGTGCCTTCAATACCGATCTGCACCAACACGAACTCGCCGTTGCGGAGCAGCCCGATCACCGGTGTCTTGGTGCTGTCGTTGATGACGAGGTAAGCCTTGTCAGCACCGGGCACCGAGATCGCTGTCGGAGTACCGCCGAAGTACCCCGGTGCCAGATCGAAGTTGGTCTGATAGGCCTCAGCGCCCGGGACGTTCGCCACGCCGATGTTGACGATCCCGAAGGGACTTTGCTGCGTCCAGGTGCAGGTGACGATTTGGCGGGACTCGTCGGGCTTGGGCACATCGGCCACGACCGACGCGGACAGCGTCTTGTTGATGTCCTCCGTGGAGACCAGCGCGCACGGATCCAGCGACACCGGCACGGCAGATCCGGTCGCCTCAGATGTGCGGCTCGGTGAGACGGACTGGCTGGGCGAATTCACTGTGGTTGCGGTGGGACGCTGCTCCCCCGCAGATCCTGAGCACCCGGCAACGGCCGACAACAGGGCCACCACCACAAGTGCCCCCAATGCCGAACGACGACTACTGAGCATGCACGATTCCTTCCGCAATAGCCATTGACAGAGCCATGATCGTAACCTGCGGGTTGACCTCTGGACACGTTGGCAACACGGAGGCGTCGGCGACCCACACCCCTTGCACCCCTCGCAGTCTCCCCGCGGGGTCCACCGGGTACCGCTGGTTGTCCCGACCAGCTCCGGCCGTGCCCACCGGATGAAATGCGGCCAAGTGCAATGACCGAATGTCGGCATCGGAGATCGCATCGTCGAGTTCATCGATTGTTCGTGCCCGAGGACGTGAGTTGATCCCGGTGAGCACTTCGATCGCTCCGGCCGCGAACAGCACCCTGCCCATCACCCCGATGGCGGGCTATGCATGACGGGGACAAGGGAGGGTGG
>JBAXOQ010000542.1:0-2074 GCA_037133175.1 Actinomycetes bacterium
GATCTCGGCCTTTCAGGGTATGCAGTTCCTGCTGGCCGACATGGCCATCGCGACAGAGGCGGCCAGGCAGTTGGTCTATCGCGCGGCTGCCGTCAGCGAGCGGGGCGAGCCCGGTGCGACCTACTTCGGGGCAGCGGCCAAGTGCTTCGCCTCCGACACGGCCATGCAGGTCACCACGGATGCCGTGCAGGTGCTTGGCGGGTATGGGTACGTCAAGGACTACCCGGCCGAACGGTTCATGCGCGACGCGAAGATCACCCAGATCTACGAGGGCACCAACCAGATCCAGCGGATCGTGGTTGCCCGGGCGCTGCTGAAGTAGGACGGCGGAGCTACTGGATCCCCACGCAGTGTGATCCGGGCACAGCAGAATTGAGCTGACGGGCCAGAGTGCTCGGGCTGCCGGTTGGGACCTTGGTCTGAGCGGTTGCCACCACCTCCACGGTTCCAGTGGAACCCAGGGTGCAGCGGACAACCGGCACCCATGCACTGCCGGGTGCTAGGTAGACGACATCCGCTGCGGCTATCATCGGGTTGCCGCCGACGACGACCGCCACTGGTTGGGCCGGCGCTGCCGTCGGGGACAGTACCTTCTCAGGGTAGGTGGACGCATTCACCTTCGCCGCGAACTGCGGGTTCAGTGCCACTATCGGCAGGCCAGCGAGTTCCGGTTGGGTCAGCAGTTCGCCCATCCGATGGGTTGACACACTGTGGGAGCCCGCCGCGCGGACCTTGAACTGCTGCGGAATCAGCAGTGCAACAACGATGACTATGACGATCACCGCAGCCGGTTTCCACCAGTCCCACAGGGCTGCCAGGCCGAGGGCTGCCAGCAGGGCGGTGCCGGGGATAGCGAACAGGTAGTAGCGGGCGACCAAGGTCGGAACGCCGCCGACCCCTCGGGCGATCATGAAGATCAGCATCGGGAACACGGCCCAGCCCAAGCCCAAGATGACGATCGCCCGGAACTTCGGGGTTCGCCAGGCCCAGATTGCGCCGCCGACGGCCAGCACAGCCAACAGCACCGTGACCAGGCGCCCGCCGAAGTTTCCGAACGCTATCGCTGACACCGAATGCAGCGACAGCGGTGGATTGGTGGGGGAACCGGTCGGGTGTTTGAGGTTCAGGTAGATGTGCGGCGCTAGCACGACTACGGCGATAGCGGGCGGCACCAGAGTCTTGATCATGGTGAGCTTGCGGGGACCGGCGACCCAGAAGGCCGCCAGGAACAGCACCGGGATGACTGTCAGGGTGTAGAGGTGGAACAGGCCCATGCCGACGACAGCAGCGCCGTAGCCGACGGACCACCATCTGCTGTGGCGCTGCAGCGAGGAGAACCACAACGCCACCGCGAGTACCGTGCACATCGCAGCAAGGGCGTACATCCGGTTGTCCTGCGCCCAACGGGAGTTCGCTGGCAGCGCAAGCATGAGCAAGCCGGCGAATACTGCGGTGCGCGGATTGATCGCCCTCTTGACCAGGGCGACCAGGGCCGCCACCGCCACTGCCATCGCCAGCACTGACGGAATTCGGGTCCACAGCGGGTCTGAAGACACCGCGGACCACGGCTTCATCAGGATGTATAGCGGTCCAGGGCCGGGATCAGTGGTTGTGATGATCTTCCATAGTTCGTCCCACGGCAGTCCGGTCCGGGATACAGCCACCAGGTACTCGTCGTAGCGGTAGCCCGGATTCCAGTACCAGAGGCCAAAGACGACCACCCCCAGCAGCCCGAACAAAGGAGCCACCCAGCGGGCCACGTCGACGCGAGCCGACGGAGGCGCGATCCCGGGGTCCGCGGTGCTGGTGGGCGTGCTCGGGATGGCCATATTCGGGACGCCTCCTCTTTGGACGGCCAGCCGAGTCGTCAATGATCTCGGTCGCGCAAGTATAGATGGGTGGTTCCGGTGGGCATCCAACGTTGTGTTGCCCGGTGTGGCGCGCGGGCTCGCGGCTAGAGTGGGGCACCGCGAGACGCTCGGCAGTGACAGACTGGACGGGAGATCCCATGGCCAAACTCGTTCTGCACATCGGTACCAAGAAGACCGGCACCACATCGCTGCAGCAGTACCTC
>JBAXOQ010000543.1:0-2067 GCA_037133175.1 Actinomycetes bacterium
CGTTGGTGGCGCCCGGAGGAGATTGAGGTGCAGCGAGGCCGGAACCAGAGTGCCTTCCTTGAGTCCTACCTCGCGGTGTTCGATGCTGCGGTGGCCGCGCACCTTCCTGCGACTGGCGATGTCGGCGCGATGATGAGCGGTGGGCTGGACTCGACCGCTGTGGTCGCGAGTGCGGCAGCTGCTCTGCGCGGCACCGGTCGGCGGGTCACGAGTTACGTATCCGCCCCGGTGCCGGGGTTTGTGGGTCCAGCGACTCGTGATTTGGATCATGACGAAACGGCGATCGCCCATTCGCTGGCCGCTTCGATCGGCGGGGTTGATATCGAACCGGTGCGCAACGAGCGACATGTGCTCGACATCGATTTCGCGGATGACCAAGCTGAGCGCACGTGGTTGCCCTATCGTAATCCGGCGAACCTTGTCTGGATGCGCGAGATCATGCACCGGGCGTATGAGTCGCGCCTGCCTGCGGTCCTGACGGGCCAGACCGGCAATGCGACGTTTTCCTCAGATCGCCCCGATGTGCTGGCCGAACTGTTCGTTTCCGGTCGTCTGGGCACGGTGATCGACGGATTCCGGTCGCGATCCCGGGCGACTGGAGTTCCAGTCGCGACGCTGCTGAGATCCACATTAGTGCGCCCGTTCGTGCCGGAGGGAGTTCTGGCCGTCTACCGAGGATTGCGAAATCGACGAACTGTGGGGTCGATGGCGATCTATCTTGATTCGGTTCCGTTTGCGAAGGGAGCGGTAGAGAGATTCGGCGACGAAGCGGTCTTGCGAGCCATGCGGAATGGCGGCGGCCTGCATGACTCGCGACGCTTCGGCTGGCTAGCCTGGATGCGAATGTCCCCAGGGTTGGACGCGGCGTTTACTCCGGCGGGCTACTGGGGCGTCGTATACGCGGATCCATTGGGAACGCGGGCACTGGTTGACGCAGTGGCCGCGTTGCCGCCGGAAGCGTGGCTGATCGAGGGCCGCACCCGTGCGGTCGCCCGAGCCGCGATGAAGGGCCGCGTTCCGGACCCGATCCGGCTGCGAGTCCGACGCGGAACGCAGGCGCCGGACTGGTTCCTATGGGCGCGCAACCGGCTCCCCGACTATCTGAGGGCGGTCGAGGACATTGGGCAGTCCGCGCTGGTCAGCGAGATTATCGATGTGCCTCTTCTGCGGGATCGGGTTTCGAAATGGCCGTTGGAGCAAGCTGCGCAGCGGCCGCCAATCACCGACCACTCGACAACTCGCGCGATTGGGGTGGGGCTATTCGTTCGTTGGTGGGAGCGGCGAAATGCCGTAGTGTGAACCGTCCGGTATCGGTGGTGAGACGAGCGCGACCAGCATTGGCTAGTCTAGAAACTCGAACCTGCTTGTCCGTCAGCTTCCGCGGTCGGCGGCTTGTAGAGAGCCCGTATCAACGACTGCAAGGGCGCCACCACGGGTGGAATCCAAGGTTGCAGATGTGAGCCGGTCCACACCGGTGTGTCTTCATCGAGCACGCATTGATGATATCCGAAACTGCTCGCACGATGTCCAAGATGGGCAGCATCAGTGGGGCGCGTCCCTCGGGTCGTCCGATTCTGGTCCGCTACGGCGGTCAACATCGTGTTGGTCGCGTACGTGGGCCGGCCGCTCGGCGACCTGATCTTCCTACCCCTCGACCAACTCCGCAAACCGGCGCAGGGCCTGCCCGAAGCCAGCCCGAATCGCGGGCTTGACCACTTGCCACCCCGCCTCCCCGACCCGGCCGCCGGGAGCCGCCAGGTCCTCGCCCCAGTAGAACCGGGATCGTTGATCCGACAGGGGGATCACTCGCATCAGCCCGGGCCCGCGCACCACCGACCCGGTGTGCAGCACATCAACCCGGTGCGGTGCGTCCCATCGGGTGATGGTCATGGTGTCGGTGAAGCCGACTCCCGCGACGCCGGAGTAGGCGGCGAGCTCGGAGCCGACGTCGCGGCCGTTGCCAGCTACGACCTCGACGGTGGTTGAGGGGATCCACAATCTCTGGCTCGGCCAATCGACCATCGCCTCGAAGACCTCCACGGCCGGGGCGGTGATGTCGATGGCGAG
>JBAXOQ010000544.1:0-2054 GCA_037133175.1 Actinomycetes bacterium
CTTCTTCGCCACCGGGTACGTCACTTCGGCGACATCTTCGATCGGCTCACTCATACCCGGCACCCGGAAGGTCAGGCCGAGGTCGATGTCAATGCGGCTGGTGGCGTACGGCCCCCTGCGCGTCGGGTCGTAGCTGACCACGTCGCCACGGTTGCCGGGATCCGCAGGCCCTGTCGAATCCGGCGGATCGATGACTTCGCCGATCCCGGCTACCGGCTTCGGGATGTCCGCCGCGGTTAGTTGCTGTTCGCCCTTCCACAGCGAAAGTCCCGCCGCAGACAGTCCCGCAGGCGCGTTTCGCAGCTTGTACGTTCTGAAATTGTCGACGGGCTCCGGGATTCCGAGCGTGGTGTTCCCCTGACGGATCGTCAACAGTGAATCCGTGGCCGGGATCGGTGTCGGAGAGGTCACTGTTACTTCTGTGCCGTCCCCTGCGGGTTGCACCGACCAGCTGAACCCTGCCTGGTTCGCGGTTGTCGGGCTGGGGTCTTGGGCGGCCGCCGCGGTGCTCAGACCAACGGCTGCCAGCGTGCCAACCAGCAGCGAGAGCAATGCGCGCTTCATGTCCACAGTATCCG
Source organism: Actinomycetes bacterium (assembly GCA_037133175.1). Classification (GTDB taxonomy): domain Bacteria; phylum Actinomycetota; class Actinomycetes; order S36-B12; family UBA10799; genus ELA509. The sequence goes on from JBAXOQ010000544.1 coordinate 579, forward strand.
CCCCTGACGCCTGCGAAGGCCCGGCGGTGGGGCCTATCCTTCAGGCTGCGCGGGCCTATTGGTCTCGATTCTCCCTGGACTTCAGAAACGCCCTGGCGTTCTTCCGACCGCCGTGACTGGAGTGCATCCGTGTCACCTTGAGGTTCTCCAGCACCTCACACACATCGGAGTTTTCGGTGACGACCCTAGCGGGACCTTTGTACTGCGCCACCACCCTGCCGAGCACAAGGCCTTCATGGCGAGCCGCCTGGGCAACGACGCCAGCGCTGAACCCGAGGTCTGGCAGTTCGTCCGCCACGCTCCACGCCCTTTGTTCCCGAGACACGATCATCTCGATCCTTCCATTGAACCCGACCGGTCAGGCGCACAGGGCGTGGTGGAGCTGGTGTTCGAGCGCAGTGAGCTCGACAGGCATGTCGGGGTCGGGCGGCTCGGTGAGCCACCAGCTAGGCGGACCGCGATCATCGGCCCAGTGTTCGGGGGGCGGGTCGGAGAACAGGTCAGCCGGGTCGCAGTCGGGCGGTCCGCCCTCGTGGTCTTCTGCGGACAGTTCGTCGGGCAGGCCGGCTCGGTCGTCGGGGCTGACAGGGTCGACTTGGTGGTCGAAGCGACCGTCCGGGTGATCGTCGAGATGACTGTCGGGTTGGTTGGTGACGTCGGTGAGCTGTTCGGGGTGGTGGGAGTATCTGTGTCCGGTTGGTGATATCCAGTCGCAGGGTCCGTCGGGTTGGGAATCGGTGATGGACCACAAACCGGCGGTCTTCGACTGGTGGTGTCGTTTGCACAATGCCCCGAGTCCGGCCCGTGTCGTTTGACCGCCGGTGTCGGGATCGTGGTGGTTGAACGGGTCCGCGTGGTCGATCTCGGTGGTAATCCCGTCGGCGCGTGCAGAGCAGCCGGGGAAGCGGCAGTACACGTCCCGGGCTGTGATGAATTCCCGCAACGCGGTGGAGGGGCGGTAGGTGCGCCGGCCGGCGTCCAGCAGGGTTCCCTTCACCGGGTCGGTGATCCACCGCACCCAGGTTGCGTCGGCGGCCAGGGCGCGGGCGACCGAGGCTGGGACCGGGCCGTACCCGGGCAGTTCGCCGGGATGCTCGGCCAGACCGAGCACGGTGGCCAGGTCGATGATCACTGCGATGGTCCGCTGCGGGGTGTACGGGCCGGGTGCTGCTCGGGAGCCGCCGAGGCCGTCGGAACGATCAGCTCCGGTGCCGGCGGCGGTGCGTTCGTCGTGGTCCAATCGCGCCGCGAGTTGCACGAACAGGTCCGCCCGCACCGCGTCCAACGTCGGCACCTCAACGTCACACCCAGAGTCCGCCGGGCCGTTCGGGTCGTTCGGGTCGGTCGGGTCCAGTCCACCACCGCGGGCCGCCTTCTTGGCGGCTTTGGCGGCGTTGACCCTTCGGCGGGCGGCACGGTCAATCACCGAGTACACATACTGCGCATCCGCCGCCGGCAAACTCGCACACACGGTGG
>JBAXOQ010000545.1:0-2053 GCA_037133175.1 Actinomycetes bacterium
GGCGCGACCGAATCGCCGTCTTCAGCAACCAGCCGACCTGACACCAGGACGCGCCGCCTGCTCGCGACAAGGTGACGGCGACTGCGCCCGAAGTATCCCAGCCGACAACGGCACCGCCGTTGGGGTTCACCGCCGTCGGTGTACGGCTAACCGGACAATGGCCGGCCGGCGGGCGACACCAGCCGAGCGGAGTCCGGTTGGTGTTTGGGGCGAAGGAAGGTGGCCTGTGGTCGGCAGGGGACGGGAGTGGCAACCGGGAAGTGTCTTGCCCGTAGGGACACGTTACCGGGTCTGCCGAAGGGTGACGCCTCAAGCACCGATTGCCCTCGGTTGAGCACGGCGAGGTTGCCGGGCGCGTGTGTTACCGGCCCGCCCGCGAGCAGGCGAGCAGGGTGGCCCGGTCGCCGCAGCATCGACTACCCGCTGGGTCCGCGCACGGAACAGCCGGGGCCCCATCGGCCTGGTGTCGGTCGGGTGTTGGTCAGGCGGCGTTTGGCCAGCGGGGTTTGGTGATCACCGGTCGTCGGCCGGGTTCGATGGTGATGGTGTGCTCGGTGTCGTGGACTGTGGCGTGATGCCGGGCACAAAGCAAGATCAAATTGTCGATAGCGGTCAAACCGCCGCGGGCCCAATGCTCGACGTGATGAGCCTGGGTCCAGCCCGGGGGCCTTTCGCAGCCAGGGTAGGCGCATCCGCCGTCCCGTTGGTTCAGCGCGATCCGCAGCTGTTTGGGGATCGCCCGAGTGGACCGTCCGACGTCCAGCGGCAACCCGGCCGGGTCCAGCACCAACCGGTGCACCATGCAGTCACACGTCAACCGCTGCGCGGTCTTGGCCGAGACCAGGAACTGGCCCGGACCGTTGGACGCCGACACGAACGCGGAGCGGTTCTCGAACAGGTCCGCCGAATCACCGGAGTGGTCCGCGCCGCCGTGGTTCGCGCCGCCGTGGTCAGCATCGGCCGCGGGGGTGGTGCAGTCGGACTCCAACCGGGCCAACGGCACCGTCACGACCACCATCGGTGCCACGCCCCCGCACTCGGGCAGGTTCCCCGTTGCCGCGGCCAACCGGGCCAGATCCACCAGGGCGTCCGCGCGGGCCTGCGACGGGTCCTGCGGCCAATCGGTCACCACCGCCAAGCCCGGACCCGGATCCAACAGGCCCACATCAAACGCATCAGGATTGCTTGCGTCGGAATCGCCAGCAGCACCGTCACTGGCACCCGGAGCAGCGCCGTCGGGGTCCGCGGTGCCGCCGTCCGCGCCATCGGCTTCGAAAACATCCGACGCATCCGGGTCATCCGGGGTGGCGTCCGGGTCGTCGATCCTGGCGTTGGCAGCCCGGCGGGTACGGGTGATCACCGCGTTCAGCGCCGCCGCCACCGCCGCTCCCTGCTCCGGGGACAGGAACCCCTCCACGTGCCAACCGTCAGTAACCCGGGTTAGGTTCAGATACCGCCGCTCATACGCCCGATCCTCGTCGTCGATGATCGGCAACGGATCCACCTGATCCGCCCACAACGTCAGCATGCGCACCAGAATTGCGAACGACTGCGTCACCGCCACATCCGTGAAGATCGCCTCGAACTTCGGCAGCAACTCCTCCCGGGTCCGGTTGCGGGTGCCCACCGAAATGATCCGATCCACCGCCGCCCGCGACACCGTCCCAGCCGCGAACGCGCCCGCCAACGCCGGCAACCGCCCCAGCACCGCCGCGGCCTTCAAATCAGCCCGCGCCGCACCATGCTCAACCCGCAACTCGTGGCGCAGAAATGACGCCGGACTCACAAACTTCTGCTCCGCCCACACCCCCGAACGATCCATCACCCCCACCAGGCGCACCCGCGCGGCGTCCAACCGCCGCACCGCCACCTGGGCATCAGCCAACCACGCAGCCGCCGTCACCCCATCACCATGCTCAGCGACCTGCTCAACCAGCCCGACCACCTCGGACACTGCACCGATCGCCGCAGCCCACCGCGCCACGGAATCATCCATCACGACCAGTACCCCCTTCCCCACAAAGAAACCCAACGGCCCCACCCCGAACAAGAC
>JBAXOQ010000546.1:0-2051 GCA_037133175.1 Actinomycetes bacterium
GTGCCCTCGATCGAGACTGATGCCGATGACGACCCACCGATCCTGGGTAGCGACGACGTCGCTGCCGAGTTTTTCGTCGCCGTCGCGGCTCGCCACTCCATCACGACCATCGACTGCCATGTCGACCTCATTGTTTGCGAGTACCCACGAATCCTGCTGCCCGCGAAAACCCTGTTCTGGCGGCAACTCGCTACCGGTGACTTGCGCGTACACCTGCTGCGGACAGACCACGGGGGAATATGGGGAGACGGGAGTCTCGCGCGGAGGGTCAACCGAATCCTGGCTTCACGGTCGGCAACCCAATCCTGAAGTCTGGCCAGGACCGGGGGCAGCAGTCATCGTCGATGTCCTCTCGGTGCCCAACGCAGGCTCTCTTGAGAGTACGGCGAATCATCCGCTTTCGGTGTTGTCATATTGATCGGCACCCGAGGTGACGCTGCGTGGTCGCACGTCGACGTCTAATTGAGCGGATCGTCTGCTGGTTGCTAGCTGTGTGAACGTCGCATTTTGCGTGTCGCGCACTGGTTGCGCGTTCGGCAAACCATCAAGCCAACGAAGGCATCTGTGCGGGGCATCACCCAACCCCACCATCCTGCGCAACCGAGGATCTGGGGCACCCACGACCCCGGAATCCCGACACGCACTACTCCATCACGCGCCGACCGAAGGCCACCCCACCAACCGATGACAGCGCCGACGAATCAGAAGGGAGATCATCAGCTCTCCATCAGCACGGGCTTCACATGATCTCCGACGTGGAGGTCTGGTGAGAGACTGAAGCGGCTACCCAGCGTCCTTGATTGCTTCGGCAAACTGTGGTGCGAGCGATTGGCTCGCAGGGACGGATATGTGTCCGTCGTCTCGATAGAGCACGAGATTGCTGTTCCGTGTTGAGCAGATGCCGCCCGGGCAGAGATAACCCTGAAGATCCAGGACCGTTGCTCCAGTCTCATCCGCAACCTGCTGCATTGCCCGACGGGTGTCCTGCTGACGCTGAGCGGTGTACTCAACGGGCATGTCTTGGCCGCAGATCCCAGAGATTAGTGTGGGAATCGGGCATCGCAGCGGCTGGTATAGGGGATTGACAAAGTGAGGGACCGTCTGAACAAGAAGGACCCGGTGTCCTGACTGCTGCAACGCGGTCACGGTCACTCTCAGCCCGAGAGACAGAGATCGGGCCTTCTCGCTGGGATCGAATGACTCCGCATCGGGTGTGAGGCCAATTGCTTTGTCCGCGGCCCGAAATGCTTCATCCGAGAACGAAATGATGACGAGGCCTGGTGGCTGTTCCTCCAGCCAACTAAGAGTGTCCTCGTAGAAGGACCGACATGACTCAAACACAGAACTTGACGAAGGGACCATGGAGATGTACACGTCCAAGAACGGGCAGGAATTGACGGTGACGATTTGGACGGGCCTGTTGAGGCGCTCACCCGCACCGATGACAGCTTCGCCGAAATGATCCGCGTTTGAATCACCCACCAGGTACACCGGCCTACCCGTCGCTGATTGGTTCCACGAGCAGTCGGCCATTGACCGCTGAGAGATCGGTACGCTCGTATGACATCCGGCATTGAATCCGACGTGAGTCGGCATCGTGGCAGCTTGATACTCCCGGATCTGTTGGGACCACAGCCCATTGCTGGCAGCCACCCACAACAGCGCGGACACGATCAGCGGCCCCGCCAGAGTCACCACGACGATCCGCGCGAGCCTCGGTCTACTCAGATTTCGAACCTTTCGAATCGGTTGTTCCACCCACCTGTACGAGGCGAGCGCCGGTCCGACAGACAGCAGGGCTGTAGCCAACAGAATCCGGGGGCGACCCGGCCAGAGAATCCCTGCGAAGACGATCAGAGGCCAATGCCACAAGTAAATGGAGTAGGACCAGTCACCGACTTTGACCATCGGTCTGGTGGCGAGAATCCCTGTGACGGCATTGGATTTGGCTCCGGCCAGGATGACGAGCAGAGTACCGGCGACGGGGAGCAGCGTGGAGACTCCCGGGAAGGGCGTGCTGTCGTTGATTAGCCACAACGAGGCACCCAGGA
>JBAXOQ010000547.1:0-2050 GCA_037133175.1 Actinomycetes bacterium
CATCTCGGACCGCACCGACGAAAACGCCGGTACCGCCCATCGCGGCCAACGACTCGACGGACACGTCCCCGACGGTGGTCACGTGCACGAGTTCAAACCGTCGACCCACGGCGGCCGCGAGCTCTGCGGCCACCATCCCAGACTGGGCCGTGGCCAGCGCGCTAGCGCGCGTGGCGACCCGCAGTACCGCGGTCACGGTAGCGCAGGGACTTCACCGCGGCGCAGTTCTGCGGTCTCCACCAGGTCCGCATTGAGCGTCGAAAGCGACTTGACAGACGCCGGATCGAGGTCGAAAAGCGCGTGCAGCGCCTCGGCGTACCGTTGCCCCTCGGGATCGGCTGCGAACTGCTTCATCCGGACCGTCGGCGTGTGCAGCAGCGTCGACACGGTACGTCGCATCGTCTTCTCAACTGCGCGAATCGCCTCATCTGACAATTCCGGCATCTTCAACCGCAACCGATGCAACTCGAACTCGAGCACCTCATCGGCCTTGGCCCGCAGCGAGACAACGATCGGCTCGACGCGCCGTGCGGCCTGCTCCACCAGGAACAGGTGCACCTCTTCGTCCACGATTGCGCGAGCGGCGGCCAAGTCGGCCGCCGGGGCAGCCGCACCTGGTGCGTCGGCGAGGTCAGAAAGGGCCACCCGACTCGCGCCGGGGACATTGTTGATTTCCGGATCGGTGTCGTGCGGCAAGGCCAGGTCGACGACAACCAACTGTTGGCCGTCCCGTCCCACCATGGCCTCGATGACATCGTCACAGGTGATCACCAGACCGCTGGCCCGGGTCGCGCTGACCGCGATATCGACTTCCTTGAGCTCGGCTGGCACCATCGCCATCGGGATGGTCCGAGCACCGACGAGCGCGGCAGCCCGAGAGGTGGACTCCGGGGTGCGACTAGCAACCACCAAATCCTCGACACCTTGGCTGGCAAGCGTCTTGAGGGCCAACGAACTCATCGCGCCGGCACCGACAACGAGTGCTTTTCGGCCCACGAGAGTGCCCAGGATGCGAGCTGTTTCTTCGAGCGCGACCGTAACAACCGACGCTCCGTGCCGGTCGATCCCGGTCTCAGCGTGGATCTTCTTGCCGACCCGCAGCGACCGCTGTCCGAGGTCGTTCAGCGCGCGACCTGCTGTCCCGGCCTCTTGCGCGTCGCTCAGCGCCCGACGCACCTGCCCGAGGATCTGCTGCTCACCGACGATCATGGAATCGAGCCCGGAGCTGACCGACATCAGGTGGTGCACCGCCCGCTCCTCGAAGTGCACGTACAGATGCCCGGTCAGTTCATCGAGCGGAACGCCCGAATGCTTGGCCAACCGACCCGCAATGTCGTTGACAGCACCGTGGAACCGCGCGACGTCGGCGACGATCTCGATCCGGTTGCAGGTGCTGACAATCATCACCTCGGCCACGAACGGCGAATTGGCGATATCGTCCCGCAGGTCGGTCACCGACTGGGCACCGGTGGCAATTCGATCGAGCATCGACACCGGAGCGGTCCAGTGACTGACGCCCACCAACAGCAGGCTCATAGGACACCTTCCGCGCCAGGTTCCGTGACAGGTAAGGCCGGAGTTGCCGGGTGCGATTTGCCAGCCGACTGGCTTTGGAGCGCTCGGGCGAACAGCTCTGCTGCGTTACCCCGACAAGCGATCACTAGCTTCCTCCTGGGCCGTACCACGTTAAGTCGCTTGATGACGGCTATCGCGTCATTGCGAAACAGGCTAGTTACCAAGAGTACGTCCGAACCCGCTGGAGCGCAAAAACGGGGTGGTCGCAAGAAACATCCAACTGCCGACGGCAGCCTAGGATTGGGGACTGTGCGCCGCGTCGTCTCTGAGCGATGCCTTGATCACCTTGCCGGTCACGGTATGGGGCAGACGCTCGACGAACTCAACAATCGTCGGGCATTTGAAGCGGGCGAGGCGCTTGGAACCGAACTCGACCACTTCCTCGGCAGACAGTACGACACCCTGCACCCGGACAACCAGCGCCTTGACGGCTTCGCCGGTGTGGGGGTGGCTGACACCGACCACAGCAACCTCA
>JBAXOQ010000548.1:0-2048 GCA_037133175.1 Actinomycetes bacterium
CCGCAGAGCCCGCCCCTCTGACTGCTGCGTCCACAACCGCCACCACCGCCGGGTCCCAGGTGATGGCAGTAGTCCAGGCCTGCTGCTGGGCTTGCGCCAAGTCGACAGTGTGGACATCGGGGCGAGTGACGCAGGCACGACGAGGCAGGATCGATTTCGGAATACCCGAAGCCAGCGCGCTCTGCTCCGAGACGATCCCGTCGTTCGGCCAGACTCGCGGCACGCCACCGGGCTTCCGGAAGAAGTCTCCACCGACCAGCGTTACCGGGATGCCGTCGAGCGCGCCACCCTGGCGGGCGTTCCATCCGCCGGGGCCCTGCAGACGATCCGTAGCGATAGCCGCGGCAGCCCCCTGCGGACCCTCCTCGTCGCTGAGCTGGCGATAGCCCGGCAGCACCGACAGACAAGTGGCGTCCCCTTTGCACACCGACAGCGGCAAAGAACCGTTGGCGAAGTCCGCAGGATACGTTCCGGTCCAGGGCGTGCCGAGTGTCGTCAGCGACCGAACTGTGATGGGTGCGCCCTTGTCCTTCAGTAACTTGATTGCCGATCGCGAGAACAAACCACCCATCGAGTAGCCGACGAGGTCAACGGTCTCCAACTGGTAGGTGTCGTGCAGGTACTGCAGGAAACTGACCAGGTTCGCTCCGCCGGCATCGATGGAGGCGGTCGTGTCGATGGTCATCGAGGTTGGCAGCGGCTGCGGGCACTGCGACGATGCGCCCAGCCCCGAGGTGGATGTCACCTCGGTTGGCCCACTCTGGGCGGGCGCGGTGAATACCTGTTGACCTGCCGCAATCAGCCCATCGCGCAGCGCCGAGAAGGAGATGCCGGCGGACAACCCCTGCTCGCATTTCTGGGTAGTGGTGGTGAAGGGGGTTTGGGTTGCCAGGCCTGAGACCAGAACCACAGCCCGAGGCGTGGGCGCCGTAGGCGACTGCGTCGGCGACGAGGAACCAGACCCGCAACCTGTCAGAGTCAAACCGAACAATGCCGCAATGGTCGCTATCCGGGCCGGTATCGACAGTGATCGCATCGTTCAATCGTAGGAGGCGGGGCGATCGGGCGAGTGATGGCGTCGGGTCAGCCGTGGGCGTGGGCAAACGATTCCGACCGGACGAACGCGCGATGCGCGGCCGCCGCCGCCGCGACCGCCTCGTGCTGAGTCAGCGCTCCATGCGAATCGCGCTGCGTCCAGTGCTCGCTCAACGCTTGCTGCTTGGTGGCCAGATGCTGTTCCGACATTTCGACGACCAGATCATCCCTGTCGGAGAACACCAGCCAGATGTTGGGCACGCTCCAAACGTCCACCTGGCCAACCCGCTGATCCGTGGCGGTCAGCTGGTCCGGGAAGTAGGTGTTCATGACAGCGGCGGGGAACGCTGCGTCCAGTGCTGCCAGTCCGACGTTCCGGTGATCCGGGTGCTGGTGGTACAGCCGCGTAAACGGATCTGACGTGATCAGCACGTGCGGGCGGTGGCAGCGAATAGCGAACGTGAACGCTTCGACCATGGCCATGTGCTGACGGTGGGTGTCCCCATCCATGAACGGGCCGAACTGCACCCGGTCGATACCCAGGCGCTGCGCCGCGGCGGATTGTTCGGCCCGGCGGCGGGCCCCAAACTGGTCTTCGTCCGGATCGACCGTCACGTCGCGACCCTTCTGGCCGCTAGTGGCCACGTACAGGCTCACCTCGGCACCCTCGCCCGTGATCCGCGCCAGGGTGCCGCCCGCGGTGAAGTCCGCGTCGTCCGGGTGCGCCACCAAGACCAACACCCTGGTGCCCGGTTCGAGCACCGGATTGGCCAGCGATACCAGTGTGGGGCGATGCCTTGTCCAACCGTGTTCGGGCAGGACCTGACTCTCCGGCGTTCTGCTCATGGTTCCAGAACGTACCGGTTTGCCGCCCGCCACCGGTCACGGACCGGCCCGGCCGTTTGCCACGGCAGTGCATCGCACATCCGTGGAAACGTCAGGCGGCGGCTGGCCAGCGGGGTTTGGTGATCACTGGTCGTCGGCCGGGTTCGATGGTGATGGTGTGTTCGGAC
>JBAXOQ010000549.1:0-2033 GCA_037133175.1 Actinomycetes bacterium
CTGCGGTGGTCGCGGCGGCAAGCTGCTGCGGTGTCGGACTACCGACGATCTCTCGCGCCCTGGCGTCCGCCCGGATCGCCAGCCGCTGGCGTATGGAGACGACGACCACTGCCGATGGTTCGATCGTTATCAACGATGCCTACAACGCCAACCCCGAGTCGATGGCTGCGGCCTTGCGGGCGCTGGTGGCGATGGGTCAGGGAGGCACGACCTGGGCTGTGTTGGGTGAGATGCGCGAACTCGGAGTGAGTTCGGAGGATGCCCATGCCGACATCGGACGCCTTGCGGCGCTGCTGGGAGTCGACAGACTCGTTGCGATCGGCGACGGCGCCCAAGCGATCGCCGACGGCGCTTTGGCGGCCGGGTATTCGGCAGAAGCTGCCCGCTACGTCCCCGACGTGTCTGCGGCCAGAACGCTGCTGGCCGCCGAGCTGAGTGCGGGCGACGTCGTCGTGGTCAAGGCTTCCCGTGCTATCGGTCTGGAGGTCCTGGCCGCCGCGATCATCAGCGATCATGGTGGCGACTCGGTGACGGTGTCATGATGGCGGAGATGTGATCTACGTACTGGTCGCTGCGGCGGTGTCGTTGGGTGTTGCGCTGTTCGGGACTCCGCTGCTGATCCGGCTGCTGACAGGCAGGGGCTACGCCCAAGCGATTCGGTTGTCCGTTGACGGAGGAACGGCCTATCCCGAGCACTCAGCCAAGCGCGGCACACCGTCGATGGGCGGTATCGCAATCATCGCCGCCATGGCAATCGGCTACACCGCATCTCACATCGTTTCCGGCCGATGGCCTAGTGCCACCGGCGCCTTGGCGTTCTACCTGATGTGCGGACTGGGAGTGGTCGGCCTGATCGATGACTACACCAAAGTCGTCAAGGAGCGCAGCGCCGGAATGAGCGCGCGAGCCAAGCTCGTGGGGCAGGCCCTCGTCGCATGCTCATTTGCCTGGCTGACCACGCAGTTTCCCGATGCCGAAGGAATCACCCCGGCGTCGCGAGCGGTGTCCTTTGTTCGCGATACGTCCCTGGTGCTGCCGTTGGGCCTGTTCATCCTGTGGATCTGGTTCCTGATTACCGCGACGACCAACGCTGTGAACCTCACTGACGGACTCGATGGCCTGGCCACCGGGGCCTGCGTGATGACCTTTGCGGCCTACACGCTGCTGTCCGTTTGGCAGTACGGGCAGAGTTGCTCGTTCGAGGTGTTCAGTAAGTGCTACGACGTGCGTGATCCGCTGGATATGGCGGTGTTCGCCGCTGCCGGGGCTGGGGCATGCTTTGGTTTCCTGTGGTGGAACACCACGCCGGCCAGGATCTTCATGGGCGACACCGGATCGTTGGCCTTGGGCGGTGCGTTGGCGGCCATGGGGATCTTCAGCGAAACCGAGTTGCTGCTGCCGTTCTTTGGTGGGATCTTCCTACTGGTGGCGCTGTCGGTGATAGCTCAGGTGACGTCCTACAAACTCACCGGCAAACGAATGTTGCGAATGGCACCGTTGCACCATCATTTCGAGATGAAAGGCTGGGCCGAGATCACCATTGTGGTCAGATTCTGGATCATCCAAGGGTTGTTCATCGGAGCGGGCTTGGCGTTGTTCTACGGGGAATGGGTCAGTCTCAGCGGGGGAGTTGGATAGGACGCTATGGACGGGTTCGACGTTAACGCCGCTGCTACGGCCCAGGCCCTCAAGCAGCGGGAGCAGTGGCTTGATCGCAAGGTGGCGGTAGTCGGCATCGGCATCGCCGGCTACGCCTGCGCCGACGCCTTGCTGCAGCGCGGCGCCGCGGTCAGCATCTTCGACTCCGCGGCTGGACCTGCCCAGCGCGAGCGGGCAGCGATCCTGGAATTACTCGGTGCCACGGTCGTGCTGGGTCGGCCGCCGGTCGTCGATCCGGACTGTGAACTCGTCGTGGTCTCACCAGGGGTCCCGCCCGCGTCCCCTGTGATCGTGGATGCGCTAGCTCGAGGTGTCACCGTTTGGGGTGAACTCGAGCTCGCGTGGGCGCTTCGCGGCGACGAGCCGCTCGCCGC
>JBAXOQ010000550.1:0-2031 GCA_037133175.1 Actinomycetes bacterium
CGCCGCACGATCAATGCCGTTAGCTTCGGATCGGGTCGGCGCTGAACGTCGGCACTGCGCTCGACCAGTTCCTCGTCGCTAAGGTTGTAGGCGTGCTTGAGGTAAAGCAGCGAGGCCATCAGGCGCAGCGACAGACGCGGGCGTCCGGCCGCGCTCACACCGGCGCCAGCAGTCTCCAGCGAAGTGCCAAACAGGTCAGTGCGCTCAGTCACGCGGCCAGTTCCACGGAGCTGATGGCTCCTGTCAATGACGGGCAGACTCAATTCGGCCCTGGCGACCTGGCGGGCCTGGCGACCGTCGGCAACGGTCCCTGCGCGCCTGAGGTGTGAACCCGGGTCGACTCGGCGGCGGTTGTCCACCCGGATGGCGTCACCATTCGGTCGGAGACCTACGAGCCAGAGAACGGCAAGAGAATCTGGCCTGCTCATGCTGAAGCAGTGGTATACTTCGTCATACGCACGCTATGCTCTGAACTGTGCCCACAATCTCCTGGTCGAACCAGCAGGAGGCCCACATGCTTGATGGGCACGGGATCACGGTCCGCATTGCTGATGAAGCCGTCGCCGACGTTGACGCGCTGTGGCTGGACCCGGACCCGGGTAGCAAGTCGGGCCTGAGTGTTCGGGTGATCGGATACAGCCACTCGGCCAGGGAAGTCGTAACCGTGATCCTGCTGCCCGGGCCGGGAGACGACTGCTACGAAGGGATCAACGGGTGGCCCACAGTTGGCCGTCAGCGCATCGAATACTGGAACAGGAAGGGACCACAGTGAACACGCCCGAGACGCTCAGCACCGCACAGCGCGCGCAGATCATCGCGGAGGAGACCGTGCACTATGACGCCGCCGCGGGCGACAACGTGCCGCTGGATAATGCGCAGCACCGCAACCGTACTCGAACCGAGGTACTGTCGATCAAGATGTACCCGGAGGAGATCGAAGCCATCGACGCGATCGCCGAGCGAATGAGGGTGGGGCGCTCGGCTCTTGTCAGGGGATGGATGCTCGACCGCATGCAGGATCATCCGTTAGACCAGCCCGCACTGGGTGTTGAGGCGATCCACGAACTTGCTGTGCAGTTGGCGGCGGAGTTGCGCAAGGTCAGCTGAAGCGAGGCCTCGACTACCGCTTGGGGGCAAGCACACCCAACTGCCCTGCCGTCGGAATCTTGATCATTTCAGCCTCCGCCGGTCGGGTCCGAACCCGGACCTCCGTCACATCGCCGCAGGCCGAGGTTACTAGGCGCGCAGGGTTGCTTCGTTGGTTAGCAGCCTCGGACGGTGGTGTTCTTGGTGGTGGCTTTGATGGTGAGTTTGGCTCCTTTGGATTTGGTGTCGGCTGCCCAGATGGTGGTTTTGAGGGTGTTCAGGTTGGCTACGAAGCGCCAGGTCTTGTTCGCTTTGGTGCGGGTGGTGCCGAGCTTGATCTTCTTGGTGCCCTTCTGCATCCAAATGGTGATCGTGGCCCCGGCTTTGGCGTCGCGGCCGGTGAGGGTGAGGGTGACGGTGCAGCGGCCGACGACGAGTTTGCCGGTGCCGATCGCGACGGTGGCGGTGGTGGCCTTGGTGGTGACGGTGGCGGTGGCGGTGCCGCTGACTCCGGCGATGGTGCCGTTGAAGGTGGCGGTGAACGTGATGGTGCCGGTGCCGTTGACTCGCCCGGCGCAGGATCCGTGGCCGTTGGTGATGGTCGCGGTGCAAATGGTGACGCCGTTGGCTTTGATGACGGCGGTTCCGCTAACCCCGGCCGTGGCCCGGGTGTCGAGGGCGCGTTGCAGGGAGCGCGGGGTGCTGGTGGCGTCCAGGTTGAAGAGGACCTGTTGGCCGGGCACGATCTGGGTGGGGGTGTTGGTGAAGGCGATGTTCACGCCGACGGTGGAGGGGGTGATCGCTGCCGATGCTGGTGAGGTGGTGCTGGTGCCTAGGGCGTTGGTGGCGGTGGCGGTGAAGGTGTAGTCGGTGCCGTTGGTCAGCCCGGTGATGGTGCAGGAGGTGGCCGGGACGGTGACGGTGCAGGTGGCCCCGCCGGGGTGG
>JBAXOQ010000551.1:0-1990 GCA_037133175.1 Actinomycetes bacterium
GCTAAGTACGGGCCGACCGGACCAAGCCGACCGGCTGGACCGCCCGGACCGGCTGGATCGTCCGGCCCGACCGGAGGCCAGCGATGAGCGCCGAACCGATCCCGAACGTTCTGGCCGCGCGTTACGCCAGCGCCGACATGACCGAAGTCTGGGCGCCCGAGAACAAGGTCCGACTTGAGCGGCAGCTCTGGGTCGCGGTGCTCACCGCCCAGTCCGAACTCGGGATCGACGTTCCGGAAGGGGTCATCGAGGACTACCAACGCGTCATCGTTGATGTTGACCTGGAATCGATCGCCGCCCGCGAGCGCACCACTCGCCACGATGTGAAGGCACGGATCGAGGAGTTCAGCGACCTCGCTGGACACGAGCACATCCACAAGGGCATGACCAGTCGCGATGCGACCGAGAACGTTGAGCAGTTGCAGATCCGACAGTCGTTGGAGCTGATTCGGGACAAGACCGTGGCGGTGCTGGTCCGGCTGGCTCAGCGCGCGGTGTTCTACGACAGCGTCCCGCTCACTGGCCGCTCACACAACGTTGCCGCCCAAATGACCACCCTAGGCAAGCGTTTCGCCACTGCCGCTGACGAGCTGCTGATCGCATTTGACCGGCTTGAGAGCCTGCTGCTGCGGTACCCGCTGCGAGGCATCAAGGGTCCGGTCGGAACCTCGCAAGACATGCTCGATCTGCTGGACGGAGACGAGGCTCAGCTGGCCAGGTTGGAAGCCTCGGTCGCCGCGCACCTTGGGTTCGACAACGTGCTGACCAGCGTCGGGCAGGTGTATCCGCGTTCGTTGGATCACGAGGTTCTGGGAACGCTGGTACAGCTCGGGGCCGGCCCGTCCAGCTTCGCCAAGACGATCCGCCTGATGGCCGGCAACGAACTGGTCACTGAGGGGTTCAAACCTGGACAGGTTGGGTCCAGCGCCATGCCGCACAAGATGAACACGCGTTCATGCGAGCGGGTCAATGGTCTGCTGGTCCTCTTGCGGGGCTACGCGTCGATGGCTTCGGAGCTTGCCGGGGACCAGTGGAACGAAGGCGACGTGTCGTGCTCGGTGGTTCGTCGGGTTGCGCTGCCGGATGGGTTCTTCGCCCTCGACGGGTTGTTCGAGACGTTCCTGACGGTGCTGGATGAGTTCGGTGCGTTCCCGGCGGTCATCGAGCGGGAGATCGAACGCTACCTACCGTTCCTGGTCACGACCAAGGTGCTGATGGCGGCTGTGCGCAAGGGCGTCGGCCGTGAGGTTGCCCACGAGGTGATCAAGGAGCACGCGGTCTCCACCGCGCTGGACCTGCGGGAGGGTGACCTCGAGCGCAACGATCTGCTCGACAGGTTGGCCGGTGACCCGCGGCTGCAGCTGTCCCGGCAGGAGCTCGCCGACTTGGTCAGCGCCCCGATGGAATTCACGGGTGCGGCCCGGTCGCAGGTCGCTGCCGTGGCCGCCCGAGTCGAGCGGATTCGCGACCGCTACCCCGCCGCGGCGTCCTACACACCTGGTCAGATCCTGTAGCCAGAAACTCGCCAGTGTGAGCTCCCAGTGTGGATATGTTGCACCAGGCGCTCACTGGACCTGGCGGAGCGCGCTGGTCCTGGTTGTGGGGCGCACTCCGTATGCCGGGGCGGGCGACGGCACCGGATAGGCTCGTCAGGTGACGACCTCACCTGATTTCGAGTTTGTGCTGCCCGCCGACTACAAGCCGCTGTACTCCGGCAAAGTTCGCGATCTGTACGAAACGCCCAACGGTGACCTGCTGTTCGTGGCCACTGACAGGATTTCGGCGTACGACGTTGTGCTGCCGACCCGGATACCGGACAAGGGCAAGATCCTGACTGCCATGTCGATGTGGTGGTTCGAGCGACTGGCCGAGGTTGTTCCCAACCATGTGATCTCGCTGGACGTTCCGCCGGTTGTGGCCGGTCGAGCGATGCTGTGTCAGCGGCTGGACATGCTGCCGATCGAGGCAGTGATCCGCGGCTACCTGACCG
>JBAXOQ010000552.1:0-1965 GCA_037133175.1 Actinomycetes bacterium
CTGTGGAACAGGCCCTGACCGCGGGCGAGGATGTGAAATTCGTCTGGCGCGCGGTGCATCGCGAGCTTGAGCTGCCCCCGTCGGCGCGCTGAGGAGGGGCGATTGGTTCTACGGTTGGCCCATGGGTCTGAGGGGAATCGTCGCGCATAGGCCGAGGGGCAAATGGATGATTGCTCTGATGGTGGTCGTGCTTGCGATGGTGTACGTCCTGGCGCTGGTGTTCTACGCCCGCAGCGGTCAGAGCAAGGTGAACGGCAACCTGCCTGCCGAAGTTGATAGCGGTTTCAACGTTCACCTGGACATCACCGCCGTTGACGCAGCAAAGAACAGTGTGACCTTCCAGATCGCGCTTGAACCAATCGGCGAGTACCAAGAACAATCGGGGGGCCTGAGCAGCATGTACACCTTCGCCAAGCCGGTGAGGGTGACCCTGTGGGATCAGTCCGTGGGTTCGATCTCGCGGATCATTCCGGCTGGCGAGGTCTACGGTTCCAAAGACTCGATCATGTATGTGACCGGTGATTACAGCCGCTATCCGTTCGATCGGTTCTCCCTCGGCCTGCTCGGCGGAGATCCGGACCCGGCGACTCCAGATCCGGCCCAGCCGCTGATTACCGTCGAAGCTGTGGACGCCGCCGGCAAACCGATCTTGGTCCCCGATCCCACCAGCTCTGACGGCACTTCGGAGAAAGTCGTGCCGTTGGGAGTCGCCAGCGGCTGGGAGCCCAGTCGGCTTCAGGGCTGGACGCAGACGTGGTCTCTCACCGCCGCCGAACCGGACGTCGCTTCCTTCATTGGCTCCACGCTGTTCCTCGACCTGACCTTGAAACGCAGCGGCGGTACGTTGGCGATCGTGGTCGTCATGCTTCTGTTGATGATCACGCTGGCGGTGATCGCGCTGGCTGTCTCCTCCAGGGTGGCGATGCAACGACGACGCATTGAGGCCACCATGTCGTCATGGCTGGCTGGCATGCTGTTCGCGTTGATCCCGCTGCGCAACTTCCTGCCCGGCGCTCCGCCGGTTGGGTCCTGGATGGACATCCTGGTGTTCTTCTGGGTGCTGTTCGGCCTGATGGCGTCGATCGTCATCTTCATCGGATCCTGGCTCAAGTTCAGCAGGCCACCGGAGTACGCATTGCGATCCGGCATGCAGTATCCAGACCCGCAGGACTTGCCGCCGGCACTGGCCAAGAAGCCTGAGGAGGGTGCGCAGGATTCGGCATCCGCGGCGGGTAAGCCCTAGGCGCCTCAGTAACCCGCTAGGCCTGCCCCTGCTCGGGCGCAGAGGCCGACAGGGTGAGCTACTCGCCCGTTCCCACCTGCGCCCGCAGCACGGCCGACAGCACGTCCAGCGCTTCGTTGAGCAACTCCGGCGAGATGACCAGCGGTGGCAAGAATCGCAAAACGTTGCCGTGGGTTCCGGCGGTGAGCACAATGACGCCCTCGCGCAAGCAGGCCGCCGAGACGCTCTTGGCCAGCGCCGGGTCGGGTTCCAGCGTCCCTGGCTTGACCAACTCGACGGCGATCATGGCGCCGCGTCCGCGGATCTCGGCGATGGCTCGGGTCTGCGTCGCCAGTTCCGCCAGTCGTGACGTGAAGATCTTCTCAATGTCACGGGCTCGGGCCGGCAGGTCTAGGTCGATCATGGTTTGGATGGCGCCCAGGGCGGCGGCGCAGGCAACCGGATTGCCGCTGTAGGTCCCACCGAGGCCACCGGGGTGGACGCTGTTCATGATCTCTGCCCGGCCGGTGACACCTGACAACGGCAAACCTCCGGCCAGACCCTTGGCAGTGGTGATCAGGTCCGGCACGATGCCCTCGTGGTCGCAGGCGAACCAGGCTCCGGTGCGGGCAAAGCCGGTCTGAATCTCGTCCGCGATGAAGACGATCCCGTGCGCGGTGGCGAAGGCCGAAATCGCGGCTAGGAAGCCCGGCGCTGGCACGATGAAGCCGCCTTCGCCACCG
>JBAXOQ010000553.1:0-1954 GCA_037133175.1 Actinomycetes bacterium
CGACGGGAACCCCGGCCTGCATGGCCATGACGAAACCGCCCTTCTTGAACGGCAGCAATCGGGGAGTGGGGGAGCGGGTGCCCTCCGGAGCGATAGCGATCGATCGGCCGTCGCGTAGCGCCTGAATTGCCGGTTCGAGCGCCTCGTGCGCCTTCTCCGGATTGGCGCGGTCGACGTAGGCTACGTTGGCAAGGAAGCCGATCGGACCGAATATCGGGTCGCGCTCGAGTTCCTTCTTGGCCACCGCGGTGAAGTCGTGCCGCAGAAGCCGTCCGAGCAGCATCATGTCGAGCTGGCTCTGATGGTTGAACAGGAACACTGCGGGACGGGCATCCCACAGGTTCTGCTCGCCCACCACGTTCACCCGGACCCCAGCCGCGGCAAGTGCCAATTCGGATCCGACGGAGGCCGCGACTGACATACCCATCGAGCGATCACGGTTGATCAGCGCCGCGCCCAATCCGGCACCCAAGCCCAGCGTGAGGCCGCTGAGGGCCGCCACGCTTCGGGTCAAGGTGATCGGGTTGTGCCGGTGTGGCATCTTGAAGTATGCGGTCGGCCAGTCCTCTTCCGCCGCTATCTGCTCCAGTTCGTCGTCTGGGTTCAGCGGACGGGGGTGACCGGAAACCCTCAGGAACGGAATGTCCTCGGCCCCGTTGCTGTAGGTGTAGGACTTGTCCAGATCGATCTCGTGCTCGGCGGCGAACTCGACGACGCCTTCGGCCTTGCCCTCACCCCACCGAATGGGTCCATGGATCAGCCCGGTGAACAGCCCGTCCGCGGACTCGAGTTCGGTGCAGATGATGTGTTCGATTCCCAGATCCTGCGCCGCAGCCTCGATCTGGGGGGTGGTCGCCGAGGAAGCCAACACGATCGTGTGGCCCGCGTTGTGGTGCGCTTCCAACAGCACTCGCGCATCCGGGTACACCATGTCGGCGATCTTGGTCTGGAAGATCCGCTGACCGAAGGTGTTGAGCTCGTCCAGCGACTTGCCGGCCTGGGCGCTGACCGCCAGTTGCATCATGCGGGCTACATCGTGGCCTCGCTGTTCGATGTTCACGGCCTCGACGATCGTCTGCAGCAGCTCTTTGGCATCGATGTCCCGGGTCTTGATCCGCTCGCGGAAGAAGGCCAACGCGGAGTATCCGTTGATCAGCGTTCCGTCGAAGTCGAAGAATGCCCCAACCGTCGGACCCTGCGGTCCGGCCTCAACCTCAGCCACCAACCAATCGATGTCAGCCATCACTGATCCCAGTCTTCCTCGGGCTTGGCCATCTCACGGATGACATCAATGCGTCGTATCGCATCGGCCAATTCGGCGGCGAAGGCGTCGCGGCGTGCCTGCAGTTCGGGTGTACCCGATTCGATAAGGTCACGGTTGCCCGCAAGTTGGAAGGCTCCACTGAACAGATCGCGGGAGATCGATTCGGGGCTGTGCAACTCCTTCTGCAGGAAGCGCTGCTGGCCGACGCCGATGCACTCCATGATCAAGTCGTTGCGGTCCACCGGGACCACTGGATCATGCGCGGCCAGTCGGTCGGCGAGGATCCCGTAGGCGTCGAGGAACTGTCCGAGAACCCGCGGCGCCAGGTACAAGTCCGTCATGCTCAGTGCCTGAAGGAGGTGCGCCGAGGTGAAGTTCTCTTCCCTCCAGCCGGGGTAGGCCAAGTTCGCCTCGCGCTCGATCTCTGCCGCAAAATGCGATTTGCGGGGGAAGAAGAACTCGTACTTGAGGACGTCGCGCAGCCTAAGTGCTTCCTCCCATACCGCCTCGATCGGATCGTCCTGGTCGTCTTCGACGGCTTTGACCAAGGCGATCTCGACGATGGACCTGGTGATGAAGTAGTGCAGTAGCGGATTGCGATAGAACGCCGCCTCATGTTGGCGCTTCTCGGGCACTCGGAACACCGGCTCAAGGCCGCCGGCGTAGCGCTCGACTATTCCGTTGGCGACC
>JBAXOQ010000554.1:0-1953 GCA_037133175.1 Actinomycetes bacterium
CAGCGATGCGAGCGCTGGCTCCGCTCATCCGAGGCACGGCGAACAACATCGTGGAACTCGGAACCACCAGAGCCTTGACCGGCCCGATCGTGCGCGGCGACGTCGACACCGTGCGAGCCAACATGGAGGCGCTGCGAGGTGCTCCTGACGACCGGCTGACCATCTATCGCATGCTGGGCCGGCGAACACTGGCCATCGCGCGGCGCCGTGGGGCGCTGGATGCGGATCAGGTCGCCGAGCTGGAACGGCTCCTCGAACAGAAGGACGGGTAGGAGACGCCGGCAGGCCCAGGTCAACGCCTGGAGCGTTCGGCCGCGTAACCCCGCAGTCGCATGGCAGACACAAAGGACCCGCCCCTCGAAACGGTGGGGCGGGTCCTCTCGGCAAATCGTGTCTCCGGGCGGTACATCCGCCCGATCGGCTCTACGAGGCCAGGAGGCCCTGCTTGCGTGCGAACCATACCAGCACTCCAGCTGCAGCCAGAAGCGCCAGCATGATGCTCCAATCCGAGGAGGCCGGAGTGCCCGTGACGGGATACGTGATCCCGTAGTCGGAGAACGAGCTCACCTCGAAGGTGAGGGTCCTCGCGACCGCGTCCGCGGTGACCGGCGTGACCTGGACCCAAGCGCTACCGGTGTTGTGCCATACCTTGAGGGCGGACAGCGAGCCGGTATACGTGACAGGAACCTGCAGAACGACGGTCACCTTGCCGCTTTCCGGCAGCGTGCCCGTGTAGGAGATGTCAGCGAAGAGGTTGGTCACCCACGCCTGTGACGCGAACGGCCCGTCCGTGGACGGATCCAGGGGCGCCACGGTGAGCGTCCCGGCAGTCGACCCCGAGGGGAAGGTCGCGGTCACATCGCCAGCGACGACCGTGCCACCGCCAGCGGGAACCGGAGTCGAGATGAACGGCCAGAAGCCAGGCTCGCCGGTCTTGGCAGGGTTGAGGGTGTAGGTGCTGATCCACGGAGTGGTGACGACCGTACCGAGCACCTTGCCTGCGCCAGGACCCGATGCCTGACCCCACCAGTTGCTCGCGGCGTCAAAAGAGACTGCCGTGAGGTTCCGGATGCTGGCAAGAGAGTTGTTGTTCACGTGGACGCCGGTCACAGTACCGCCGATATCCCGAACCATGACGTCTTGGGACGTTCCGGTCGCCGTGAGTAGGTTGTTCGCAATCGTCACGTTGTTCAGGTTCGGGTTCGGCGATTCGGCGTCGTAGGCATAGACGTAGACGGCTGGAAAACCCGTGCGCACTCCGTCGACCGAGTTGCCGCTGATGGTCAGGTTGCTCTGTGAGATGTATGCGGCACTGAAGACCCCGATGAGCGCTGGCTTGGCACCCGCCGCCGTCATGTGGACTACGTTGCCTTCGATGGTCGAATTGGAGGCATCGCTGAGCTCAATCCCGATGTCGCTGAACTTCTCGACCACGTTGCGGCTCACGGTCCAGTTGGTGTGGGTTCCCGTGGCAGTCCCGAACCCGTTGGACGCCATGACTCCGTAGCCGACGTCGTGGAACCAGTTGTCGCTCACGGTGACGTTGGACGTGGTCGCCACCCACGCCCGGACACCGATACCGTTGCCGTCGGTATCGCCGGTGCCAAGGAAGTTGCGCATCTCAAAGCCACGAATCGTGACGTTGGACACTCCGTTGGTGAGGTAAAAAGCATCTGCCATGGCGCCACCGCCATCGATGATCGGAGCACCGACTGCGGGCCCAGGAGCGCCGTCACCCGGTTCGCCCTCAATGGTCAGCGACTTGCTGACCGGGATGTTCTTCTCGGCGTAAGTACCGGTATCGACCTTGACCGTGTCACCGCTCAAAGCGGCGTTGACTCCCGCCAAAATCGTCGTGTAGGTCCGGGTCGGACCGACATTGACCGTCGCCGCAAAAGCGCTCGAGACGCACAGCAGCATCATAGCGCTATGATGCTGCTGTGCGTCTCGAGC
>JBAXOQ010000555.1:0-1948 GCA_037133175.1 Actinomycetes bacterium
GTTCAGGACTGGCTGGCGCAGGACCCGGCCCACGCCGGCGACCTAGTCCGCGCCCTGGAACGCCACGGCCGGAAACGGGCGCCCTTCAGCATCCACGGTCCGCTGACCATCACCACCGGCGACACCGCCGCCGGGATCGTCACAGTCGTCGCCGGGGCGGACGGGACCGTCGACGGTGTCTGAGCATTTGAACGTGCCCGATGACGGGTGGGATCACCGCATCGTCTGCGACCACGGCCAACGAGACATGACGATCACCCGCTCGAACCACCGGGAGACCCCCGCTCACCGCGCACCGCCGCCCAACCCCCTGGTAGGAGACCGATGAACACGATCACGATTCCTGACGGGTGTATTCCGATCGGGTTCATGTTCGGGGACTTCGATGCAGTGTTCGGCGTCGGACGCCCGATGATCACGCCTGCTGTGCAGGCCTGGCTGCGTGACGGCGAGCGTGAGGCGAAGGGGTTCGCCGAACAGACCGGCGGGCCGGCCCTCAACGCGAACGCCGGGATTCTGGCCCTGGCGATCAAGGCGCACGTCACCGGGAACGACCGCGACTCCATGCAGGGCAGCCTGCGTCTGACCACCGGCATTGCAGCCAGCACCGCTGATGAGGGCGGCCCCATCGTCACCGTCATCGACCGGCCCGCCCGCCACGTCGATGCGGACCCCGACGCCGGGGACGGCGAACCGACCCCGCCGGCCACCGCCCGCGTCGGATCCCTGAAAGGCACGTTCACGGTTCCGGATCCTGAGTCGTGGGCGGCGATGGATGCCGACGTCCAGCGGCTGTTCTTGGACGAGGACGACCCCAGCGACCGACAACCGGGAGCACTGAGGGAATTGTCCGAGCACCGGGTCCGACCGAAGCACCCCACCGACGAGGTGCTCGCCGAGGTCCGGGGTCAGGGCCAGCCGGCCGCGCCTTCGGCCGCGGAGTCCGACAACGAACCGCCGCAGCGGCCGGACGACGGCCGGACGAGGAGATTGGAGGAGATCGCGGGGCCGCTGTGGGAGCAGGAGCGCGCGGACCTCGCCACCGCCAGGGCCGCCGCTGCCGCGCTCGGCGCCGAATGCACCCGCTACGGGGGCGTGTTCCCGCTGAACGTCACCGGCGTGGTCGACGGGCGGGCCTTCTACTTTCGGCTGCGCCACCAGCAGTGGCGCATTCAGATCGCCGGACCGGATGCTCCGTTGGACGACCCGTCCACCCATGACGACCCGGCGGCCCTGGTGATCGCCACCAGTGACGAGCTGTGCGCCCCCGGATCGAAACGGGTCGATCCCGCCACCGTCATCGGGGTGATCGTGGCCCGCATCCGAAGACATCTGCTGGCCGCCGACTGTGAGCACCCCGGTGCGATCACCTTCTGCCCGTTGTGCGGCGCCCTGGCCGCTGCCACTGACCAGGGCGGCCCGCCGTGCTGACCGGCAACATGATGATGGACATCCTGACCACCGCGCCGAAGCGGCCCACGGCGGGCGACGCGGCCCTGGCGATGCCGGTCGTGGACATTCCCCCGATCCCGGATCCGGGCCCTGACGCGGCGACCCGCCCGGTCATCGCGATCGATCTGGACGGGGTGCTGAACGCACTGGGTAAATCAGCCCGCCAGGAGCCCGGGGTCAGACTCGTGACTACCGTGATCCCTGCCTGGGCCACCGCCGACGGCAAGTTCCTGTCCGGGCGCGGCAAATGGAACGTGCCGGTGCGGGTCTGTGTAGATCCGGCGCACGGTGAGTGGCTTTGCGGTTTGATCGATCGCGGCGCCGACGTCGTGTGGTGCACCAGTTGGGAAACAGCCGCCCCGGTCGTGTACGGGCCGCTGCTCGGTCTGCCACCGCTGCCGGTGGTGCGCCTGACGCCGGTGCAAGGCGTCCTCGCCGGCCGCGGCACAACCCAACCGGTCGATCACAAGGCAGCCGCCCTAGCCCATCTTTTCCC
>JBAXOQ010000556.1:0-1921 GCA_037133175.1 Actinomycetes bacterium
GTGTTGTTCACCAGGTAGTGCAGACCGCGCCATGCGCCTTCGAGCTTCTGAAAATCCTCGTGGTGAACAATCTGGTTCACCTGTTCGGTCAGTTTCGCGTCCAGGGCAGCAATCATCGACTGGATGGACCGCAAGGCGTCGTCGGAGATCAGCTGGGTGGTCGACAGGGCCTGTTCGGCCAGCGTGCGTACCGCGGCTTCGACCGCTTGACGAGCCTGGTCCGACTTGGGCTTGAACTCCTTCTGGAGCAACGAAGTGAACTCGCTGACTTCGACCACTCCGGCTGAGGATTGAGCCTGTGCATTTAGTTCTGCTTCTGACATGGTGTGCTACTCCTATGGGTTCCTATTACTCTGCGGCCGACTCGGACGACTTGGGGGCCGACGCCAACGCCTGCAGGAGCGTGGGGTCTTTGAGGACGTTCGCAATCAACTGCTCGGCGCCGGTTTTCCCGTCCATATAGGTCAGCAGGTTGGACAACTGCGTGCGGGCCTGCAGTAATTGCTTCAGTCCGTCGACTTTCTGGGCTACGGCTCCCGGGGAAAAATCGTCCATGCTCTCAAACGTGATGTCGACGCTCAAGTTCCCTTCCCCCGTCAGCGCGTTCGGCACCTGGAACGCCACCCGCGGCTTCATGGCTTTCAAGCGATCGTCGAAGTTATCGACATCGACCGTCAGGAACTTGCGGTCCGCCACCGGGGCCAACGGTTCGGCGGGCTTGCCGGACAAGTCGGCCATGACCCCCATCACAAAGGGCAGCTGAACTTTCTTCTGCGCCCCGTAGACTTCCAGATCGTACTCAATCTGCACACGGGGTGCGCGATTGCGTGCAATGAACTTCTGACTACTGGCTTTGGCCATACCATGCTCCTTTCCACAAGTTGCTGTCGTCCCAAGGTATTCTGCTTGAGAGACGGGATTCACTCTAACGTAGACCAGCACCGGGCGGTTGAGGCTTAGGAACTCTCCTCCCCGTCGCGGAGTCCGCCAATCGCCTGCGCCTGACTGAGTGCGTCAGGCGTCAGATCGCGAATGATGTCCAAGAAACTCTTCGTCGCCAGCCGCTTGGCCCGCTTCAGTAACAACGGCACCGGACTGGACGGCTCGTAGCGCTCGTAATAGGTGCAGAGTTTGTCCAGCGCCAGAAGCACCTCGTCGCGCGAGGTGATGTCGCCGGAAAGGCGTTGCGGTCCGGCCGGAACGGCACGGGCAACAGTCCCCGGCTGGGGATCATCCTGGGACACGGTCTCCGCAGCCGAGGACGTACTCTCCGAGACGCCCCGCCGCGCCAACTGCGAGCGCAGGACACCCTCGGCCTGCTGAAGCACCTCGCTCAGCGGGGACAGGCTGGCGGCATTTCCAACACCCACCCGGTCCGTCACCAAGGCTTCGATCTGCGCCACGTCGCCGCGCGCCGCGGCGACCGCGTCGAGCAGTTGCTGTAACTGATCCACTGCCGCGTCCAAGAATGCCGCCTCGATCGTCGACATCTCCGGAGGGGTAGCCATGTCGGGCGGCGGTGGGAGTTCGCCTTTGGCGATGGCCAGTTCGTACAAGCCAAAACGCCCTACTTTGGCCGAATTGACCAGCGGCGCGTGCTGCAACGGCAGTAGGAAACTCTGGACGTTGCACAGCGCACACAAGGTATTGACCCGCAGGGTCGGATCGTTGTCGTCGTCCGGGTCCAACCGCGGGTGAAAGGAGTCCCAGTAGCGCTCGACGTATCCCCGGATCAAGGCCAGCGATGCGCCGAGCCCCACAATCCCGTCGGTCCGCACTAAAGCCCGGGTCAAGGTGACCGCGATCCGCAGATCCTTCGAGCGGCGCAACAGCGCGAGCGACTGACGCCGCACGGCCCCCCAATCAGGATCTTCGCCGGGAATCACCGTCTCGCCAAACTGTTGCTCGGGCTTGCCTTGGG
>JBAXOQ010000557.1:0-1919 GCA_037133175.1 Actinomycetes bacterium
CGCGAGGTTTCGGTACGCGCTGCCGCCCGCGCAGAACGGGTTGTAGGTGGTGGCTGTGTCCAGGAAACACATGCCGGTGATGCTGCCGCCCAATGGATCGAGGTTCTTCTGGCCCCAGCCATCGGGCCATTTCATCTCGTTGGCGTTCTGCGGCGTCGTCTGTCCGGTGTAGACGATCAAGGCGTCCTGCCTTCCTGGCGCGAACCCG
Organism: Actinomycetes bacterium; assembly: GCA_037133175.1. Taxonomy (GTDB): domain Bacteria; phylum Actinomycetota; class Actinomycetes; order S36-B12; family UBA10799; genus ELA509. Next base: position 209 of record JBAXOQ010000557.1, read on the forward strand.
GCGGACACCATTCGGTCGGACAGCTTTTGGCCACTGCTGCCAGCTTGGCTGAGCATGGAGTTCCATTGTCCGAAGTTGGCTGTCCCGAACGTGTAGCCGGCGTAAGAGGTCACCGAAAGCGGGTCTGTCGTGCCGACGGTTGGCCCGCACGGGTTCTCTTTGCTGCTGATCACCATGTTCCCGCACTTCTCGGAGGTGCCGGGGTAGACGTTGAGGTCGGTGACCCAGGCCGTTGAAGTGCCCTTCTGGATCGCGAGGTTTCCCTCACCCGGGACGTTCCAGGCATAGGCCGCTCCCGCCTGAACAGCCTGCGCCAAGGTGTTGAAGTACAAGACGTTGGCGTACTGCTGGGCATCGGAGCAGTACAGCGCCTGTTGCGAGCCGGCGGGAGGGTTGTCACAGACATGTATTGCGACGTCCACAGTCGGGGCCGGTGGTGCGTAATGCAAGGCCAGCATATGGTCGGCCTCGATGAGCAGGTTCAAAGCGGTCGCCTGCCAGTTGTAGAAGACCCCCAAATACTGGTAGAGCTGCGAGTAGTAGTCAGACTCCGCGAGCGGCGTCTTCCAATTGTTGAGCATTGCTTTGGCGCATGCCTTGATCGAGCCAGTGTCTTTCGTTACTCCGGTCAAGTTCAGGTTGATGTTGTTGATGGCAGTTTGGACCACCGCCGTCGGACCCGACACAGTCTGGTTCGCCCACTCATACAGCGCCGTGGGGTCGGTGATCGGGGCACTTCCCGGGGCGCTGCCCTTGGTGGGCTGTCCGAGCAGGACGATGTACCGATTGAGCATGGTCGTCAGTTCGCTGATCGGGATGTTGCTCAGGGCGGTCTGACCGTTGCAACTGAGCCAGTCGACGGCCTCTTCGAGAGCCTTGATGTCCGCCTGCATCTGGTTGAGCTGGGCGGAGATCTGGTTGAGCTGATCCTGGATCTGACTGATTTGACCCGCGTCACCGCCGGTGCCGGCTAACGCCGAGATCGCCCAGCCGGCCAGTTTCTTGCCCGACTGTTGCCCGAAGCCCGACATCAGCCCCTTGAACAGCTTGCTCATGGCGCTGGCTTCCTCCTCAGCGCCGGCCACACCCGTGGTCCTGAGCACGACCTTCGCGGAACCTGGGCGCACGTATTGGTGCTGTGCCTGCGCTTGTGTGCTCCCCGATTGGGTCACCGGGGGTCAGCCAACATCGTCCTTTGCGTTCTGCCCCGAACAACTTGCGATGGCGAGCGCGGCGATGGCGAGCGCGGCAGCTGCTGTCAAACGAGATCGACTCATGGTTTCCCATCCCTTCGTCCGTTCAATTGTCGCGCTTTCGATCGGTAGTGAACACCACCCATCACCTGTCTGGGTCAGCCGGGAAAGCCCCATCGGACTCCTGCAGCTCGGTCCCGTTCTGGCTCATTTCGGCCTAAGCCTGAATCCGTGGACGGGTTCGCCTGTTGATCTTCCGGTGGGTTGACCGGGACCGGATTGGTGTTGGGCGTGGTAGTTCCGCTGGCCTCTGCCAGCCTTTCCACGTGGTGTTCCGGTTGGGCCTGGGGTGGCGGTGGATGGGGGTCAGGCTGGTGTTGGTGGGGCTGGCCCGTTCGCGAGATTCGTTGCCAGCCGGGTCCATTGGACGGCCCAGGGCCAGTGGGCGGGCAGGTGCAGGATTGGTCGGCGTTGGGGTCGGGCCAGGCGGGCGGGCACGTTGACGATTCGGGTGCGCA
>JBAXOQ010000558.1:0-1911 GCA_037133175.1 Actinomycetes bacterium
GGGCGGGCCGACGTGGCCGGGTCGGGGGGGCGGTTAGACCGACACGATGCTTATCGGACGGCCTGCCGCGGCACTCAGCGCAGAGAAGTCGGAGTAGTCACTGGTCAGCACCGCAGCACCAAGTCGGAGCGCCGCCTCCGCAACGGTGGCATCGACGGCAGACACGTCCCTGCCGACCCTGCCCAACAGCACGCCGGCCCTGCGAGCCCGAACCTCGGTAAGCGCCTCGATCTCGCACCCCGCCAGGAACCGCCCTAGCGCATACCCGCCAGGACGCCAGGCCTCCGTCAGCACGCCAGCCGGAACCACGGGGGCGGCGTCCCGAGCAAGCGACCTCTCATGGAGCACCCAAATCCGTCGATCGCCGCGCTCGGCGGCAATCAAGACGGCCGTGTCGTAGACGAACTGCATCACTCGGGCGGTACCCCGATCGAATCGAGGATCCTGTCTGCCTCTGCCAGCTCAGCCTCGGTGAACGCGCCATTCTCGGCTTCCCACTCGGCAACCGCCGCCAATCCACGCTGCTTTCGAAGCCACGCCTCCGCAGCAAGCGCCAGCGCCGCTGACTCGCTCACACCGAGGGTCTGCGCGGTGGCGGCCAACTCCGCGTATAGGTCCGGGTCAAACGAGTGCGACTTCTTGCTGACATTGCCCATGGTTGATGGTATGACTGCGGTCGTACCGCTGTCAATCACCCCAGTGGGCGAGGGCGGGGGAGCGTGATTTCGGCGCATGGGTCGAGCCTGGCGTAGTTCAGGCGGTGCCCGACGCGAGGTGCGGTCGTTCTGTGGACAACCGGTGCGGCTGCCTACAACGTGGTCAGGCCCGCCCCGACCGCCGGTGCCGGCTGGCAGCGTGGGCACCAGTAGGTGCTGCGGGTCCGACCGGGCGGGCCGAGCTGGGTGCCGGCCACGACGGTCCCGCAACGGCGGCACGGCTGGCCACGGCGGCCGTAGACCCACAGCGGTCGGCGGCGGTCGCCGGTGGTGACGCGGGTGAACGAGGCGCGGTTGAGTAGCAGCAGCCGGTGGGCCTGCTCGACGATGGCGTGCAGGTCCGGCACTTCCCCGACCGGTGATGCCGGATGGACCCCGCCCAAGAAACACAGTTCGGACTTGTACACGTTCCCGACGCCGGCCAGGCACCGCTGGTCCAGCAGAGCGTCGCCGAGCGGCCGGGCGGGGTCCGCCTGCAGCCGGGCAATGGCGAGCTGCGGATCCCAGTCCGGCCCGAGCAGGTCCGGGCCCAGGTGGGCGAGCTCGGCCGTCTCGCGGGGGGTGCGCCACAGATCCACGTGTGGCAGCGAGTAGCCAACCGTGGTGTGGGTGTCGGTGGACAGCGTGGCTCGGATGGTGAACGCCCGGCCTCCGCGCCACCGCTCGCCGACGGCGAACACCCTCCACGAGCCGTCCATCCCCAGGGTTGTGTGCAGTGCCAGCGTGGGCGTGGCGTCCGGGGCGCCGGGGACAGGATCGGTGGCGCCCGGGCCGGGTGCCAGGTCCATCAGGATGTGCTTGCCGCGTGAGCGGACGCCTCGCACCCACCAGCCGGCGAGGTGGGCCGTGGCGTGGGCCGGAACCCGCAGGTCGGCGGCGGCGAGGCGCTGGTCGGTCAGCACCGCCGCGAGCTGGTGGGCGGTGCGCCAGACGGTGTCTCCCTCTGGCACGATCACACCTCCCGTCGGCGGTTGGCCGAAACCCCTCAAACCGACCCTAACTCAGCCGATTCAGTCGCACCACGAGAAAGTCGACGACAACTCGGCACGCACATCACCCCTAAGCAGCGGCGTGGCAGTGATCACTCCGGTCCCGCGGGGTGTGAAACAGAACACGACTCTGCATATAATTCGGACAATTCGGAATCTCGGTGACGTGCCGACGACGCAACCACGCGACCGGGCCGAGTGCCACG
>JBAXOQ010000559.1:0-1910 GCA_037133175.1 Actinomycetes bacterium
GCATGAGCCGCTGACGAACCTGCGCGCGTTCCTGTTCATCGTGTTCGCCCACGGCACCCCGAAGACCGAGATCTGGCGGGCGCTGGAGGGCGCCACCTCGCTGCAGCCGGCCGTCGGCAAGTTCTGCATCGCCGTCGATGAGGACATCGACCCACGCAACACCGACCATGTGCTGTGGGCGATGGCGTTCCGCTGCAACCCCAGGGAGGACCTGGTCGTACTGCCCTACCGCTCGCACGGTCACGCCCCGGCCCAGAAGGGTATGGAGATCGATTCAACCGTGCTGATCAACGCCACCCAGAAGGGTCCGATGCCGCCGGTATGCCTGCCGAAGCAGGAGTTCATGGAGCAGGCCAAGGAGTTGTGGGAGTCGCTGGACCTGCCGAAGCTGCGACCGGTCACGCCGTGGCACGGCTACTCCCTGGGAGTGTGGGAGGACGCCTGGCAGGCCGCCGCCGACAACACCACCGCCAGCAAGTGGCAGGACAACGGCACCGCCACCTGGGAACGGCGACGCAAGATGACGGTCACGAACCTGCCAGCATCGGAAGTGGAAGGCACCGATCCGCAGGCCGACGCCACGTCGAGCACCTGACGCCGAAATGCCGCTACCGTCGGTTGCCGATGGTCTGTGCGCAGTGAAGCTTCCGTGAGCTGAAGGTGGGTATGCCGATGGCGACCTATGGCACCAGAGTGCTGAAGTCTTCGATAGTCGTCGACTGGTCGAAGGTCCAGTTGGGGTCGGCGTTGCGTCGGGGCATGGTTGTCGCGATCGTCCTGTTCGGCGCCAACTGGGCTTTCGGGCCGTTCGCGGCGGTCAACGCGGCGATGGCGGCGTTCGTCGTCGGATTGTTCGACCGTCGGCAATCCACCCGGTCGCTGGCCACGATGAGCCTGTTCGGCACCCTCACCCTAACCGCGGTCGCCCTGGTGGCCGGACTGACCGACCAGCGAATCGTGATCGTCGCTCTGCTGATGGCGCTGCTGGCGTTCGCCTCCGGTGTGAGCATCGCGATCAACGAGTCCGTACTAGTGGTGCTCGTGCTGTCCACCCTGACGGCGGCCACGGCGGTCCTGCAGCCGCAGCCGGCCAACCAGGCCTGGGCATCGGCGCTCGCGACTCTGGTCGGCGGCTTGGCGCAACTGGTGGCGATCGTGCTCTGTTGGCCGATCACTCGGTTTCCCACCATGCGAGTGCACCTGGCGGCGGGCGCGTCGGAGCTCGCCGACGCAGCCTCCCGGGTCGCCGCAGCATTGCGGGATGACGCGCTAGCAGCGGATGCCCGGTCGGCGACCGAGCGAGCCACCGACGAATTGCTGGAGGTGTACTCGTTGATCACCGCGGCAGCTAACCCGGACTCGGCAGCTCTGGTTCAGCTGAGCGAGGCGCTGGATCAGGTTCGGATTGATGTCCGGCACGCGGCTTTGCTGATCGATCGGGAGGGTGCGCAGCTGATTGCGGACTCGGACGCTCTGGCGGCCGACATGCTTGCGATCGCCGCGACGGTTCGGGCGGTCAGCCTGCAACTGGACCCGTCGTTGGACCATCACCGGCGTTGGGGACGGCGGTCGGCGCCTGCCGGTGGTGCCGGTAACCCGGTTGGTCCGGTTGGTCCGGATCCCAGGGACCCCAAACTCACCCGGCGACTCAAGGCGGTCGAAGCTGCCACTGCGGCTGTCGGGGATGCCGGCTGGACGCCGGTCGTGGCGACTCCCAGCAGCCCGTTGTGGGGTCGGATTCGGGCCGCCATCGAGCCGCGATCCATCTCGTTCCGGCATGGATTGCGAATGGCAGTCGTTGCCCTCGCAGGATCGGCGATTGCCTACCTGTTGGGAATGGGACACGGATCGTGGATTGCGGTCAGTGGCGTGCTGCTGCTGCGCCCCGACGCCGGGCCGTCGATTCCCCG
>JBAXOQ010000560.1:0-1900 GCA_037133175.1 Actinomycetes bacterium
GTTCCTGGTAGGCCCCGATTGCAAGACGCAACGTCTGGAGCAGTATCGGCGGCGATCTTTCCGTTACTCTGAAGGAGTAGTTGCGGTCGAAGAAGCGGAGCGACGTCGTGTCTGTGAAAAAGATCATCGGTATGCTCCTCGTACTCGTCGTGGTCGCGGTCGGCCTGCTGTGGCCGCTGCTGGGTTTCAATTCCTCGACCGAGGCCGCCTCCGATCCGGTGTCCGTTTCTCAATACACGGGCGACTTCACAGTCGCCGCTGACGGCAGCATGGGGGCGACCGAGACTCTTGTCGCCAAATTCCCCGGCGGCCGTCATGGGATCTTTCGGTTCTTCGACACCAGCGACCTCAGCAACGCCAAGATCCGGCGAGTACCGACCATCGTCTCGATAACCCGAGACGGCGTTCCGGAGCCCTACACAACCAGTTGGGAATCCAACGAGCGCTACCTGGTTGCCAAGATCGGTAACCCGAACGTCTTTGTGACGCCCGGCAACCACACCTACGTCATCACCTACTCGGTTCCCGGAGTCATCAGCCCGATCGACGCCGGATCAAACAAGACCTTCCCCAGCACAGCCGGCGAGAACGCCTCGACCCCGCCGGAGTCGACGTTCTACTGGAACGTCGTGGCACCGGGTTGGCAGTTGCCGATGGCCGCAGTCACCGTGCATGTGACATTGCCCAACGCCAGCCAGCAGGTCCAGTGTGTGGCGGGCACCGGGGTTTCTGGGGCGGTCAGCCCCGGGCCATGCACGATAGCCGGGGCGGGGACGACGAAACTCACCTTCACCTCGTCCAACATGCCTCCGCTGAGCGGTATGACGGTCCGGGCCAATATGGCGCCACCGCCCCCGGCCAATCAGCCTGGTCTGGTGACCCTCCCGTGGCCGGTGGCCTGGGATCCGATCTTGGGGCAGAGTCTGCCGTTGGTGATTCTGATCATCGTTGCCGCCGTGATCCTCTTCGTGCTCGGCGCTTGGTGGGCGGCAAAGACCAAGGAGGAAGACCCGGGCTTCCCGGTCATGTACGAGTCACCGCCGGGACTTGGTCCGGTGCAGACGGTCTACATGGCCACCGAAGACGTCGGGGAGTACCCGTTCAACGCGACGCTGTTCTACATGGCAGAGAAGAAACTGGTCACCCTGCAGGCCAGACCGGACAAGTCCTGGCTGATCACCAGTCAGGCGACCGCGGAGCAGTGGGCTGCCACGGACCCGGTGACCGAGGCAGCCGCGGATGCGCTCGAGATCTCCACCGGAGTGGGCTACTGGTTCATGGCCGAGTACAAGAGCAAGACCGCCGGCGAGATCATGGGGGCTGCCACAACCGCGGTATCGGCGGCCGCCAGGAGATGGGCGATCGATAGCGGCAACGTCAAGTCGGTGGCGTCGGAACGGTGGGCCAAGGTCATCTGGGCTCTGGCACTCGTGCTTGCCATCGGCGGATTCGTCGGATGGGCGGGTCCCACGATGCTCGGACTGCCCTTCGCCGCATTCGTCATCGGCGGAGTCGGCTTGATGCAGAAGGGTGTTGGTACTCGGCGCACTCCCGCGGGCCGGCAGCTGTGGTCACGATGTGGCGGCTTCCAACGGCTGCTGTCCACCGATTCGGCACAGGATCGGTTCGACTTCGCGGCCAACAAGGACCTGTTTATCAGCTTCATCCCCTACGCGGTGGCCTTTGGGGTGGCTGACAAGTGGGCCGCCAAGTACCGGACCCAGACGAACTCCGAGCCGCCATCGCCCTACTGGTATCCGTATGGTCTTGGCTACGCCGCCTGGTACTCGACACCAGGGGGATTCAGCGACTTCAATTCCACGATTACTTCTTCAATCGGGGCGTACGAGTCGAGTCAGTCGTCCTCTGGCGGCGGTGGTTTCAGCAGCGGTATGGGCGG
>JBAXOQ010000561.1:0-1888 GCA_037133175.1 Actinomycetes bacterium
CAGGGTCTCGTCAAAGTCGTGGCGGTGGGGGTTTGACCTGCGGATACGTCTTGGGGCTGGCGCTTTTCCGGGGATTGTGATAGTCGTAGGCGGGTGCAGCGACGGTTTGACGGATCACGGGACTTGGTCGTTCGTCCCGTCGTCGGTTCCGAGGTTGCCCGTTTCGACGCGCTGCTGGATGAGCACCACTGGCTCGGCCGGGGTTTGATCGGTGAGACGGTGCGACATGTCGCGCTGATCGACGACGAGTGGGTGGGCCTGCTCGGGTACGGGTCCGCGGCGTTGACGTGTTCGGCCCGTGACCGGTGGGTGGGCTGGTCGCCGGAGGTCCGTTACCGGCGGTTGCGGTTCGTCGCGAACAATCAACGGTTCTGCATTTTGCCCGCAGGTAGGTATCCGAATGTTGCCTCTGCTGTGCTTTCGGCGTCGCTGCGTCGCCTAGCCGGCGATTGGCAGGCGTCCTGGGGCCACCCGGTCGTCGCGGTGGAGACGTTCACCGACCCGGCCAGGCATGTGGGCACGTGTTATCGGGCCACCAACTTCGCGCTGCTCGGGCAAACCTCCGGTTGGCGCCGGCACCGGGACAGTTTCGTGTTCCACGGCCAGCCCAAGGACGTGTGGGTTCGCCCGCTGCGCAAGGACGCGACCTCGCTGTTGTCCGCGACGTTTGATCACCCGGTTTTCGCGAACAGCCCGAGGAGAGGAACAGTCATCAACTGCAACGTGCTGGATTTCGATTCAAATGTTGGGCTCTTATCCCGTCTTGAGACGCTGCCGGAGCATCGCATGGCCCGAGGGATCCGCCACCGCACAGCTTCGATCATCGCTGTCGCCGTGGTGGCGGTCCTTTCCGGTGCCAAGAGCTTCATCGCGATCGGTGAGTTGGCTGCGGACCTGCCGCAAGAGGTGCTCGCACGCCTGGGCTGCAAGTTCCATCCTGTGCGCCAGCGTTATGTCGTGCCGTCCGAGCCCACGATCCGTCGGCATCTGCAGGCGGTCGACCCGGACGCACTGGACCGGGTCGTCGGTTCCTGGCTGGCCGACGAGGCGGGCAAAGGCCATGTTCCCGGCGACTTGGTCGGCCTTGCCGTCGACGGTAAGGCGTTGCGCGGATCCCGCACCAGCGAGCAGCGGGCCACGTTCCTGTTCGCGGGGATGCTCCACGAATCCGGGATTGTCATCGCGCAGACCCAGGTCGACTCCAAAACCAACGAGATCAAAGCGATGCGGCCACTGTTCGAAGACCGCGAATCGCTGGCCGGCACCGTCATTACCGCGGACGCGATACACACCCAGCGCGATCACGCCGAGTTCATCGTCGCCGAACTCGGCGGGGACTACCTGGTCGGGGTCAAATCGAACCAGCCAACCCTGGCACACGCACTGGAAACCCTCGACGCAGGGTCTTTTTCCCCCTCCGCATGAAACATCCAACAAGGGCCACGGCCGGATCGAGCACCGCGCCGTGTCGGCCGCAACGCTGCCTTCCGGGTTGTTCCCCCACGCGAACCAATGTGTCAAGGTGGTACGCGAACGGGCGAAACTGGATGGGAGCAAAGCCACAACCGAAACCTCGTACTTCATCACCAGCCTGACCGCGGACCAAGCCAACACCAAACAACTCGCGAACCTCATCCGCGGTCACTGGGGAATCGAAAACCGGGTCCACTGGGTGCGAGACGTCACCTTCGACGAAGACAGATCACAAATCCGCACCGGCAACGGGCCACGAGTCATGGCAACCCTGCGCAACCTCGCGATCGGAGCGCTACGCCTCGGCGGACACACCAACATCGCCAAGGGCATCCGCTCCCTCACCCGCAACCTCAACCGAGCCCTCGAACTCCTCGGACTCACACCCAAACGACTTTGACGCTGACCCTGGGCG
>JBAXOQ010000562.1:0-1883 GCA_037133175.1 Actinomycetes bacterium
CTAGCGGGAGTTTCCCCCCTATTTTGATGTTGGTGGTGTTTGTGCTGGTCAGTGGTGGTTTTTGCCTCCTCGAGCGTATTACCTAGGTGGGTTGTTGGGTCTGGGGTTAGCGGGTTGGTGCGTATTGGTCGGTGTTGAACAGGTCGGCCAGTCTGCGTTGGGCTGGGGTCATGTCGGTGAGCATGCGGCGGGCGCGGGGGCGGCCTTTGCCGCCGTCGTGGTAGAGCAGCACGGTTTCCTCGATGCCGCCGAGGGTGGTCAGCAGTTCGCGAACGGACATGCGCAGTCCGGCGTTTTCGGCTTCGCGCCGCATCAGGTGAGCGATCGTGAGTGCGAGCACGCAGTAGAAGACGTGGACCCGGATTTTGGAGTCTGTCCAGTGGTGCATGGGTCCGAAGGACGCGACGTGGGGGTCCTTCATCTGCCGGAAGCCGGACTCGACCTCGGATTGGGATCTGTACGCGGCGACAACGTCTGCGGTCGGCCAGTCCTGGCGGTTGGTGAACAGGATCCGTTTGCCGAAGATCCGTTCCTCGACCCGTTGGCGGGCGGCGTCATCGGTGGTCCAGGTCAGTCGCAGGTGGGCGGGTTTGTCCCCGGTCAGGGTGGTGGTGATGACCTCGCGGACCCAGGTGGGCCTGCAGATCGTGTCGATGTTGGCTTGCACGGCGGCACGTTCCCGGCGGGTCTTGCCGCGTCCGAGCAGCTCGGCCAGTTCGCCGAGTTGGCGGCCGGCTTTGGCCAGGGTCTGGTCGAACCCGCGGGACTGGGCGGCGTGCAGGGTCGGTGAGTGCGTCATGACTGCCCGGCGGGTCACCCCCAGGGCGGTGACGGTGGTGTCCACGCAGGTCAGGCCGGGGTAACGGTCGGCGTCGACGTTCTGGTAGTCGGTGGCGGGGACGGCCAGCAGGTCCAGGTGTTGCGACGGCGGCAGCGATCCGACGAATCCGATCCCGGCCTTCTCGACTAGGGCGTGGTTGTCGGCCGAGTTCTGTCCGGCGTCGTAGACGACGGTCAACGATTCGACGCCGCCGGCCAGGTCCCGGTACCGGGCGACCAGTTCGTCGATGACGGTCGTGAACTGGGTGACGTCGGGCCGGTCGCCGGGGTAGGCGTGGGAGACCAGCGGCACCCCGCCGTCGCGGGTGACCACCAGCGCCAACGCGACCAGGCGCAGATCGAGGCGTTTCTGTTTGGCTTTGCCCCGTTGGGCGATCGGGGCGCGCTCATTGGCCGAATCGATGAACGTGGCGAAGTTGGTCATGTCCAGCGCCAGCGCCGAGCAGTCCAGACCGAACCTGGCGACCATCGCCTTGCCCAATCGTGTTTCGATTAGGCGCAGGTCGGTCTCGTCCAGGCGGTCCATGGCCTTCCAGAACTTGCGGTGGTCCAGCGCGCCGGCCGGCAGCTTCACCCAGCGCGGCCCGGCGGTGGTGGCCCACCAGTCGGCGAACGCCAGCTTCGAGCACGGCGCCACGATCCGGTTCGCGGTGGCCAGCGCGATGTAGGCGCCCACTGATGCTGCCGCGTCGGCCCGGCGCGGGGCAACCGCGTCGACCGTGTCCACGACGTTGAGCCGGTCCAGCATCGACCACACCGCCGCCAGATCCCCGAACTTCTTGTGCGCCGTGCGCACCGGGTCCCCGGCCGGCGTCCCGGCCAGCTTCGCCATCACCTCGTCGGCGCTGCCCAGGTACTGCTGATCAACGATCCGTGGCTTGCCATCGACCCGCCCCGAAGTGACCAGGTAGTAGTACGTCTTCCCGTCCTGCTTCTTGCCCACGATCGAAGACATATCTAGGTAATACCAATCGGGGCCCCAAAAAGCAAGCACCACCAGGGGAAACACGCTGATCAACTAAATAGCGGGGAAACTCCCGCTA
>JBAXOQ010000563.1:0-1874 GCA_037133175.1 Actinomycetes bacterium
CCCCGGACGCAACCGCACAAGCGGCCGACCCCGGCCCGGTCCTGCCCGACTGGCTCGCGTCCGGCACCTGGCAGTGGGACGCCCACACCGCTGTCATCGGCGGCACGGACGCCGACGGCGCCATCTGGCCGCAGGACCCGGGAATACCACGGTTCAACCTGGACCTGGCGTGCATCACCGGCACAGAGCTGACCGACACCGAACGGGCCGCCGCCGGCACCGCATGGATCGCCGATACCGTCCTGATCCTGGGTCCCGACCGGTTCGGGGCGCCCACCCTGATCGTCGACATCCCCGTCCTGGACGCCGCGGCTCTGGTCGAAGCAATCCGCCGGTTCGCCCGGATCGCCGGAGTTCCCGCCGACCTGCTGTGGACCTGCACCGTGCAAGTCCCGCTCGCCCCAGCGCCCGACCCGCCCGCTCCCGGAACCGCCCGATGAACCACCATCACAGCGTCATGCTGGCCGGGGACTGGCACGGGAACACCGCCTGGGCCGTCAAACGCATCGATGAGGCCGCCGATGACGGCGTTCGTCTGATCCTGCAGCGGGCGGTTTCGGCATGATGGGGGCCGGACTGCCGCAGTACCTGCACAAACTGAACCGGCGGGCCGACAGTCGCGACGTCGACCCCTGGATGGTGCCCGGCAACCACGAGGACTACCCGTGGTTGGCCCGCCAACCGGTCGACGAGCTGGGCAGGCGCATGCTCGCGCCACGGATACTGGCCCTGCCGCGCGGGCACCGGTTCACGCTGTCCGACGGGGAGCGCCCGGTGGTGTTCGCCGCGGTCGGCGGCGCGGTCAGCCGCGACCGCAAGCTGCGCACACCCGGACGGTCGTGGTGGCCCGAGGAGCAGATCACCGACGATGAAGAGCGCCGGATCAGCGACCAGCCGGCGGTCGATGTGCTGCTGACCCATGACGCGCCGGCCGGGGCCAGCCCGCCACAGTTGCCGCGCGCGACGCTGGGGGAATGGGCCGGGATCGATGTGATGGCTGCCGCGGATGCGCACAGTGCCCGCCTGCAGCGCATCGTGGATGTGCTGCGGCCCGCTGTGCTGTACCACGGGCATTCTTATGCCCGGTACGACCAGGACATCCGGTGCGGGAAACCCGGGTACCGGTCCTGGTGTGCTGTGCATGGGTTGGCCTGCGATGACATGCCCGGCAACACCGTCACCGTCAGCATTGGCGAGCTGGCGGCCCGGATTGACACAATGAGGAACAGGAGTCACTGATGGCCTACCCCTACCTGGCGAACCCGCCGCCACCGGACCCGGACACGGTGCGGCAATTGCGTGAACAAGCGGACGCTGCCCGCGCGGCGTCCGCTGCCCGTAAGGCGGCCGAACGCCCGGCACGGGTGACGGCGCTAGGGCTCGGCCCGCCGCTGCGCGACATTGAGGCAGCCGCGGACTGCCCGTGCGGATGTCACCCGCGCCCGACTGGGGGCCTGCACACCGGGGGCGCCACCTGCCCGTGCCAGCGGACCGACGCCGAACGGCACGCCGTGGTGCGGGCACCTGCGGACAACTCGCAGATGAAGGGAATGTTCGCCCGGATGGCGCGCCAGGAACAGGACGACTTTGATGCGGCGCAGGCCGCGGCGGTGGCGCTCGGGACAACCTGCACCCGGTACGAAGGGCTGTTCCCGCTGGTCATCACCGGGGTTGCGCTCGGCCGGGCGTTCTACCTGCGCTGCCGGCATGAGGGATGGACGTTGGAGCTCGCCGGGGCGGACCGGCCGCTGGACGACCCATACACCCATGACGACCCGCAGGCGTTAGTGATCGCCGGCGGCACGGAAGGCGACTTGTGCACGGCTGACTCGCGGCGGATCGATCCGGACACGGCAATGGCCGTCATCGTGACC
>JBAXOQ010000564.1:0-1873 GCA_037133175.1 Actinomycetes bacterium
ACATTGGGTAGCGAACGGCCGAACCTCGGCGAGTGGCGTCGCCGAGGCTGGTGAAACCGAAGGCGCCGGCCAGATCGCCCGATAGTGCGTTGTGCGCGAAATCGAATCAAGCAGGGACGGCGGTCTACCGTCAGGTGATCGCAGCGGGCACTTGATGACTGAATGCCCTGCGCCAAACGCAATGCACAGGGTTATACAAATCGTGTTACGACTTATGTGTGAAGACGATAGCTTTCCGACCCGATGAGGAAACGGAACGAGCACTCGAGATATTGACTCGGGGCGGCTCAAGCAACTCAGCAGCTATTCGTAGCGCGGTGATCCAGGCAGCGCGTCGACAGGCAAATGAGGAACTGCTCGCCGAGTCGTGTGCGGTTGCCAACGACGAAGCTGATCGTCAGGAAGCTCGCCGAGTCCTGGCCGACATGGAGGACTTGCGTGCGTGGTGACGTCTACGAATTGCCCGCCCGCAGAAAGGCCAGAGGACATGAGCAGCAGGGCAAGCGCCACGGCGTTGTCGTTCAATCTGATCTGCTGCCGCTGTCAACGTGGCTGATTGCGCCGACGTCTGTGTCGGCACGCCCAGCGTCCTTTCGGCCCATCATTTCCATCAGCGGGATTGAGACACATCTGTTGGTCGAACAGACCGCAGCGGTTGACCCGCAGCGCCTGGGTACTCTCATCGCCCACCTGACACGCGCTGAACTCGACGCTGTCGACGACGCACTTCGAATCGTCCTGTCCTTGGGCTAGAGGCACTGTCGGCACAGTCGCCGATGCCAACTGGACCCCCGCCCACGGTGTTTAGTGGGATGATGGATAAACAGCAACCGAGACGCGGGACGATTCCCGGGTGCGAGCCGCTGACAACGACAGGTGCACCTGATGACTGATCATCTTGCAATCATGATCGACGACAACGCCAAACGATTCGCGGCGCAGCCAGCGATGCGCGTGAAAGTGGGCGAATCCTGGCGGACCATCTCCTACGCTGAACTCGGCAGACGAATCGACTCGGTTGCCAAATCACTCGTTGACTACGGAGTGAAGTCCGGCGATATGGTCGCGATCTTCTCCCCGAACTGCCCGGAGTGGACCATCGCCGACTTCGCCATCATGCGAGCCGGCGCAGTGTCGGTCCCGATCTACGCCACCAGCACGGCCAAGCAGGCCGAGTACGTGCTCACCGATGCTGACGTCTCACTGGTATTCGTCGGCGACCAGGCGCAGTACGACAAGATCCTCTCTTGTCCGCCCGACCCGGCAAGGACTCTGCGCGTCGTCGCGTTCGACGATGACACGGCTCTGACCGGAGGTGACTCCGTCCACTTGCGCGACTTCGAAGCGGCCGGAGCGGCCTCATCGAACGGAGCCGAAGTGCAAGAACGCATGGCAGCGGCCCGCCCCGAAGATGTGGCAACCCTGGTCTACACATCAGGAACAACCGGCCAGCCCAAGGGCGCCGTCATCACCCACGCGAACGTTTTTCATCAGATTCACGCGCTGGACGACCGCTTCAATGTCGGACCCGGCGACAGCAGTCTGTGCTTCCTGCCGCTGAGCCATGCCTACGAGCGCGGCTGGTCGTTCTACATCTTCGCGACCGGAGCCCAGAACTGCTACCTGCAGGACCCGCGCCGGATCGCCGAGACGATGATCGAGGTCCGTCCCTCCACGATGGTGAGCGTGCCCCGGCTGTTTGAGAAGATCCACGCAACCGTCGTCGACAGGGTCGATCGTGGTCCTGCAGTGAAGGCCCGCCTGTTCGAGTGGGCGATCGACGTGGGCGGGAAGTATCAGCACCAGCGTTACGCCGACGAGTCGATCGGGCCGATCTTGAGGGCACAGCACGCGGTTGCCGACCGGCTCGTGC
>JBAXOQ010000565.1:0-1872 GCA_037133175.1 Actinomycetes bacterium
TGACGTCGTGTACTTGCCGGCCGGCACCTACCGGGTCAATTCCCCGATCGCTCTTGGCAACAAGAGCAGGATTACGATTCGCGGCGCCGGGCCGGACAAAACGGTGATCCTGCCCTACCACCAGAGCAACGGCATCACGATCTGCCCCGCAGACGGCGGCGACTGGTGGTACCCAAACCGACTCAAACTGGACATCACGGGCAGTCCCAACCGAGGCGACACCGTGCTGACGGTGGGAGCTACGAAGCCGCTGGAAGCTTATCCCAACGGCGGCATCGGCCAGATCTGCCAACTGTCCCTGAAGAACGATCTGACACTGCCGGTCGTTAGTCCGGGCCACTGGGAATACATGCGAAGACAGCTATCCCGGATTGTGGCCAAGACTGACGCGACTGTGACAATCTCACCGGGGCTGCTGTACGACCTGCCCGCCAAGCTGGCGCCTGTGCTACGGCCCGGAGGACGCTATTCGGAACTGGCGGGGATCGAAGACTTGACCGTCGACGGGACGAATTCGACAGCCCCCCGCGGCTTGATCCTGATCAACGCAAGCTATGGTTGCTGGGTCAAGAACGTGGCCATGCGAAAGGCGGAGCGATACATCTTTGTCGTGGACGGCGCGTTGCAGTGCGAGGTCAAGCATTGCTTCATCGGTCAGCGCAAGAGCGCCGCCGGACCCAACGGAGGCGGGTTGTTGATGGGTGTATCGTCCTCTTGTCTGATCGAAGACAACGTCCTGGCGGATACGTTCCCGGATCTGGAAATCGACAATTCGAGCGGCAATGTCTTCGCTTACAATTTCTGCGATGACAAATCCGTGCAAGGCGGTTTGCTGGGCTGCTCAATCAATAGCAATCACGGCGGCCACGGCAGCCACAATCTGTACGAAGGGAACGTAGCCCCGCGATTCCAGTGCGACGGCTATCATGGCAGCGCGTCTCACGACACCGCCTTTCGGAATTGGTTCCACGGAACATCAAGCATGACCGACCAGTTCTGGATTTGCGTGAACCTGAACCGGTTTACTCGCTGTTACAACATCGTGGGCAACGTGCTTGGCAGCAAAGGCTGCACTTGGCTGTACGAGGTCGAACAGGTCGGATTTAGCTACGACAAGCACTTTATCTACTCCCTGGGCTTTCCCAACATGGGGAACGGCTGGTCGGACGGGAAGACGGCCCAGCCCAGCCAGGGGCAGTATTGGGCCGACTGGGAGAGGATGCTGGCAAGCGAACCGGGCAAGGGGCCGGGCCCCAGCGGTTTCCAGGAATTGGATCTGGACGTCAAAGGGACGACGCTCCTGAAGGGCAACCACAACCACAGGGACAACGGCGTGCCGGAGAGCGAATCGCTCGGCGGCGCCACGCTGCCGAAGAGTCTGTACCTGAAGGAAAAGCCCGCTTGGTTCGGGGATCTCCCGTGGCCGCCCTTCGGCCCGGACACGGATTTCGAGCAGAACAAGATCCCAGCGCAGGTGCGATTCGAGGCGATGAAATAGGAGGTGAAAGTGCGGGCCAAGAAGCCGTTGAAGATGCCCTGAAGTAGCGATCGGTTTCGGGTTGCACCGATCCAACACGATCGCAAGAAGACGCCCCCGGCCCATCGCTGGGTCGGGGGCGTTCATTTTCGACGACAGGGCTGCTCTACAGCTCGACGGCCTCGACCTCAGCCACGAAACGGCCGGCGTCGCCGTTCAGGAACGACGCCACGACGCTGAACACGGCGTCACTGAAGCCGCCGACGTTCAGGATGTCTTCCCGCTCCGGAGCCTGCGTGGTCGTGTACGCCTGCAGGTCGATGCAGACCAGCTTCGGCCGGTCGTTACCCAGCCGCTGTTGGTTGGCGACGAACTTCTGCCACTCTGTCATCACC
>JBAXOQ010000566.1:0-1861 GCA_037133175.1 Actinomycetes bacterium
CACCAGAACACGCACCGGGCTAGCCACCGCTGGCCTGCTCGATCAGGTTTCGCAGGGTGTCGAGCAGCCGGAACTGATCGAACCTGTTCTTGACCAAGTAGGCACTCGCGCCCACTTCCATTCCACGAGCTTTGTCCTGCGGGGACTCCAGACTGGTAACCAGGATGACCGGCAGATGCGACAGGGCTTTGTCGGCACGGATTGCAGCGGTCAGGTCGAACCCGTTCATGTTGGGCATCTCGACGTCTGACACCACGGCGTCGAACTCTTCTGCGGACAAGGAGGCAAGCGCGTCCGCGCCGTCGACCGCCGTCCGCACCTCGTAGCCAGCGGTCATCAAGATATTGCGCAGCATCATCCGAGAGGTCATCGAATCCTCCGCAATCAGCACCGAACGGGACCGATCCCCGTCCTCATCATCGGTTTGCGATCCAGCGCTCGCTGGCACCGAATCTCGCGCAGGCCCGGTCGTCAGCCGCCGCGCGGTCGCCAGCACTCCGCGGGCCTCCAGCACCGGCGCAACCCTCCCGTTCGGCAGCATCGTCGCTCCTGAAATCATCCGAATTGAGCCCAGCAGCGGGCCGAGCGGCTTGACCAGGATCGACTGCTCGATCAGAATCGCGTCGACCACAAAGGCAATGGTGTGCGCTCCGGAACTGAGCACAAAGGCCTGCAAATGCTTGCCGCCAGAATCCCGGCGGGACGGCGCCACCGCGAGGACTTCAGTCAACTCGACCAACGGGATGACCTGCCCGTTGAACAAGACCGTGGGCACCCGTACCGTGCTCAGGACCTCGTCCTTGGCGATTCTGATGACTCCTTGCAGGCCGGCGATCGGCAACACGAAAGGTCTTCCGGCCACCTCCAGCACAACGCCATGGATAGTCGCCCTGGTGGTAGGCACCACCATCCGCAGGGCTGCACCGACACCCGGCACCGACTCGAAGGTGACGGCCCCTTCCAACGCGGCGATGTTCTCCTTCACCACGCTCAAACCAACACCCCGGCCAGCGACACCCGTCACCTCCGGGCTGGTGCTGACCCCCATGGCGAAGACCCAGGCGGAAGGATCTTCCGCATCCGCGCCAGAAGTGGCAAGACCAGCACGTCGTGCCGCTTTTGTGATCTCACCATAGTCAAGTCCCTTGCCGTCATCCGAGACAACGACAACCGCCCTTCCGTCATCACCGCGGGACGCTTCTACCCGAACATGTCCGGCCGCGTCCTTCCCCGCGGCTTGCCGCTCGGCTGGCAACTCAATGCCGTGGTTCACCGCGTTTCGGATGGCGTGCAACAGCGGATCTCTCAACTGCTCCAGCACTCGCCTGTCGAGTTCGATGTCGCCACCGACAATGACTACCTCAGCCATCTTGCCCTGCACCCTGGCCAGATCGCGGACTGTTTTGGGGTACATGCCGACAATCGAAGAAAACGGCAGCATTGCCACTCGTCCAGCTTGGGCCAACAGATCGTCGACCAACGGGCCAACAGTTCGACGATCCTCCTGCGCGCGCTTAGCTAGCTCGGAGGCTTGTTCCATCGCCAGGTCAGAGAATGCCGAGGCCCGATCCAGCAATTTGATCACCAACTGAACATCCTGCACGCTCATCCGGTCCGCATCCGGCAACGCAGATCGGGCAACACTCCAGTTCTTGCGCCAGCGCGCGACTTCGGCAGCGAAGTCGGTGGCCGCACTGGCGTGGCGCTCGTTGGCGACCTTGGCTGCGAGCAACTCCTCCGCCACCAATAGCAGATCATCGATGCGACCCTGAGCAACTCTGATCGTGTTCTCGGTGGCAGCGGACGCTGGAACAGCCACCGCGGCCGGGCCCACTTCATCATCCACCACCGTCGGCAAGGG
>JBAXOQ010000567.1:0-1852 GCA_037133175.1 Actinomycetes bacterium
CTGCTGCTGCGACTGGTGATTGGTACGACCTACGTCGCGTTCGGGTTCAGTGCCTTGCTCGCGCTGGGCACGTTGTTCTCGACCCTCACCGACACGGCTGCAGGCGCGATCGGCGCCACCGTCGGCGTGTACATCATCTCGGCGATCCTCGCCGGCATCACTCAGCTGGGTGTCGTCCGCTACGCCTTCCCGACGTACTACTCCGATGCGTGGACGAAGATGTTCACCGACAACACCTATTCACAGGACATGCTCGCCGGCATCATCGTCCAGGTCGCATACCTCGTCGTGTTCGGCACCATCTCGGTGCTCTGGTTCCAGCGCAAAGACATCCGCAGCTAGCTGTACAACTCCCCTGGCCGCCAGCCACCCCAAGATTCCCCACTTCGGCCGTCTGTGTCACACGTCGACCACGGAGTTCCGTGGTGTTCTGTTTCAGGACATCGCTGACAGTTGATGTCGCGAGACATCGCTGACACCTGGGTTCGGTCGTCCACGCTGGGTGGATGGTCGGGAAGGGAACAGCGATGGACGTGAAGTTGGCTGCTGGCTTGGCTGGCGCGGTGCGGCGGGGGGAGGTTGCCGGGTTCTGTCGGACGAACGGGATCTCGCGCGAGACGTTCTACAAGTGGCGTAGAAGGGCCGCGGCAGCGGGTGGAGTGCTCGGGTTGGAGGAGCAGTCGAGGCGTCCGTTGCGGTCGCCGAGTCAGACATCGTTCGATGTTGAGGAAGCGATCGTGCGGGTCCGCAAGGAACTCGATGAGCTCGGTTGGGACAACGGGCCGTGGTCGGTCCGCCAGCATCTACTCCAGCGCGCAATGGTGGGGGTGCCGTCGGAAGCGACGATCTGGCGGATCCTGGTCCGTCGCGGTCTGATCACCCCGGAACCGAAGAAGCGGCCGAAGCACACGTGGCATCGGTTCGTGTGGGGTCGTCCGAACGATCTGTGGCAGATCGACGCGACCCATTGGGCACTCGCCGATGGTCGGCCCGTGGAGATCATCAACATCATCGACGACCACTCGAGGGTGTGTCCGCGATCGCTCGCAGTTTCGACGTGCACCTCACCGATGGCGTGGAAGGCAATGGAACAAGGCGCAGCTGGGCGGGGGCTGCCAGCGCGTCTGCTGTCGGACAATGGGGTCTCGTTCAACCAGAGCCGACGCAACACCACCAGCCGGCTCGAAGAGAACCTGCGCAAGCTGGGTGTGTTGCCGATCGCCTCGATGCCGTTCCACCCGCAGACCTGCGGCAAGGTCGAACGTTTCCATCAGACGATGAAGAAATGGTTGGCCAAACAGCCACCAGCTCGCAGCCTGCGCGAGTTGCAGAGCCAGCTCGACCGGTTCGTCCACCACTACAACTACGAACGACCGCACCGGTCGCTCAACGGCAGAACACCCGCCGCTGTCTGGAGCGCGATGCCAGCAGCGATGCCGGCGGGGCATCCGATCACCGACACCAGCACGATCGTGCGCACCCGGACCAGCAACAGCAGCGGCAACGTCGCCCTGGGCCGGCGCCACACGATCGGTCTCGGGACCGAATACTCCCTACAGAGCTTCACCGTCATGATCACCGGACAAGATTGCGCGATCTTCCAAGACGGCCGACACGTCCGCAGCATCACCATTAACCCCGACCAGAAGCACTACCCAGTCGAGCGCAACCGCTGACAGAATCAGCACCAGTGTCAGCCATGTCCCGCGACACCCCTGTCAGCGATGTCCCGCGACATCACACCACGGAGGCCCGTGGCCGCCGTGTGTCCGGGGCGGGGTCCGGGGCGGGGTCGGGTGAACCGCCCCGGGTTTGATGACTGCTCGGGTTATTGGGTGACGGCCTCGAGGGC
>JBAXOQ010000568.1:0-1838 GCA_037133175.1 Actinomycetes bacterium
GTCCAGCCGCACCCGTAAGCCGGTAGCCAGCAGTTCGCGTCGGCGTCCGACTCGTCGCCATGTTGAGAGAACCAGCGCCACCGGTCGTTCGATGGACGTATCCGCAGACCTAGGGACAGAGGACATTCGTATGCTGAGCAACGAAGAGGTCGAAACCCGCCGCGCTGGTGTCGCTTCCGGCAGTTGGGAGCCGATTGAATCGCCGCTCCCCAGCTATGTGAACGGACCTCGGGCGACGAGTTTCCCGCGGAACCTCGATTCCACCGCCAACGGAGACTGGACCTCGGAGCGGATGTGGGAACAAGCCGAGGCGCTACGGACCCCAGGGGCTGATGAGGAGGCTGAGCTCGGCTTGGACGCCTTCGTCGATGTTCCCCGATCGAGTCGCGCAACCGAAGACCTGCGTTCGTACCAGCACCGTCGCGCAGTCAACGACTGACCAACGGGTATCCTCGTTCTCGTCCCGTATCGGGGCTGTGGCGCAGTCCGGTAGCGCACCTCGTTCGCATCGAGGGGGTCAGGGGTTCGAATCCCCTCAGCTCCACTGGTTGTTCCGTTCTTGCACAAACCCCCACGGTGTGCCGATTTTTCAGCCGAAAAACCGGCACACCGCGGGGGTTTGCGGTGCGCTTGGCGGCCGTTACGAGATGTCGATGGTGTGGCTCAGGATGCGCAGTTCGGCGGGGGCCCGGCGTTTGACGACCTGACCGCACAGCACGCCCAAGCCGATGCCGAGCACTGCGCCCAGAGCCACGTCGGAGGGGAAGTGCACGCCGGTATTGACCCGCGAGTAGCCGACAGCAGTGGCGACTCCGAACGGGACCGAGGCAGCGGATGGCCATATCCGCGAGACTCCGGTGGCAAAGGCGAACGCGGCCGCCGTGTGCCCGGACGGGTAGGAATGCGAGGACGGCATCGTGACATGGTGGGTGCCCACCGGGTCGTTGCGATGGCTGGCGAGCCGTCTGGGTCGCGGTCGCTGGGCCAGCGGCTTGACCAGCAGATTCGCCACCGCTGAGGTCAGCGCGACGCTGGATATTCCGGCCAGTGCCGCCCGCCGGCCTCGGTGCCCGCCGACCCCGGCAAGGGTCGCGGTCATCGCCATCGACAGTTTCGAGTTGTTGGCCGCGTTGGTCAGATGGGCGATGGTGTGATCGAACCGCGGTGAGCTGGGGGAAGAGAGGCGTTCGTAGATCCGTAGATCGAGATCGTAGAGCGTCCTCAGAATGTGGATTCGACCATTCTCCGGCTCGTTGTCGGGTTGATCGGGTGCGTCTGGCGCGGCGTCCGTCATAGGCTGGATCCTATGGAGAACCGGCGGCTCTTGGCTGTGCTGGTGCTGGTGTTTGTCGCTTTTGCCGCCCTGTGGCTGGTCATTACCGCTTTCCGGGAGTTTCCGCGCGGTCTGGATTCGGCGTTGCTGGTCCTGTTGGGGCTGTGGTTGGCGTGGCAAGCAGTTCGTCGGGTCGGCGGACGCCGGGCATTGTTTGCGGCGGCAGCGTTGTTGGCGTTCGTGCTGGCGCTGGTTGGCGTGCTGGCCACCTTGATGATCCTGGACCTACTGTTCATCGGGGCGTGTGTCGGCGTGGCTTACGTGATGTCCGCGCGGATCTTCCGGTTGCGATCCAAACTCCCGCAGGCACCGAGGCCGAATCATCCGGTGGTTATCTGGAACCCCAAATCCGGAGGAGGCAAGGCGCTAGCGGCCGGGCTTGCTCAGCAGGCACGTGAGCGTGGGATCGAACCGATTGAACTCGCCCCCGGAGACGACCTTGAGGCGTTGGTACGGCAGGCGATTACCGACGGCGCGGACGCGCTGGCTGCTGCCGGCGGTGATG
>JBAXOQ010000569.1:0-1814 GCA_037133175.1 Actinomycetes bacterium
GCCAAGGGCATCAAGGTCGTCTCCAACGCGGGAGGGCTGGATCCAGCGGGCGCGGCGGCAGCGCTTCGGGCCAAAGCCGACGAACTCGGCCTGTCCGATGTGCGCATCGCGTACGTGGACGGCGACGACCTGATGCCCACGCTGGAAAACCTCAAAACCTCAGGTGAGCAACTGCAGAACCTAGACACCGGCGAGAGCCTGGCAGAGCTCGGCCTCGGGGCGCTTACGGCTAACGCCTACCTGGGCGCCCGCTGCATCACCGAAGCACTGCGCGCCGGCGCCGACGTAGTGATCACCGGCCGAGTGACCGATGCGGCACTGGTGATCGGCCCGGCCGCCTGGTGGCACGGCTGGTCCTACGATGGCGCGCTTGCCGGGGACCAGACACAACTCGATGCGCTCGCCGGGTCCCTGGTAGCGGGCCATGTGATCGAGTGCGGAACCCAGGCTACCGGCGGCAACTACTCCTTCTTCCAGCAGATTCCCGGGTTGGAACACCCTGGCTTTCCGCTAGCCGAAGTCGCCGCAGACGGTTCGAGCGTGATCACTAAGCATGACGGGACCGGCGGCGCGGTGACGGTCGGCACGGTCACCGCCCAACTGCTGTACGAGATCGGCGGACCTGCCTACCTGAACCCCGACGTCACCGCCCGCTTCGACACGATCCGGCTGTCCGAGGTCGGCCCCGACCGGGTGCGGATCAGCGGCGTACACGGCGAACTGCCACCGGCGCGGTTGAAGGTGGCCGTCAACACCGTGGGCGGGTTCCGCAATGCTGCCACCTTGGTGATGACCGGCGCCGACTTCGATGCCAAGGCCGATCTGGTGCTGCGCACAGTCGCTGGCGTCACTCTGGCCCAAGTTGAGGAACTCGGACACTCGCCGACACAGTTGGCCGCTGCGTCGAACCTCGGCGTGCGCGAGCTCGACGTGCAGCTGCTGCGCCAGGCCCGACCCGACCCGACCACCCTGACTGACGCTCAGTCCCACGTACGGATCACCGTCAAGGACCCCGACCCGAACAAGGTCGGGCGTGGCTTCACCTCCGGAATCATCGAAGCGGCGCTCGGGTCGTACCCGGGCATGTTCGCAACAGCCCCTCCTGGCGCGGGAACACCGTTCGGGTTCTACTGGCCGACGACTGTCAGTCCTGAGGCGGTCACCGTCACGGTGCATGTGGACGGCCAAGAGCCGTTCACGGTGTTACCAGGGGGCTCGCCGAGGCCTGATGGCGATGCCAGCTCGGAAGGGCTGGAGTCCGTCGTCGCGAACATCGGTGGCGCAGTCGCCGCAGCGGTCGCCGCAGGCATCGACGTCGGGGTCGCAGTCGCCGCAACAGTCGCGGCCGAAGTCGATGCCGGGATTGACGCGGCTGGCGCAGCAGCGGCAAGCGCCGTCACAGCGGCAACGGGCGAGAGCGGGTCGCAAACCCTGACCGACGACGATCCGACGACCTCAGGCTCGCAGATAATGCTGGGTCACCTGGTAGGTGCGCGATCCGGGGATAAGGGCGGGGATGCCAACGTCGGCTTCTGGGTGCCCGAACTCGGCGACGACAAGGACGACGCGCGGTACGAGTGGTTCCGCACCTGGCTGAGCGCGGACCGGGTTCGCGAGCTGCTTCCCGAGGCGGATCGGCTCGCTGTCGACGTGTACCCCCTACCGAACCTGCGATCGGTCAACGTCGTGATCCACGGCCGGCTCGGCCGCGGAGTTGCCGAGTCCACCCGGCTGGACCCGCAGGCAAAGCGCCTCGGCGAGCAGTTCCGTGCCCGCGTCGTGAGCATCCCAGCAGATCTCGGACACGGGTAATG
>JBAXOQ010000570.1:0-1811 GCA_037133175.1 Actinomycetes bacterium
GGCTACAGTGGTGCTGACGATCCGGCAGTAGTCCAGTCATCATTGCGCACATGAGGGGTTCAGGCGTGGCGGTCGACGACGAAGCTCCGCCAGCAGCGGACCCACCCCGAACTGCTGGGGCCTGGCGCAGAGTATTTGCCGCGCCACTGCTGCTGGCGATCATTGTCCAGAACATCGGGAACCTGTTCTTCCACGCCATCGTCGGCCGCGTGCTGCCAGCTGCGGACTACGGCGCGCTCGGAACCATCCTGTCGCTGATGGTGCTGCTGACCGTGCCCCTGGGCGCATTGCAGGCCGCCGCCGGCGCCGAGGTCGCAGCGCACGGCTGGCGCTGGCCCAACATCCGCCGCGGACTGTGGACCTCCCTGGGCTGGGGAGCTGCAGTAGGACTGCTGACGCTGGCCGCGACCCCGTTGGAGATCGGCTACTTCCACCTGGCCTCAGCCTTCGATGCCATCCTGCTGGCCCCCTTCGTAACGATCTCGATCGTGCTCGCTGTGGTGCGCGGGATGCTGCTTGGCCAGCGTCTGGTCGGGGCCACGGCAATCACGTTCCTGGTGTCCACCGCGGCACGGCTGGCCGCCGGGTTGGCGCTGCTGCCGAGCATGGGCGTCACCGGCGCCCTCCTCGGAACGGTTATCGGTGAGGCCTGCGCCCTGCTGGTGGCGATCATCTTGGCGGCCCGCGTCCGTTCGTCGGACGGTGGGCAACTGTTCCGACTGCGACTACGTCCGGTGATCGTCAGCGGGATAGCGATCGGCGGGTTGTTCCTGTTCACCACCATCGACCTGTTTCTGGCCAGGCATTTCCTCAACCCGACCGAGTCGGGCTCGTACGTAGCGGCAGCCACCATCGCCAAGACGATTCTGGCGTTGCCGGCCGCGGTGCTGGCGGCGGCCTTCCCGCGGATGGTGTCCGAGCGCAACACTCCGGGCTGGGCCGCGGAGTTACGGCGAACCACGGTGGTCGTAGTGGGCCTCGCGATGCTCGGCGCGCTGGTGGTGGCTGCTGTTCCGGGCTTGGTGCTGGCGGTGCTCTACGGGACCTCTGCGTTCCCCGATGCGGCCGTGCTGGTGCGTTGGCTGTCGCTGGTGGCGGGGGCGAGTTCGTTCGTATCGGTGTTGACCTACGCTGCGCTGTCGCGTCGCTCGGTGATCCTGCTGATTCCGTGGGGTGGCGCCGTGCTCGAAGTCATACTGATCCAACTCGCCCACAACGACGGCCTGGCCATCGTGCGGGGGTCAGCGATTGCGCTGGTGGTCACGGCCGTGGTCATGTCGATGGTGATGTGGGCTGCGAATCTTCGCTCTGCCCGCCAGCAGCAAACCGCCGCCACAGCCACCAGCCCCCAGTGAGGACCGCGATTCCCGCCACCACCCAGGTGACGATGACCATCGGGCCACCGGCCTTGGGAACCGGCGGAATCGACCCGGTCAACACGATCGGGGCGCCGGACGGACCGAGGCCGGACGCGACGATGGTCTGACCTGGTTCGCTTGAAGTCAGCTGCACTCCGGGAATCTGCAGATCCAAAGCCCCGACCACCGAAGCCTGGGTGGACTGTTTGATCGAAGTCCCCACGCGCACCTCGACGTTCGCTCCGGACTCGAAGCCGACGCCGCTGATAGCCAGCGAGAACGACTGCACCTGTCCGGCCAGAATCGGCGGCTCGGCAGCCATGATCAGCGCGACGTGGGCGAATCCTGCCAGTCCGACGGCACCGGACAAGCCACCATCCCCGGATGCCAGCGCCCTGGCCGGGGCAGTCGGCGCCGGTGCCGCCGCGGTCGGGGCTGGAGCCGGGGCGGCGG
>JBAXOQ010000571.1:0-1802 GCA_037133175.1 Actinomycetes bacterium
TGCAAGGAAGGTGATGGCGATTCCGAAGAGGGCGTCGCTGAACCCCAGCACCCGCTCCGTCGGCGGAGCGGTCGTATCGACACTGGTCATCTGAACGGTCTCAGTGGACATGCCAGCAACCTAGATGCCCACCGGCCGCGCCGCGCGCTGGCAAGCTCACAGACCGCAGCAACGACCCCCACCGTATGGGTGACAATCGGAATCCCGCCCAGCTAGCCTGACCCAATGGACTATACCCACGTGGGCCGCAGCGGCCTGTCGGTCAGTCGGTTGTGCCTGGGCACCATGAACTTCGGGCCGCAGACCCCCGAAGACGAGTCCCATCTGATCATGGACGCAGCCCAGGACGCTGGCATCAACTTCTTTGACACCGCCAACGTCTACGGCTGGAAGAAGGGCGAAGGGGTAACTGAGAAGATCATTGGCCGCTGGTTCGCCCAGGGCGGCGAACGTCGGCAGAAGACCATTCTGGCTACCAAGCTGTACGGCTCGATGAGTGACTGGCCCAACGACACGTTCCTGTCCGCGCGCAACATCATCAAGGCGTGCGAAGCGTCTTTGACACGCCTTCAGACCGACTACATCGACCTCTACCAAATGCACCACGTGGATCGAAAGACCCCGTGGGAGGAGATCTGGCAGGCCTACGAAACCCTCGTTCAACAAGGCAAGGTCATCTATGCCGGATCATCGAACTTCGCGGCCTGGCAGATCGTGAGTGCCCAGCACGAGGCACGGGATCGGCATTTCATGGGGCTGATCAGCGAACAGTCCCACTACAACCTGCTCGAGCGCACCGTGGAGCTTGAGGTGCTGCCCGCCTGTCAGCAGTACGGCATCGGGGTCATCCCCTGGTCGCCGCTGGGCGGCGGGTTGCTGAGCGGAATTCTGACCAAGTCGAACCAGGGTCGAGGCCAGTCCGACATGATCCAGCAACGGCTAGCGGCAACCCGCTCCCAGATCGAGGCGTACGAGGAACTCTGCAAGGACATCGGTCAGAATCCGGCACATGTGGGTCTGGCCTGGTTGCTCGCTCAGCCCGCAGTGACCTGCCCCATCGTCGGGCCACGCAGCGTGGAGCAGTTGGCGAACTCGCTGCACAGCCTGGAGGTGGTCCTGAGCCCCGAAACCCTGGACCGGCTCGACCAGATCTTCCCCGGACCGAAAGGCCCAGCGCCCGAGGCCTACGCCTGGTAGGCGCGCACGCGCGCGACTAAGCCCACGCCGCCAGCGCGGCGCGCGCCACCAGCTCCCCTTGCTCCTGAACAAAGTGCCCAGCGTCCACGAGTAAGGGTTCCGGACATCCGTTGATGAGCTGGCGCATCCGCTCCATGACCGGCACGCCAAGCACAGGATCGTTGACGCCGATAGCCATGAAGGTGGGCCCCTGCCACTGCCCGGACCACCAGGCGGCGGCCGCCCGCGACACGGCAACACCAGGATCGTTCGGTGAAACAGGCACCAACTGAGGGAAGCTCCTGACACCGGCCTTGTACTCCGGACCGGGGAACGGCGCGTCGTAGGCGGCTGCCTCAGCCTCGCTGAGCCCGGCGACTGATCGGAGCATCAGGGCACCGACGTTGAAGTCGGGCGTGGTGGCGACGTACTCGCGCCACGCCAAGAACCCCTTCCCCGGCGGCGTTCCAACCCCGAGTCCAGTGTTCATGATCAGTAGACGGGCAACAAGCTCGGGTGACTCCACTGGCAGCGTCAGACCGAGCAACCCACCCCAGTCTTGCACCACCAGCGTCACCTCGGAAAGGCTCAACGTCTTGACGAAACCGATCAACGAATCCCGGTGC
>JBAXOQ010000572.1:0-1795 GCA_037133175.1 Actinomycetes bacterium
GCAGGTGGTCCCGTGATCGCTCGTGTCCTGACCAGCCCTCCCGTGGCGAGTCGGGCAACGGCCCCCGCCCCCAGGTGTGTGAACCAAACGACCGGCCAGGTTCGGTGGGCGCTGCCCGACGGACGGGAAGTAGTCACGGTGATTCGCCGGCGCCAGCGGGAACAGGACCTCATCCAGTGGCGAGTTGCCGGTTCGGTTCAGCCGCTGACCGTCTCCGCTGCCGCGCTGTCGACGTTGAAGGAGTGCTGAGGAACGTGGGTATGACGACAAGTATCGCCGAGCCAGGAAACGCGGGTGCCAACGAAGGGGCTCCGCGGATCGTCATCGTGGTGCTCGCGCCATTGCGGTGCGGGGCAACGGTGGTTTCGGCTGCAGTTGCCGATGCCGCCGCGATGTCCGCAAGGACCACGACGTTGGTCGACCTGGCCCCGCCGTACCGGTCTGGTCTGACCCTTGCCACCGATGTCGGCGGAACACACGTGACCTCAACGCCCCAGGTACGTCTGCGGGCCGGGATCAGGGCGTCAGGAGCGTCGGTGCTGCGCATGGAGTCCGGCGACGTTGCGCTGCAGACCCAGTTCTGGGGACGGCATCTGGTGCCCGGACCGGGGGAGTGGTGCGCCGCGATGCGCGGGACCGACACCGTCGTCGTTGACCTGGCGTGGCCGGTGAGCGAGGAGCTCGCTGGCAGCGGCAGCCCGGCGGCTGCGTGGCTGGACGGTCCGGTTGCCCCGACGGTGCCGTTGTTGGTGGTGGAATCGAGCGCATCGGGCGTCGACCGGGCTGAGCAGCTGCTCGCCGCCCTGGCCCGCTGCGACCTGCCGACTCCGGTCGTGGTCGTTCCAAGGGTGTCCAAAGTGCCGGATCTGATTCGATCCGCGGCCGGGCCGCGCCTGTTGGCTGTGCTGGAACAAACCACGGTGATCCCAATCCCGAACGACAAACAGCTGGCCTGCGCCGTGATCGGACCGCAACCAATTCGAATGTTCGCCACCGCTGGTGCGCGAGTTCTTCAAGCAGCAGACGCCGCACTCGCGGCACACCCACGAAAGGAACAACCATGAGCACGCTCCTATTCGCAACGGCCGACGTTGCCCACCACAGCCTGTCGCTGGTCGCTGATTCGATCACGAACCCGACGGCGGTGGCGCCTCCCGGCTTGTCGGAGAAAGTGACGACGATCTTCGCGTGGGTGAAGTGGGGAGCCCTGGCTGCCATCTTCATCACGTTCGTTGCCGGGACCGGTCTGGTCGCGGTCGGGAAGATGTCATCGAACTACGGGGCGGGCAACATCGGCTCCAAGGCGCTGATCGGTGCCTTGGTCGGCGCGGTGATGTACGCGGTGGGTTATGCGCTGATCACGACGCTGGCCGGGTGATTGCGATGTTGCCCGTCGCACGTCCGCGCGCGCTGCCCGGTTTGGTGGTGCTGGCCGCAATAGTCGCCTCCGTTGCCCTGCTTGTTGTGGTGGTCGTCATTACCGTGACCGGGCACGACGCCGCAGCCTCCGCACCCGGCCTGGGTCTGGCCTCCGCCACGGTGGGGGTGTCTGGGCCTACCGAAGACGAAATTGCCAACCGCCCGTTTCCCAAGACGCCCGCTACGACCGCGAACAACGAGGACCAGTCGGAGCCGATCGTGCTGCCGACGGCAACGGTGACGTCGGGGCCGGTACCGATGGGTTTCCCCCGAACCGATGCCGGTGCGCTCGCCCAACTTGGCGCCACCCTCACCGCGTTCGTAGAAGGGTTCGACCCCACCACCGCCCGGACTGTGATCGACGCTGTCCTACTAC
>JBAXOQ010000573.1:0-1788 GCA_037133175.1 Actinomycetes bacterium
GTAGTAGGCGGCTCTCAACGCGCCCTTAGAAAACAGCTCCCTACCTAGGTACAGGTTGGCGACCACATCGAGGTTGTCGCACAGGGCCAGATCCTGGTACACGGTCGCAATACCCAGCGCCACCGCGTCTTGCGGACTCGATATGCGCACGGGTTTGCCGTCGAAGAAGAACTTGCCCTCGTCGGCGATCTGAACGCCGGCGATGGCTTTGACGAGCGTGGACTTTCCCGCACCGTTATCACCAACCAGCGCAACGACCTCACCGGCGCCGACCTGAAAGTCGACGCCGGTGAGGGCTTCGTTGGCGCCGAACCGCTTGCTCACGCCTTTCAGCGAGAGCAGAGGAGTCAGCGCTCCTGTTGCGCTCATCTCGCGTACTGGCGCACGCCTACTGGATCCCGGCGGCCTTCGCGGCAGCCTGGAGCGCTGGCGTGTTGGCTATCTGAGCAACGGTCCAGAACCCGTCGGACACCACCGTGGCCTTGATGGTGTCGGTCATGACGGTCACCGGCTTCAGAAGCACGGATGCTACGTCCTTGGTGCCGTTGTTGACTTTGACCACGGTCAGGGTGGTGGGCAGGGACTTGCCCTGTGCCAGAGCCACGGCCATCTCAGCGGCGGTCGAAGCCTCGGCCTTGATGGCTTTGTAGATGGTCATGTACTGCTCGCCGAGCAAGATGCGCTGGATAGCGGGGAGTTCCGCATCCTGGCCGGTCACCGGCTTTGTCTTCGGGTCGATACCGGCGGCTTTCATGGCGGCGATGGCGCCGCCGCCGGTGCCGTCGTTAGCTGCAAGGACGCCGTCGAATCCGGCCTTGCCGACCTTGGTGATCGCCTGGTCCATCTCGGTCTGAGCCTTGTCGGGACTCCAGTCGGGCGTGTCGTACTCGGCAACGATGTCGACCTTGCCATCCAAGACGCTGTGCGCGCCCTTCTTGAACAGCGTGGCGTTGTTGTCGGTCGGCGAACCGTTGATCATGATGACCCGCGGCTTCTTTCCGCCACTCGAAGCCAGCAGTTTGGTCAGCAGGGCCTGCCCCTGCAACTTGCCGACCTGCTCGTTGTCGAACGAGATGTAGGCGTCGATCGGAGCGCCCGTGATCAGGCGGTCGTACGCGATGACCGGGACGCCCGCAGCATTGGCCTTCTTAACGATCGAAGCCGCCGATGCCGAGTCGACCGGGTCGAGCACGAGAACCTTGGCTCCGTTGGTCAGCGCAGCGTCAGCTTGCGCCTGCTGCTGTGTCGCATCCTGATTGGCGTTGCTGTACAGGATCTCCGCGGTGGGGTCGAGCTCCTTGACCTTGGCCGTGAACAGCGGCTTGTCCTGCGTCTCGTAGCGAGCCGTCTTGGACTCCGGAAGCAGCAAGGCGATCTTGACCGCCCCCGCGGTACCGCCAGGGGTCCCAGTGGTGGTCGCCGCGGTGCCGCCTCCGCTTGAGGCACAGCCGGCAAGCGCCAGAACCATGCCGAGCGCGACCAGGATCACGCAGAACCGAACCAGCTTGCTTGTCCGTCTCATGACTGCCTCCCGTCGATCAAGTGGACTCCTTGCGGCCGGCCGGCCAACAAGGTCATAGAGGGATGTTCCCATACTGCGGCGGTCCGAGCTGCGCTTGCCTGCTAAGCGGTCATGCTTGATGAGCTCGGTGAACTCAGTGGACACGAGCGGCGCCTTCTCGTTTCTCATGACTCGATGAACGCCTCGGACTCGGCGACCCAGTCGGCCGGCAGCGCGCACGTGGGCGCCGTATCACCGACCTCGTTGAGCATCCCGATCTCGAACGC
>JBAXOQ010000574.1:0-1783 GCA_037133175.1 Actinomycetes bacterium
CTGATGACCACCACACAACTTGCGGCCGATATGTCGGTCGGGACGCTGGTCGCTGCCGCGGAGCAACTGAGTGAGCCGGATCTTCGCCAGTTCGCGTCGGAGGTTTTGGCGCTGCAAGCTCGACGTCACGCTCGACCCCTACCGAATCAGGAGGCCGAATTGCTGCTGATCATCAACCGGCGTCTGCCCCAGGAAGTGCAGGCCCGATACGATGAGCTTCGCGCCACTCGCGATGCTGAAACCCTAAGCCCGGATGAGCACGAGGCATTGCTGCAGCTAACCAAGGAAGCCGAGTCGCTCGATGTGGCCCGAGTGCAAGCCTTGGCGACGTTGGCCGAACTCCGCGGGATGACCTTGGCGAAACTCCTGCGGGAGTTGCAGATCGATCCCGCTAACCGAGAGCAATCCTGTGGGTATGACGCTTCGGAATGGGCGAACACCCACTCGAGCTTGTCTAGGGGTGGGGAGACGCACGAGAATTATAACCACCACTAAAATGGAGAAATTTCCATGAACCCCCGCGAACGTGTCCTGGCGGCACTGAACCACCAGCAACCGGACCAGGTGCCAATCGATTTCTCCGGCCATCGCTCGTCGGGCATCGCCGCGATCGCTTATGCCAAGTTGCGCAAGTACTTGGGCCTGGAGCCGCGGCCGATTCGCGTGTATGACCCGGTCCAGCAGCTGGCCATCGTCGACCAGGATGTGTTGGAACGGTTCGGCGTGGACACGATCGAACTGGGCCGCGGTTTTTCCTTGTCGGACGACGATTGGGCGGACTGGGTGCTGCCGGACGGCACGCCGTGTCAGATGCCCGTCTGGGTCAATCCCCAACGGGATGGCGCACGCTGGGTCATCCGATCACCGAATACCGGGCGCGTCGTGGCCGAGATGCCGGATGGGGCGTTGTACTTCGAGCAGACCTATTACCCGTTCGCCGAGCAGGACGATCTGGATCACATTCCGGAGGCGTTTGTCGAGAGCATGTGGACCAGTGTCCGGTCGCCGCCGGGCGGCGCGGTGGGAGCGGACGAATTGCGTGCAGGGGCCGTCCGGCTGCGGGCCAGCACCGAGCGGGCGATCATTGGCCTGTTCGGTGGCAACCTGCTGGAGGTCGGCCAGTTCCTGTACCGCAATGACAACTTCTTCATGTTGTTGGCCGGCGATCCGGACCGGGCACATGCCTTCCTGGATCGTTTGGTCGAGCTGCACCTGGCCAATTTGGAGCGGTTCCTGGCCGCCGTCGGTCCGTCGATCGACATCATTCTGTTCGGCGACGACCTGGGCATGCAGAACGGGCCGCAGATCTCGCCCGCAATGTACCGCGAGTTCTTCAAGCCGCGGCACCAGCGGATGTGGATGCGCGCCAAGGAACTGGCCAACGTCAAGGTGATGCTGCACTGTTGCGGCGGCGTGTACGAGTTGCTGCCGGATCTGATCGAAGCCGGGCTGGACGCGATCAATCCGGTGCAGATCAGTTGTCGAGGCATGGACGCGGCGCAGCTCAAGGCCGAATTCGGTCAGCAGCTGACGTTCTGGGGCGGGGGCTGTGACACGCGGACCAGCCTGCCCAACGGCACGCCTCGGGAGGTGGCTGAACACGTGCGGCGGCAGGTGGAGATCCTGGCGCCCGGCGGCGGGTTTATTTTCCAGCAGGTGCACAACATCATGACCAACGTGCCGCCGGAGAATGTGGTGGCCATGTTGGACGCGGTGCGCAGGGCGTAGGGTACATCAAGCGCAGCGCCGATGTACCGGTTGATCGACGGTCTTGCTAATGAAC
>JBAXOQ010000575.1:0-1759 GCA_037133175.1 Actinomycetes bacterium
CCCGGAAGGAAGGTGACGACCACCGGGACCAGGCCTGCCGCCCATCCGGCCGCGAATGCAGCCGCCCGGGCAGCAAGCGATCCTCGGCGCGTGATCTTGACTCGCCGGAGCGCGGCGAAAAGCAGGAAGCAAGCGAGCGCAATCGCCCCGGCCAGCGTCACGAACCAGCCGATATAGAACGACGTGTACGTGATGAGGCCGAGCAGCAATCCTGCGCTGGCCGCGGCGAGCAGCCGCACGGCGAGGGCGGGACTGCGCCAGGCGGCCAGCAGCAGCACACCTATCCACGGCACAAGCGCCAGAATCAGCAATTGAGCGTGGTAGGACGCCACGTACATCGAATTTCCGAAAACGAAGATCAGCGAAGCCACGATGGCGACGGGCCAGCCAACTCGCGGTCCCTTGCGCAGAAACGTAAGAGCACCGATGTAACCCAGGGCACTGGTGACCAGTAGGGCACCTTGAAACTGAAGCTGAGCCGGAATGCGAATGAAGCCCATCGGCACTTGGAATACCCCGAAAAGAAACATCGGTTCGGCGTAGGCCAAGGTATCCGGAGTCGGAAAGTAGGTGCCGATCTGGTTCCACGGCCACGGCGAATTCCACAAGTAAAGCCAGTGGCGTGCGTCGATGAGCGCGAAGAGGCCGTCTTGGGAGTCGCCCTGCAGCCACTGAAAGCCGGAGTCGAAGAAACCGCGGTAGAAGTACCAGAGCCCTGCCAGTCCGGCTACGCAGGCGACCCCGAACCAAGCGACTTGCCCACCGGAACGCCTCGGCCTCACACCGCCGTCGACCAAGCCCCCTTGCAACCCATCCGCGAGAGCTGGCGTCGCCCCCACCGCGCACACCTCCCGCTTCGATCGTAATCCGGTAATGCGTTGAGAACCGGGGCCTCCACCGCAAGCGAACGGCAAGATCCTGCCACGGGTCTGTCAGTCACCGACCAGTCGGGGGCGGGCAAGTCGCACCATACCCAAGGCCAATCCGTCTTGCAGGTGTCCAATGCTGGACTACGAGGTGACTACGGCGTCCACCAGGACCCCGTACCCGAGTCCGTTGCTGGTGGACCCGCATTGTCCGGCGACCGTGAGCGCCGAGACCTTCAATTGCCTCGCTCCCCGCACGGCGACCTGAAGCGGGATCAGCGCGCCCTTGGCGACGCGTTGTGACGCGACAGGCTTACCATCGACGGAGATCGACAACGACACTTCCACCCCGGCCGGAGTGGTCGGATCCAGCGCCGCACTTGCAGTGAAGACCAGAGCATTGGCGGGCACGGAGTAAGTTGCCGTGGCCGGCACACCGCTGCATCCAACCCATTGCGAGGTCGCGGCCGAGAACGAACCCTGAGGCAGGGTCACGTCCCGCCTTCTACCCGAGGGACCATCGCCCGTGCTGCTTTGCAGCAGCGAGAACAGTGGTGCGCTGGCCATCGTGCTCGATGGAGTGCTGGACGCGCCGCTCGCCGTCGGCGCAGGACCCGTCGCCGAGGGCGCACCCGGCCATGTGGCCGTCGGCGACGGCAACTCGACGACTGTCTGTGACGAGCTCTGGGAACAGCCCGACACTGCGAGGGCGCCCAGCGCCGTCCCCCCGGCCATGACCACCACCAGGCGCTGAATTCTGGGCATTCGCCGATAGTACCGAAGAGAATCCGTCATGGCTCGACGACCTGTTCGACTAAAGGGGCCTACAACGTCTGCAGCCGCGGTTCGAGCACGCCCTGGAACTGAACCCAGGATTGAGGGCAGGCGACGCC
>JBAXOQ010000576.1:0-1756 GCA_037133175.1 Actinomycetes bacterium
GAGCAGTTCAAGGCGGAGGTCGATGCTATACCGCGAGGGCTCAACAGCAGCCTCACGCCTTCAGGATCAGTTCTCGGAGGCGACATACGGGAATTCACTGACTTCGCGTCGGATTGTAGATGGTCCCTCGAACGATCGGTGAAGAGGTGCAAGAACGTCAACGTACGCGACTAACACTCGCGGTAAACGAGGAGAGCGCTATGGGTATGGGATGCAAGTTGGACGAATGCAGTTTTGTGTGTATGGCATGCTGGGCCACCCTTGATCCGATTCTTGTGGTCGGCGGGTTCGTCGTGTGCGAGATGTTCGCCGCAGCGGTTGGCTAGGAGGGACCAGTGGTACGCGGGCTCCAGCTGGAGGGTCGTAGCAACCCAGCGGAGCCCGCCTGTGAGCCCACGCAATAGAGAGAGCCATAGTTCTGAGTCAATCGCAAGGGAAGGAGTCTGCCACTCGTGAGGACGCTCTCGGTAGTTCCATTTCAATCTGACTCAGGAAATGATTACGTTTACGATGACAATACGGGGTCACTGTTCGTTGCGGAAGCGCCGCTGCTAGACGTACTCCGACTACATGCTGACCTGCCACTCGATGAAGTAGTTGTCAGACTCGCGGGCCGGTTCCCGGAGAACGACACACGCGAGGCGGTATCTCTGGTCTCGCATTGGGAAACTACCTACGGGGCTTTCTATCGAAGCGAAGAGGACCTAGCAAAGGTACAAGGTCGATGGGATGCTGCTGCCTATTCGGCGTTCCTTCAAAACACAGGTTTTCGTCAGCTGATACTTTCGGTGACAGAAGACTGCAACCTGCGGTGCCGCTACTGTTACTTTTCCGACACCTACGCTGACTCGCGGCCCCGGACCCACAAAATGATGCCGTTCGATGTCGGGAGGAAGGCCGTTGATTACTTCCTGAGTCAGTCTGCACTACGACTAGACAGGAATCCCACACACCAAGTCGCCATTGGCTTCTACGGCGGAGAGCCCCTCCTGAACTGGAAGCTCATTCGGGGTGTTGTTGAGCACGTCGAACCAAGTGTCAACTCGCCCGATTGTCTACGCGGTGACAACAAACGGAACGTTGCTCACCGACGACATGGTTGATTTCTTGGTGCACCACCGCTTCCATGTTGCCGTTAGCCTTGACGGCGATCAGGCGAACCACGACCGAAACAGAATCGGGCCCCTACGACGGGGGTCTTTCGATGGAGCAATGTCCGGTCTGCGGAAGTTCCGTGACCGCCATCCGTCATATTCGCTTCTGCACCTTGCAGCAACCGTTGACTGGGCAACCGACCTCTACGCAATCGAAGAGTTCTTCACGAAGCATAGTTGGTTGCCGAAGTTGCAAAGAGTGGGCTTGGTATTCAACCGAGACACGCAATATTACGAACAATTCAGTGCCGAGCAACGTCGACGGTTCCGCAGTCAACTGGCAGACCTTAACCGTCGCTACCGAGACGCAGTCGTGGGCGCAACTGCGCCGAGTCCCTTTCAGAGTGCGCTTTTTGAAACGGCGCATTTCAGCGTAGTTTGCCGGTCGCGGCACGGCAACCTTGTGAGCCCTCTTCTTGGCCCAGCAGGCAAGTGCGCTCCCGGCACAAAGATCGCCGTTGACGTCGATGGGCACTTTGACATTTGCGAACGGGTGAATGGATCACGTCACATCGGCGACATTGACTCTGGTCTAGACATCGACGAGGTGGGTGCGGTGCTTCGCGACTATTCACGCGGCGTCGGGGGCGCCTGTGCAGCTT
>JBAXOQ010000577.1:0-1753 GCA_037133175.1 Actinomycetes bacterium
AGCAAGGGGGGCGTGCTCGCCGCTGCCATCACGGTGGTTGGCAAATCCACGTCGTCGGGCACGAAGGCTGACGTCGCGCTGATCCTGGCCACGGACAAGAGCGGTGCTGCGACGTCCGGGACGCTGGACTCCAACGCCGGACCAACTCCGATGTACTGGACAGTCGTCCCCTCGGGGAAGATCAGCTTCCTCAGCTCAGACACCGCAACGTCGCTCGTCACGGTGACACCAATCACGTTGGCCCAGGGCGGCAGCACCGGCAACTCAAAGACCCCCAAGAATCAGCTGACCCTCAAAGTGACCGGTACCCGCATCGCTCCGGCACCCACCAGCACACCCAAGTCGAGCAAGAGCTCGTCCAAGAGCCCCTCCCCGACCAGTACCCGGTACTAGCGCCCCGGCGGCGGTTGGTCTGTCCCCCGCAGCGCCGCTCACTTCCCCGCCTTTGCACCGAAAAAGCCGCCTTCCCGACCATTTTCTGGTCGGGAAGGCGGCTTTTCGGTGCAAATGCAACAGTATTTGATTTGTCCGGATTTGATTTGTCCGGCTAGTCCAGGTCGACGGCTGTGACGCTGTCGGCACCGATCTCTGTCGCGATCTGGGCTAGCGTCGCCGGAGGGATGCGGGAGTCGACGGTCAGCGCAATGAGCGCCTGGCCGCCGGGCTTGGTCCGGCTGACCTGCATACCGGCGATGTTCACCTTGGCCGCGCCCAGGATGTTGCCGGTGGCCCCCACGACACCAGGACGGTCCGAGTACCTGAAGAACGCCATGTGGTCGCTGATCGGGACATCGATCTCGAAGCCGTCGATCTCGACCAGCTTCTCGTCCTGACGGGGTGCGATAACCGTTGCGGCCACCGACACCCGCGAGCCGTCCGACAGTGCCAGCCGAATCCTGACCAGGCAACGATGCTCCAGGGACTCCCCCTCAGAGATGGTCGCCACGGCAACTCCGCGATCTGCCGCCAGCACCGGCGCATTCACATACGACACCGGATCATCGGAAACAACCGAGAAGATACCCTTCAGCGCCGACAGTTCGAGCACGCGCCCGTCATGTCCGGCAAGGTCGCCGAGCATCTCAAGCTGCACCTGCGCGATGGGGGCCTTGGCCAAGGTGGAGGCAATCCGTCCCAGCCGCTCAGTCGCACC
Organism: Actinomycetes bacterium; assembly: GCA_037133175.1. Taxonomy (GTDB): domain Bacteria; phylum Actinomycetota; class Actinomycetes; order S36-B12; family UBA10799; genus ELA509. The sequence continues at coordinate 1,154 of JBAXOQ010000577.1, forward strand.
GACGTACGGACGTACTTCCTCGTCCAGTTCACCGCTTTGAACATTCACGGCATCGGGAACCAATTCGCCGGCCAGCGCCAGCCGCACGGACTTGGCGACCGAGACGCCGGCCTTCTCCTGTGCCTCATCGGTGCTCGCGCCCAGGTGCGGGGTCGCGACGACCTTGTCCAATGTGAACAGCGGGGAGTCTGTGCAGGGCTCCTTGGAGTACACGTCGAGACCGGCACCGGCAACCTGGCCAGCGACGATCGCGTCGTACAGTGCCTGCTCATCGACGATACCGCCACGGGCGGCGTTGATGATGCGCACGCTCGGCTTGACCTTGGCCAACTCCGGCGCCCCGATCAGGCCCAGGGTGTCCTTGTTCTTGGGCAGGTGGACGGTGATGAAGTCGCTGGTCTCGAGCAGTTCATCGAGGTCCACCATCCGAACGCCGAGCTGAGCTGCCCGCGCCGGCAGCACATACGGGTCGAACGCGATCATCTCGACGCCGAATCCGGCGAGCCGCTGAGCAACGAGCTGCCCGATCCGACCGAACCCGACAATGCCGACGATCTTCTCGTTGACCTCGACGCCGGAGTACTTCGAACGCTTCCACTG
>JBAXOQ010000578.1:0-1747 GCA_037133175.1 Actinomycetes bacterium
AGCCAGTCCTGGTCTGATGGCTTCGTGCGGGTGCAGCCGTGGGATTGCGGGTAGGGCTTGATCGGGTCCGGGCTGCCGTGGATCGCCAGCGGGCCGAAGAAGTAGATCCCGTTGTAGATGTTGGGTCGGCCGAACTTGTCCGGGAAGCTCGGACTGCTCTGCCAGCCGGGGGACTTGGCGAACACCCGGAACATTCCGTTCTTGCGGGTGCCACCCTGGAACTTGCCGGTGCTGATCGGAATGACCCGAATGACCGTTCCGCCGGTTTGGTAGATCGCTGTCTGGCAGGTCGAGTTGGTCATTAGCGGCACATTGCGCAGCGCCTGCGGAACCGCAAACACCAGGACGCCAGAGGCGGCGGCGATGGTGGCGCGCTCGACCGAGGTCGGCGCCTTGCGGGTTGCCGTTTTGCCGTTGAGTTCGCGCCACACGCACAGCGCTCGCACGTTCTCGGCGTTCATCGACGAAGCCAAACCGGTCGGTAGTCCCCACCCGCGAAGCTTGGCGACGATGGCGGCATCCGACAGGTCTGCCGCAGCGTTGGGTGCAGTGGTTTTCGGCTGAACCGTGGCCGGGTTGGGGGACGCTGCTGATGCGGCCGGGGCAAGCGCCGCGGCGCCGAGCGTCAACGATGACGCCAGCATGAGGATCGGCACGGAGAGTCTGGCGTTCATGGTGATCATGGTATTACCACCCGCCGTTCGTTATTCGGTCACGGTCCCGCGGACGACTACGCGTGTGAGAAGTCCGGCGCTGTCCAGCCCAGGTAGGGCAGGTGCCAGGCTGCCTGGATTGTGGCGAAGGAAACGATCCACACTCGCTCACTGCCCAGCACGCTGGTCGAAACCAGCATGTTATTGCCCAGCGACATGGCTGTGTGGTTCGGCGCCCAGAACATCAGCGCGCCGGGCGGGGCGACGGTGTCCGGAGAATGTCTGTCCTGCGCCGGAATCGAGTTCCACATGTCGATCGCTCGCGGATACGTCTGCGGTCCGCCGTAGGCAATGGTGACCATGTTCAGGCACAGATCCGACCAGTTCTTCATCGGGTTGGCAACCTGCCCGATGGCCCACTCCTGGGCTTGCTTGCAGTTGTTGGTCGTGTTCTGGATCGGGAAGTCGCAGTCGGCCACCGGGTACTTCTTGAACGTCTCGGCGGTCAGCGGGGACATCTGCTCGCCGCTGGCAATGCCGAGGGTGTTCTTGGAGACGATTACGTTCAGCGAGATCAGATCGTGGGTTGCCTTGGCGGCGGCGAAGGCCTGCTCGGCCGCAGCTCTCTCGGCTTCTACGGTAGCCAGCAGGGCTTGAGCCATGAGGACCTGATTGGTTTGGGCGTCGCCGACTCGGGACAGAGTCTGCTGATACTGCTGGAACGCCTCTGGGCTGTCGGCATTCAGAGCATTCATCTGGGTGACAAATCCGGGTTCAGCCCCGAGCATGTAGGTCTGGCGCGCATAGCGCGCGAGGTTGAGCTTCGCGGCCTCGATTTGCCCGCTCATCGCAGCCAGTCGATCCTTGGCTTTGTTGTACGCCTTGCGCGCTGCCTCGAACTTTGGTTCAGCCTTGGCGAGGTCTTTCTCGGCGGTGGCCAACTGCTGCTGGGCCGCTGCGATCATGGCAGCCTGGTCGGCCTCCTGCTTCTTTGCTTCCTTGGCTTTGTCGTCGCACGCCTTCATCTGGCTCGCGGTCAGTGGAAGACCCGGCTTCTTCTTGTTCAGTGCGATACCCCACAGCACGCGGCACTG
>JBAXOQ010000579.1:0-1745 GCA_037133175.1 Actinomycetes bacterium
CCACCGCGGATTGCAGGAAGTGACGGGCCTTCAGAGCGGCCGCGTGGTCGGGCGTCCCCGCGTCGGCCAGCACCAGGCCGATGGCATTGTGAATCGCGTCGGCATAGTCGGCCAGCCTTGGCGCGAGCTTCGGCGCCGACCGACGCGGTGCGATCATCGCACCGACAATGACAATGAAGCCGCCCAACAAGGTCGCCAGTCCGCGGAACAGCAGAGCCTCGTCGACGGGACCGTGGAGGAAGTCAAGCGGCATCAGCGCGAACACCGTGATGAAGATGACCGCGGCGCCGTAGTTGGCCGGTGCCAACGAGTAGATGGCGAACGCCGACCCGGCCGCGATCGCCGCCATCCACCAGCCGCGCTGCGGCACGAGTTCGACCAGAGCGGCGCTCAGTCCGATGCCGACCAGGGTGCCGGCCAGCCGCAGCAGCGCCCGGTTGATAGCACTGACGTAGCCGGGCTGGGTGACCAGCGCAACGGTGAAGGGGACCCAGGATGACCGGTAGTCCAGCAGCCACATGCCCAGAGCGGTCGCCAAGGTGAAGGTGATGCACAGCCGCACCGCCTCCCGCACCACCGGCGACTCCCGGCCCAGGCTCAGCGGCCTGGTGTAGATCGGGCCGCCCGCGCTCCGCGCTGCGGAGCTGTGACTGCTCGGCCGGTGGAATGCTGCGACCGCCGACGCCGCATCACCTAGGGCGTGGTCGATCATCGAACGATCGGCCCGGGCGCCGGGATCGACATCGGGGAAGTCATGCACCAGGGCGACCGCGGCGAGGGCGGGCTGGACATCGCTGCGCATGCTCACTGCACGACCGATCTGCACACAGGCATCGGCGACGGTGCGCAGGTACTGGCTCGGCAGCGGCGAACGAGCCGTGACCGGACCCGATGGGTCCGTCCGCCCGCCAAGAACCTGGTCTCGGTTGGTGTGCGGACCACTGACGATCAGCCGCATCCGAACCGTCTCAGCATCATCGCTGAGGCGAACGAGGTCGGCCGCCTCGGGCTCGGCGACAGACAGCCCGGCAGCTCGCTCCCTGGCGGCTTCGACCGCCAGCGCGACGCCGGGTTCCAGCACATCACCGCGGCGCGCCGCCAGACCGATCGCCTGCCAGGCCCCCGCGATCGGCTCGGCCACGTTGTCCGGATGACGCAACAGCCACCCCGCCATCAGTACAACAAACTGCAGCAGCCCACCAGCCACGAAGGCCAGCACCGTGATCAGCACCGTCTGCACCGACAGCGGAGTCCCGGAGTACATCGCGAACATCGCCAGCGAGATCGACGCCGCGGTACCCAGTCGCGGACCCCACGCGGCCGCCAAGCCACAAGCCAGCGCCGCCAACGCCGCCAACGGCAGTCGCAACCACCCAAATTGGCTGACCAGTCCGCCGAGCACGATCATCGATGCCAGGAAGACCAGCCCGACCGCCAGCGTCTGCGCCTGTTGTCGGTACTGCTCACGGTGGAACAGGAGTCCGATCAGCAGCGCCCCCAAGGCCGCCGTCAACGCCAGCGAGAGGTGATCGGTCAGGACTCCAACGACCGCACACACCAACACGGCCACTGACCGCCGCGCCGCCAGCCGCCAGTCGATGGCATCCCGGTCAAACCGCACCACACGGGTTCCGAACTCACCAACCAGCGACGCCACGGGCCAAGCATGGCAATCCTCGACGCGTGACGCACCTCGGTGGACTTACGCTGATTTGCGTCTGGGTCACGGTTCGGCAACGATTCGG
>JBAXOQ010000580.1:0-1743 GCA_037133175.1 Actinomycetes bacterium
CCTCTTAACCGGCTAATCGGATATCGGCACGCTGGCGGGAAGCGTTAATTTTGCTGATTCTCGGCGTACGGGCAGGTCGCGGGTGCAACATGTGGCGCATGGTCGACAGGGATGCCTTGCGGTTGGAGCAGGTTGATGGCGGGTGGGGTCTGGCCGGTGGGCAGGCACCCAGGTTCGTGCTGGTCAATGAGTACCTGGCGCATCTGCTCGACCGGAACTATTCCTTGGCGACCGTACGGTCGTACGGGTATGACCTGCTGGCGTTCTGCCGCTGGCTCGAGGATCAGGACGTCGACCTGGAGCAGGTGAGCACCGATGACCTGCTGAGGTTCTTGCGGGCGTGCCGGGAGGCTCGGGTGCCTGGCCGCCCGGGGCCGAACGTGGTCGGGATGGACGGCAAGCGGCTGGATCGGTATGCGGCGACGACGATCAACCGCCGGCTGGCTGCGATCTCGGGGCTGTTCACCTATGCAGGGCTTCGTGATCCGCAAAGACGCAACCCGGTGCCGAAGGGTCGGGAGGCGAGGTGGCGGGTCGCGGGGGAACGGTCGGGGATGCTCGCCCATACGGCTCGTCGCCCGGTGCCGCGATCGGCGCTGCGCCTGCGGGAGCCGCGGCGCCTACCGACGGCGTTGTCGCCGACCGATGCGGCGACGCTGGTGGGCAGCCTGCGCACGTGGCGCGATCGGGCGATGGCGGGCTTGATGCTGTGGTGCGGGCTGCGGTCTATGGAGGTTCTCGGGTTGGACGTCAAGGACGTCGACATCGGCGGCCGGTGGGTGACGGTGACCGGAAAGGGCGCCAAGCAACGGCGGGTGCCACTGGACCCGGACGTGGCGTCGGTGATCGACGTCTACGTGCTCGCCGAACGGCCGGAGTCGGCTTCGGATCGACTTTTCCTGGTCGCCAAGGGCCCGAACCGGGGTCAGCCGCTGACCGCGGCGGGGCTGCGGACGGTGTTCCGGTATCACCGGGAGGTCTCCGGGGTCAGTGGTGGGCACCCGCACGCGCTGCGGCACACCTTCGGCACGGTGCTGGCCGAGGCCGGTGTCGACCTGGCCGTGATGCAGGCCCTGCTGGGGCATGCGCACGTGGACACCACCGCGCAATACGTGCACCTGGCTCCCACACACGTGAAGGCCGAGTTCGATGCTGCCCGCGAACGCATCCGCGCCCAGCAGCGCTGACCGGTTCGCGTCCCCCGTGCCGGGCGCGGACCTGCTGGCGCGATACCTGGAGCACCTGGCTGCGACGGGCCGGCTCAGTGATCCCTATGAGCGGGCTGCCCGGAGGTTCTTCGCGTCCTGGCCCGACCCGCAGGACTGGGCCGGGCTGCCGCTTGCGGACAGGCTGGCCGCGAACGCCAGCACCCGACCGGTGATCACGTTCCTGATGCTGCACGGGGGCCTGCGCCCGGGCTACGACTACCTGCTGGCCCGCAAGCTGTCGCCGATCTGGCGCGAGCTGCAGGCCAGCCCCCTGCACGGCCAGATCGACCGATTCCTGGACGCGGCACAGTCGCTGGGCTTCACCGCGCGCACCCGCCTGGCGACCGGATCGCAGGTCCCCGTCCGGCTGCTGATCCAGACCGGCCGGCCGATCGACGCATGGACCGTCGACGACCTGGCCGAGTTCACCGAGGCCTGCCGGCAGCGCGAACAGCGCACCGGCAAAAGCCACCGTCACTACCTGTCGGCGATCAGCGCGACTCACCGGGTCCTGTTCCACCTCGGCGTCGTGGAC
>JBAXOQ010000581.1:0-1742 GCA_037133175.1 Actinomycetes bacterium
CGTCGATCCGCTGCGCGAACGGGACCTCTTGAAACGGGCAGGGGTAACGGACACCGAGAACACCATGTTGCAGGACGAACTCAGTTCTGCCCTGGCGGCGTTGGCAGAAAGCGAGCGGCTGTACCGGCTACTTGCCGAGGCTGCCACGATCGCAGAGAAGATCCAGCTGCCGTCACCTTGCCTGCTCGCGGCTGGCAGGTGAAGATGGGCTGCAGCAACGACAGGAGGATGGCTGGTGGCTGCTCGGGCGCTGGAAGTTGAGGAATGCCGATCCCCTGCGGGTTCGACGCTTCCGCAGCCAACTGACAGTCTCCACCCGCTGACGCTCCTGCCGCCGCGCTGGCATCGAGGAGAGCGACAGCACGTTGTTGCCGTCAATGAATTCGCCCTCTATTCGAACCTGCACATCGCATTGCAGCAGTTGTTGAACCTCCTCGAGCGAGGCCACCCGGCCGTTTCCGCATGCAGCGTTTTGGTAGCCAGAACCGAAGACCAGGTGACCCAGGATTCGTTCAGCCAGGTGCGGGACTACATGTCTGGATCAGCGCCGGGTTCGTTCTACTCCGGCTTGGATCGGGCTTGGCCGGCAAAAGAGAATTACGGCAGTCATCCAGCGTGGTGGGCGGATTACCTACCAAAGCGTCGCAACTACCGGCTGCCGACCAACCTCGCCCGCGCGTTCAGGGGCGCCGATCCGGGAGACGCGGGCGTGACGTCGGCACTCCAGACGTACTACGCCCCAGCGGTGGCCGGCAATAATGCCGCGATGCGGCAGCGGCTCGCAGCAGCGAACCGCTCATTGCTCCTCGCAGCAGAGATGGTTCGGCTCGCGAACCCAGCCGTCCGCGAACGGGCGGAGGCGATCTGCGCCAAGACTGGGCAATTGCTCAACCAAACAGCTGCCCGTGCTTTCTCCAACGAATTCGATGTCGGCGTGCGGATCGCCGTGGACTACCTACCTCACACGCTGAAGTCCTACCTTGACGTGCCCTCTGATGACGCGCCCATCCAGATCTGCGACGGGCGCTCCGCCAGGGACCTCGCGGTGGAACAACTGGACATGATTTCGGCGGCTCTAGACGCCGCGATCACGAACCACGCAGAAGCGGAAGCGAGCGAGTTGCTCGCCAACCAGCGTTTCCTCGAATCGCGATTCGCCCGCTCACCGCTCGACATTCCGCGTCAGTCGGCTGGCGACTAGACAAGGCCCTCCAGGCTGGTGCCCTTGAGGAAGTGGGAGATCAGTCCTTCGGCGGGGACTTTGCCGTCGTACATGACCTCGGTGGCCTTAGCGATGACCCGCACGTCGTATTTGGAGGGGTAGATCTCCGGTGGGGTTTTGTCCAGATCCAGCAGGGTGTAGACGGCCATCATGGCTGAGCGCACGGAGTACTCGACGGTGAAGACACAGTCGTCGGGGATTTCGGCGAATTGGCCCAGGAACGCCAGGTTCTTGCTGCCAGCCGGCACCACATCCGGGCGGTCGCCGGCGACGCGGGGCAGGAACTGGGCGGTGATGTACGGCATCATGCACGGAACCACCTTGACGGTCGGCAAGATCGCCGGAATCTGGTCCGCCGCGCCCCAGTGGTACAGCATTTCGCTGAGCAGTTCTTCGCCGTTGCAGTCGCTCATCTTCTTCTTGACGAAGTCTCCGACGTTGTCCGGGTACCGCCCGTCCGCCCACAGCACCAGCGTGTTGGCGGCATGGTCAGGCCACTGCGGCTGGCGGTTGCAGGTCA
>JBAXOQ010000582.1:0-1737 GCA_037133175.1 Actinomycetes bacterium
GCCTTGAGCGCCTCGACCGACATCACGTTGCGCAGGTCGGGGCGGTTGAGCGTGATGGTAGCCACGCCGTCTGCTACTCGGTAGACGACGGGTGCCGGCGGGGCGTCGGGTGTGTCGTTCTCGACGGATTCGCTCATCGCTTGCCCATCCCTTCCATCATCGAGATCACGCGGAGCATGACCTCGTCCGCGCCGCCGCCGATGGAGGTCAGCCGACCGTCTCGGAAGTAGCGGGATGCCCAGCCCTCGTCGGCGTAGCCCATGCCTCCGTGGAACTGCACGCAAGTGTCGGCGACTTCGCGCTGCAGCCGGCCGGTCTTCAACTTGGCGATGGTGGCCATCCGGCTGACATCCTCGCCGGCTGCGTACCGCTCCGCGGCGGTGTGGGTGTACTCGGTGATGATGTCTACCTCGGCGATCAGCTCGGCCAGTTTGTACTGCAGATACTGGTTGGCCAGCAGCGGTTTGCCGAAGGCTTCGCGTTGTTGCAGGTACTCCTTGGTGCGGTCCAACGCCCGACGCATCGACCCGCAGACCATGTAGGCGGCGATCAGGCGCTCATCCTGGAATTGCGCCATCTGCTGTTGGAATCCGCGGCCGATTTCCCCGACGGTATTGCTGACTGGCACCCGAACATCGTCGAAGATGAGTTCGGCGGTGTCGGAGGAGTGATTACCCATCTTCTTGATGGCGCGGCTGACCGAGAACCCGGGAGTCTTGGACTCGACGATGATTTGCGACATCCCTTGGAAGCCGCCCTCGTCCGAGGTGCGGGCCAGCACGCAGATCCAGTCGGCTTGGGTGCCGCTGGTGATCCACATCTTGCGGCCGTTGATGATCCAGTCGTCGCCGTCGCGGCGTGCTTTGGTGGTGATACCAGCGACGTCGGAGCCTGCGCCGGGTTCGCTGACCGCCACCGAGGTGACCATCTCGCCTGCCATCGCCGGGACGAGGTACTTGGTCTTCAGCTCAGGAGTGCCGAATTTGGCCAGCGCCGGCGTGGACATCGACGCTTGGACCGCGATGGCCATCGGCACGCCAGCGCAGTTGGTGGTGCGCCCGAGTTCCTCGCCGAGCACCAGCGTGTAGGTGTGGTCTGCTCCCTGGCCGCCGAACTCCGGGTCGTACTCAAGGCCGAATGCACCGATCGCCGCGATCTTGGGGAAGAGCTCGTGCGCCGGGAAGATCCCGGCTGCTTCCCATTCGTCGACGTACGGGTTGATCTCATTCTCGATCAACGCTCGTACCGACATTCGGAACTGCTCGTGCTCTGAGGTGAACTTCATTGTTGCGTCTCCTGTCGTGAGTCTGGCTCTTGCGATGCGTGCTGGTCCTGTTCCCGGATTCGTTGACTGCGAAGTTGTGGCCCGGTTTTCATGATCGAAGTGGGCCACAACTTCGCAGTCAACGAAAGGGGCGGGTGAGGTGCGGGATACCGGTTAGGGGAGGGTCCAGTCGATGGGGGAGGCTCCCTGGGCAGTGAGGAGTCGGTTGGCCTGCGTGAACGGGCGTGAGCCGAAGAATCCCCGGCGGGCGGACAACGGACTCGGGTGGGCCGATGAGATGTGCGGGACTGCACCCAACATCGGGATGACGCACTGCGCGTCACGGCCCCACAGGATCACCACCAGCGGTTGATCACGCCGGACGAGCGCCTGGATCGCGTACTCGGTGATCGGCTCCCAACCTTTGCCGCGGTGGGACCCGGCTTGGCCGACCCGAACCGTGAGTACGCGAT
>JBAXOQ010000583.1:0-1736 GCA_037133175.1 Actinomycetes bacterium
CCCAGGCGCTGGAGGGCTGACCCAGGCGCTGGAGGGCTGACCCAGGCGCTGGAGGGCTGACCCAGGCGCTGGAGGAAAGTGAACACCATTACCGGCTGTTGGCCGAGAACGCTACTGATGTCGTGCTGGTCACGGATGAGCAGATGGTTGCTCAGTGGGTGTCACCCTCGATTACCTCGGCGTTTGGATGGGCCCCGGACCAGCTGCAGGGACGCCCGGCAACGCGCTTTATCCACCATGAGGATGCGGCGGCGTTGCGGGACGACGTAGCGGGGGCCGCCCCCGGGCAGCAGGTCTGCCGCAGGATTCGGGGATGGCATGCGGACGGCGACTATCGGTGGACGCTCGGTCGTGGGCGACTGGTCACTGACACCGATGGGGCAAACTCCGGTAGGTTTTTGGGTGTGCAGGACATTCACGAGCAGGTGGCGACCGGAAATGAGGTGGCCGACAGCGAGCGGAAGTATCGGTTGATTGCCGACAACGCCACTGACCTGGTGTTCTTGGTGGATCTGGCGGGGATGTTCGCTTGGGTGTCTCCGGCTGCCAAGAGAGTCTTGGGCTATCACCCCGACGATCTGATCGGCACCGCGATGAGGGATCTGGTGCACTCGGAGGAGTTGGCGCTATTTGACTCATTTGAGTCGGCAACTGATCGGGAACCGTATGTGGTCCGCTTCGAGATCCGACTGCTGGCCGCGGACGGTGAATACCGGTGGATATCCGGGATCGTCCATCGCGTGCCGGATGCGGCCGACGCCGCAGCGTCCCGCATCGTGGCGCTGCGGGACATCCAAGAGCAGGTGCTGACCCAGCAGGAGCTGGCCCGACGGGGCGAGCAGCTTGAGCAGGCCAAGGCCGAGCTTGAGGTGGAGAACGAGCGCCGCGAGTTGGTGTTGGCCGGAACCCGCCTCGGGCTGTGGGACTGGAATCTTCTCACTGGTGAGTTCTTGATCGATGAGCGATTGGCGCGGATGCTGGGCTATGACTTGGCAGATCTGCAACCTGTCACCCTCGACACCTTGGACCGGTTGAGCCACCCCGACGACCTGTCCGGTGACCACGAGTTCATTGAACGGGTCAGAAACGGCCAAGCCACGGAGTGCGATCGGGAGGTGCGGATGCGCCACCGCGACGGGCGGTGGCGGTGGATACGCACCCGCGGCACGGTGGTCGCGCGGACCCCGGATGGCCAGCCGTCGCGGATGACCGGGACCCATGAGGACGTCACGGACTTGGTCGAGGCGCGGGTCGCATTGGCAGAGTCGGAACGCCGGTACCGGGGCCTGGTGGATGCGCTGCCGGACGCCACGTATGTGTTGAGAGCGGTTCGCGACGAGCACGATGTAGTGATCGACCTCGCGTACACACACGTCAATACGGCGGGCGAGGCGTTGTATTCACGAGCCGGTTCAGAGATTCTTGGCCACACGATTCTGGAGCTGTTCCCGAGCGTTGCGACCCTGGGCGTGTTCGGTTTCTACACCCACACCCTGATCACCAAGCAGCCCGGGCATTTGACGGTACCGGACTTCGACGAGAACGGTGTGACGGCCTCGCTCGACTTGACCGCGGTCCCGTTCGGAGACGAGATCGTGGTCACGGCCCGCGACGTCACCACCGCGCTGGTGGCCCAGCAGAGGTTGGCTCGAAGCGAGAACCGGTACCGGCTGCTGGCAGAGAACGCCACCGACGTGGTTTGGCAGCTAGATCCAAGCAGTGTTATGGTCTGGGCG
>JBAXOQ010000584.1:0-1725 GCA_037133175.1 Actinomycetes bacterium
CGTGACCTGTTGGTCGGTCGGCCATGTGGTGGGGTTGTCGCCCGTTGGCCGCTAGAAGAAGCCGAGCTTCTGTGGGGAGTACGACACGAGCAGGTTCTTCGTCTGCTGGTAGTGGTCCAGCATCCGCAGGTGGTTCTCACGTCCGATCCCGGAACCCTTGTATCCGCCGAACGCGGCGTGCGCCGGGTAGGCGTGGTAGCAGTTCGTCCAGACCCGGCCGGCTTCGATGGCCCGACCCGCGCGGTAGCTGATGTTCAGGTCGCGCGTCCAGACACCGGCGCCGAGGCCATACAAGGTGTCGTTGGCGATGTGGATGGCGTCGTCGAAATCCTTGAACGAGGTCACCGACACAACCGGCCCGAAGATCTCCTCCTGGAAGATCCGCATCGAGTTCTTGCCCTCGAAGATGGTCGGCGCGACGTAGTAGCCCTCGGCCAGATCGCCACCGAGATGAACCCGCTCGCCGCCAGTGATCACGCGGGCGCCTTCGGCCTTACCGATCTCGACGTAGCTCAGGATCTTCTCGAGTTGGTCGTTGGAGGCCTGTGCACCGATCATGGTTTCGGTGTCCAGCGGATTGCCCTGAATGACCTTCTTGGTCCGTTCCGTCGCAGCGTTCAGGAAGTGGTCGTAGATCGACTCCTGGATCAACGCGCGACTCGGGCACGTGCAGACCTCGCCCTGGTTGAGAGCGAACATAGTGAAGCCCTCGAGCGCCTTGTCGAAGTAGTCATCGTCTTTCGAACTGACGTCTTCAAAGAAGATGTTCGGACTCTTGCCGCCTAGCTCCAAGCTGACCGGGATGATGTTGGCACTGGCGTACTGCATGATCAGTCGGCCGGTTGTCGTCTCACCGGTGAACGCAATCTTGCGAATCCGATTGCTGGAGGCCAGCGGCTTGCCGGCTTCAACACCGAAACCATTCACGATGTTCAGCACTCCGGGCGGGAGGAGATCACCGACCAGGTCGATCCACAACATGATCGATGCGGGGGTCTGCTCGGCCGGCTTGAGGATGACCGCGTTTCCAGCGGCCAGCGCTGGTGCCAGCTTCCAGGTCGCCATCAACAGCGGGAAGTTCCACGGGATGATCTGCCCGACGACGCCGAGTGGCTCGTGGAAGTGGTAGGCGACGGTGTCATCGTCGAGTTGCGAGACCGCACCCTCTTGCGCCCGCAACGCGCCAGCGAAGTAGCGGAAGTGGTCGATCGCCAGCGGGATGTCGGCGGCAAGAGTCTCGCGGACCGGCTTGCCGTTCTCCCACGACTCGGCAACCGCGATCGCTTCCAGATTCTGCTCCATCCGGTCGGCGATCTTGAGCAGGATGTCCGAACGGTCACCGGCCGACATCCGACCCCAGGCAGGAGCAGCGGCGTGCGCGGCATCCAAGGCGAGCTCGATGTCTTCGGACGTGCTCCTGGCAATCTCGCAGAACGGCTTGCCGTTGACCGGCGAGACATTCTCGAAGTATTGACCCTTGACCGGTGGTACTCGTTTGCCACCGATCCAGTTGTCGTACCGGGACTCGTAGCTGACAACACTGCCTGGCGAACCGGGTGGGGCGTAGACGGACATTGCTTTCCTCCTGTGGATTTCGATCAACGTTTGGAAGGTGGAACGACCACCCAATACGGACGCTAGAACGAACCCCGTTGCAGGAGGGTTGCACTCCGCCAACAAAGGGTTTTTGGGTGGTTTAGCCGAGTTGGCGGTTGACTGACGCAA
>JBAXOQ010000585.1:0-1720 GCA_037133175.1 Actinomycetes bacterium
GTGATCACCGATAGGTGGTCGGGGCTGGAGATCACGACGGCGGGACGATGACCGCCCTGCTCTCGACCTTTGACTGGGGCCAGATCGACCCAGACCACGGTGCCCTGACGCAGGTCGCCCGTCACGCCGGAATCTGGCTGGCCGATGCGGCCTGTTCGCTCTGCGCCTGCTCCCACAGCACCGTCTCGGCGAGATAGGACGACATGTCCGCGCCGCTACTGTCACTCATCGCCTTCGCGACACTGACCATTCGCACCCGGCGTTCCCATTCTGTGAGCAGCCGATCGACCAACTCGTTGGCTGACAAATCCTGTGCCCGGGCGGCCCGCGACAGTCGGTCACGGACAGCTTTGGAGACTTTGATGGTTGTTGCGTCAGCTTGCGTCATACAGCTCAGCATACCTTGACAGTAGCCGAAAAGGTATACCAAAATCGCCTACCCACAGTGCAGACAGGAGAATAGGACCGGGAATTAGCCGTTCTCGCCAGCGCGCGCTGCCCGCGCTCGGACAGCCTGGGCCTCGGCAAACCGACACGCATCGGGCTCGCTCTGCTGAAGGGCCGCCACCACCACCGGACCGGGCGGCACGTCGACGTACATCGAGGCCAGGCCCAGCGCCCGTTGGTACGGTCCCTGCACCACCCGCACCGACTGGGTGCGGGCATGCGGCACCACGGATAGATAGCGCGTGACCATGCCTCGGCGGGTGACCAGGACCTCATCACTGAACCCGACCGCCAGCCGGGTCGCCTGTATCGGCGAGCGCCACCGGGCGATCCGGGGCGCGGCATTCCACTCGATCGCGGCCAGGTCCACCCCCGGTAGGATCCGGGCGAACATCTCGATCGCCTCTTCCCGCGTGGCCACCGGCAGCAACACGTTGCGCGCCACGGACTTGCCGCCGCCGTCGCTGGAGGGCTGACCCATGCCAGCCACCGTCAGGCGCATCCGCACCCAGCCCTTGGGCCGCCACAGCAGCGGCTCCATGAAATCGATGGCTTGCACTCGCCCCGGCGGAACGAACTGCGCCTGCGTGCTCAGCAGTCCGTACCGCAGCCGCAGGCCACCGCCAGCCTTGGACACCGTGAACCCGTAGTAGGTGATGAACTCTGTGCCCACCATCAGGATCGGGATGCCTGCCGTGAACGGCATCAGCATCAAGCCGACCAACCCATCGGTGAGAAATGCCGACACCCCGAGCAAGATCGTCAGCGCCAGCAGGCCAGCCGTCGCGGATCGGATCAGCAGCGACAACGCCAGGTCCCCGGGCGCCACCCGCGCGATGACGGTCTCCGCCTCAATCATGGGGGCGGCGAGCGCGTCCTCGTGGGCCTCCTTCGCCGCGCGTGACAGGATCTCTCGGCGCAACTGCTCGGCGTCGGACTGCGTCAAGTACGACAGAACGGCCTTCTGCTCCCCCACCCCGGCGACCTCGATCTTGACGATGGCCAGTCCTACCAAACGTGCCACCAGTGGTTGTTCGACATCGATAGCCTGCAGCCGGGACAGCGCCAACTTGCGCTCGTTTCGATTGATGACGCCCGAGTCAATCCGCAGATCGCCGCTACCGTCGAACCAGTAGTCGAGCCGAAGCCAGGCCAGGTAGGAGAAGACCGCAACGATGGCGGCGACAGCCAGCGCGAGCATGATTGCCGCCGGCACCGCCCACCAACCCAGCTGAGTCACCGTGCTCGCACCGAAGATGATGATCGCCAGCAC
>JBAXOQ010000586.1:0-1720 GCA_037133175.1 Actinomycetes bacterium
GCTCTCCCTCCAGACCACGTAGAAGAGCCTGTCGGGGTGTTTGGGGCCGAAGGAGGCCATCCGACCGACCGGCAGCCGCTCCATCCCGAACGGCAACGGCTCCGACGGGGGGGCGACCACGAAGGTACTCCGCGCGGGCACGCGGGCCAGAACGCTGGAGACCCGTCTAATCACCTCGCTCCTCCGTTCCTCGTCGCTCGGCTCGCCGTCCGTCCCCGCCACCCACGTCGACGGGGACGGTACCCACCGGGTCTACGCCTTAGAATGACGCCCCCACGACCACAGGCACCGGAGAAGTCAACACGATGGCTGACAGCAGCGCCCTCTCGCGGCTCAAGAAGAGTTCCGTGTACGCGCCGGTGCGTCGCTATCTGGGCCCATTCCTGATCCCCTTGAAGTTCCGCTACCTTCAGAACCGGTATGCGCGCCATTCCTACGCCAAGTCCTTCGCGTGGGATTGGGGCCGGATCAACTTCAATCGCATCGCTCTCGTGAACCTTCTCGTCTCTCAACGACCGGATTGTGCATACCTGGAGATCGGCACGGCCGACAACAGTCTGTTCAACTCAATACCCGCGCTGAACAAGGTGGGCGTTGACCCCAACAATGGGGGCACCGTGAGGAAGACGTCAGACGACTTCTTCCGTACCAACGAGTCCCTGTTCGATGTCGTCTTCATCGATGGTCTGCACACCTACGACCAGGTCCGAAGGGACGCTGCCAATTCGATCAGGTGTCTCAAACCAGGCGGCTACATCGCATTCCACGACATGCTGCCCAGGAACTGGAAAGAGAGTCACGTCCCGATCGTAAGTCCCGGCGCCTGGACTGGGGATGTCTGGAAGGCGGCGTTCGAACTGACCCAGACGGAGGGACTCGACTTCAGGGTATTGCGAATCGACTGCGGGGTTGGCGTGCTGCGAATCACAGGAAACAAGCCTGCTCTGGTTGACTTGAGAAGCGAGTTGGTGGGCAAGCAGTTCTCCTACTTCTACGAGAACATCGCCCGCCTGCCGATCGTCGAATGGAAGGATGCTCAAGACTGGTTGCGCAGTTCCTGAGTGGTCCCATCGCGCCCCTGCGCGGACGCCGTCGCAAGCACGTTCCATGCCCAATCGGACTAGGGTGCCGTGGTGTCGGGGAACGACTGGCTCCCTCTGGCTGGCCGGCGGACGCGTTCAGGCGCTGTCCGACAGACACCGCCCGACCGTGGTCAGAGCGCCGATCGACACATCGACCAGCGGCTGGTCTGCGATCACAGCGATGCGGGCGGCTCGTCCGCCGATGTAGGTCAGGGTGCCCGCGGCATCGCGGCTCTCGCGGAAGCGGGCGTCGACCCAGCCCTCCTGCGGTGTGAGCGTCGGGAGAACCCCGAGCACATCGCGGCGGACGAAGAAGGCGTTGTTGCCGGCGCTGTTGCTGCCCACGAATGCCAGACCCTTGCGGTCGGCGGCCAAGCAGAGTGCCGCCAGCGACGCACCCCAGTAGAGATTCGAATGATGAGCCTTGGTGCGGTCGAACGAAGGGTCGTACGGCACGCTCACCGCTGCATCCGGTCCGAAGGTGCTGTTGTACTCCGCGACGAGGATCCTGGGACTGACGACGTCGATCGCGTCGAGCACCCAGTAGTCGTTGCCGTCGATGTCGACCGAGAGCAGTCCGATGTCGCCTGCGATCCCGGCGCCAGCGATCGCGGTGTTGATGTTGTCCTGGGTGATGA
>JBAXOQ010000587.1:0-1712 GCA_037133175.1 Actinomycetes bacterium
TCGGTGCGCTTGGCGGTCATGACGTCGTCGGACCACTTCACGAAGTGGTAGCCGGCATTGGCCTTGGCTTCGACCTCCGTGCCGGAGGCCCCGTTGAGCACGACCTGGGTGGTCGAGCCTTCGATCGAGCCGTTGGAGCCCGCGTTGTACTGCAGCAGCCAGCTACCCGAAGGAACGAGCAGCCAGGGATCGAAGGTGACGTGATCGGTCACCGGATTGCCGGTGCCGGTCGGATTCGTCGTCGCGTTGTAGGGGCCGCTCGCGGCGCCCCAGTAGTTGCCGGTGGCGTTGACGTCAGAGCCGACGAGGCTGGAAGCGTCGATCGCCAGGCCATTGCCGGTCAGGCTGGTCCCATGCACAGAAGCGACCGTGCCCGCCTCGGAGTAGACGCCGACGGTGTTGTTGCTGACGGCACCACCGCTGAGCTGCAGTTGCGCAGTACCCGGATCCTGCCAGAGATACACCCCGTATTCCTGATGGGTGATCGTGTTTCCCGTGCAGACCGCGGTGGCGTCGTTCACATCGATGCCGTGACCGCCTACCGCCCCGCCGTCCGTGTCGATGACGTTGCTGGCGAACGTGACTGAGGTAGCCCCGGTGCCCCACACTTGCATGCCCGGGCCGCCGACACTCCAGTCGGGATAGTTATGGATGGTGTTACCGGTGGCACTGCCATCAGCGCCGACCCAGTACCCGATCCCGAAGAACGAACTCGTCCCCGTTCCCTCGCCGCGGCCGCTCGTGCCGCCGTAGATGACGTTGTTGTTGGCGGTCACCGTCGGATGGTACGTGGCCGCAGGGTAGTCGGGGGCCTGCGCGCTGATTCCCTGCTCGCCGTAGGCATATATGGTGTTGCCCGTCACGGATGCCGTGGCGCGCGCGAGTACCTTGATGCCGTCGCCGTTGTCGTTGAGTAGGAACCCGTCGAGCAGGTTGTTGCGAATGCTCACGCCGGTGAACACGTCGGGCGTGCCCGGTACCGTCTCGGTGTGATCGACAAGAATGCCGACGCTGCGGCTGTAGTTGGAGCCGTAGCTGCCTTTGACGTTCCAGTAGGCGTAGTCCATCAGATCCACGTGGAATCCCTCGACCGTTACATCGGATGCGGCGATACGTACGACCGCAATGTCGGTCGCACGATGAACCGAATAGCGGGCCGTCGGTGACTTCGACCCGAACTGGTCGTAGATCGCCATTGAGGCGACTGCCGGGGCCTGCAGGTGCGTCGTGCCTGCTCCTGCGCCGGTCAGAGTCAGGGCCTTCGTGATGTTCAGTTGCTCCGCGTAGGTGCCGGCGGCGACATCGATCGTGTCGCCGGAGGTCGCTGCGGTGACGGCCGCCTGGATGGTGCTGTAGTCGGCAGGCACGTTCCAAGTGGTCGCTGTGCGCGTGTAGGTACCGACGCTGGTCCCGGTCCCACTCGGATTGGTCGCGGCGACGAATCCGGTGACGTTACCCGCGGGCACGCTGACCTTGATCTGCGTGGCAGAGTCCACGGTGAAGCTCGTGGCGGCAGTGCCGTTGAACGTCACGCCGGTCGCGCTGGTGAAGCCGGTACCCGTGATGGTCACGACGGTCTTGGCCGGACCGGAGGTCGGCGAGAAGTCGAGGACCGTCGGAGCGTCCTCGACGAACGTCGCGGTGACGTTCTTGTTGCCCGTCACGTCGGAGTCGGTGCGCTTGGCGGTCATGACGTCGTCTGACCACTTCAC
>JBAXOQ010000588.1:0-1702 GCA_037133175.1 Actinomycetes bacterium
CTACCGGGGCCGACCACGTCACCAATCGGCGGCAGCTCACAGTGGATCTTCTCAATCTCGCGGTAAAACGCGGCCGTGTCGCGCACCGACCGGGTGTGGACTCCGTAGGTGATGATGTCCAGCGGCAGAATCTCAGCCTCCGCCGTCGGCTGCAGTCGGTTGCGCGACGGTTTGAGCCCAACCACCCCGCAGCACGACGCGGGAATGCGGATCGATCCGCCGCCATCGTTCCCAGTGGCAATCGGCACCACGCCGGCGGCGACCAGCGCGGCAGCACCGCCAGAGGAACCACCAGTGGACCGGGACAGGTCCCACGGGTTCCGAGTCGGCCCATGAGCGAGCGGCTCGGTCGTCGGCATCAACCCGAACTCAGGCAACGCCGACTTACCGACGAACGCCAGGCCAAGCTGCCGCAGTTGCTGTGCGAACGGCGAGTCCTCTTCGGCCGGAGTGTCGGGCACCGCCCGCGACCCGTTGGTGGTCGCCACGCCCTGGACCTCCTCGTCGTCCTTGACGAACGTAGGAATACCGGCAAACGGACCATCGACACTCGTCGATGGCGGCACCCATGAGACCACCGCGTTCAGCGGTTCGGCGTGCTCGGCGCGCTCCCAGGCCGCCGCGAACAACTCATTTGGGTGAACCCGACCGGCCGCCAATTCGGCCAGGAGGCCGACCATGTCATGGTCGGCCAGGGCATCGTCTGTGACTGTTGAAAAGGGCGCACGCACCCTCCGATGCTAATGCGGCACCGACAATGATCGTGTGCCCAAACGCCCAATCGGAGGCCGGTGGCAGATAATCGCGTCATGCCCCCATCGGTACCGCCGTGGTTGGAACCGTTCCGCACCCGGATCGACGCCGACGTGATCGAGACCCACATCTCGTGGATTCTGCTGGATGCCGAACACGCCTACAAGGTCAAGAAGCCGGTGCTGATGCCCTTCCTTGACTACACCACCCCAGAGCGCCGCCGGTTCTTCTGCAACGAGGAGCTTCGCCTGAATCGCCGATTCGCGCCGCAGATCTACTTGGATGTGGTGCCCCTCGATGACACCGGCGAGTGGGCAGTGCGAATGGTCCGATTCCCGGAAGACCACATCGCCAGCGAACTGTGCCGTTCCGGGGAGTTGACCGATGCCGAGATATCCGGCCTCGCCGCGACCATCCACCAACTCCACCGGGACGCCGCGACCGCCGGGCCGCAGACTTGGTTCGGCACCCCGGCACAGGTGCAGGCCAACCTTGACGAGCACTTCCTCGACCTGCGACCCGGTCTGCCGCAACGAGCGGATCAACTGGACCAGTTGGATGACTGGACCCGCGCCGAGGTGGCTACCCGAACCCCGGATCTGTTGCGTCGCCGAGCACAAGGTCACATCCGGGAAGGCCACGGTGACCTGCATCTGGGCAACCTGGTGCGACTGGACGGGGTGATCACCCCGTTCGATTGCATCGAGTTCAACGACACCTTGCGGTGGCTGGACGTAGCCAACGAGATCGCGTTCGCCTACCTGGATCTGTTGCGCCACCACCGCAGCGACGCCGCTTCCTGGCTGCTCAACGAATGGCTCACGATCAGCGGCGACTTCGACGCCATGACCGTATTCCGGCTATACGTCGTGAACCGGGCACTGGTCCGGGCCAAAGTCGCGCTGCTAAGCGGCAATCCGCAACGTGCGATCGGCCACCTGAACCTGGC
>JBAXOQ010000589.1:0-1701 GCA_037133175.1 Actinomycetes bacterium
ACTCTATGGTACTCCGTGGCGCGAACTTCGCGCCAAGTGGCACCGTTGGCCGCGAGAGAGGGCCCCGGACCTTGTGGTCCGGAGCCCTTCATCACGATTCGAGATCCCGGAATGCGAATCCCTGCAGTGTCAGGTGACCACTACTTGTTGTGACAACGCTCGCACACGCCACGATTGTCGGCGCGCAGGAGAGCGCTTGTACTCTGGTTGTTCAGAGTGCCAAAGGCACCCTTGTCCGGGGACACGCCCGCGATGTTGTCGCGAACCGGCATGTACACGGTGCTTGAGCCAGCAGTCTCGAGGTGAGCGCTCGCCCAGCCCGACATCTCAGCAGCCGAACCGTGAGCACGGTGGCAGGTGAGACAGCCGATGAAGCCGTTGGTCGGGTCGACGCTGGTCTGAACGCCGGAAGGCGAGTTCTCAAGCGGAACCCACGCCGGCGAGCCAACGACCTGCTCGGCCAGAGCACGACCGGCACCGAGACCAGCAGCCATCGTCACGTCGATCGCGTGACGGTGGTAGGCCTTGGTGCCAAGACCGGCAGCCGCGTACACGCCGCTGATTGCCGCAGGGCCTGAGCCGTTGCCAGGCATGAAGCCCTTGTAGTCGTAGGACGTGACGTTCGAAGCCGAGCTCTGGTTGTAGTCCTGGTGGCAAGCGGAACACCAGATCGACAACGACACGGCACGGGTGCCGGGGCTGTCCACGAGCGGCTGGTTCGGAACGTGGAGGACCGGGGTGCCGTTGGTGTCGGTGTAGTTCGGCTGATAGATCGCCATCTGGTCAGCGCCGGCCTGATGCTTCAGCCAGCCGCCGCCGGGAAGACCGGCAGTCGGGATGCCGCCACCGGGGTTGGCGATACCGGAGGTCGGGATCGGATAGCCGATCTCATCCGAGAAGACGAACGGCAACGGAGTCGTACCGTCAGCAGCATAGCCGCCGACCGTGTCACCGTTGACCGTGGCCTTCAGCAGACGGTAGTTAGAGGAACCGTGCGGGTCGTGGCAGTCGGTGCACGTCATGCCAGTCGTGCCACCGGTCTCCGCAACGTAGCTGCCGGAACCCCACAGAGGACCATTGACATCCATGTGGTGGGACGACGACGAGGCGACGAAGGTCACGGTGTTGGCCGTGCCGGTCTCACCCTGCCACACGTACGGATCAGGCATGCGGGTGAAGCCACCGCCGTTGAGCGGGGCACCGAACGTCGACGTCGTCTGATACGCGAAGAGCGTAGGAGGCGCACCGGGCGTGTCTGAGTAGGCGGGCGTTACGCCGCTGCCGTCGGTAAATGTGCCAGCCGCGATCGGAACCGCGGGAGCGCCCACGGAGGCTCCTGTGCCGCCCGAAGGACCAGCATCGAAGATACCGCTGGCGACGTTCGTGGAAGCGCCTGGGGCCATGTCGCCGTGACAGGCGTTGCAGAACTCGGTCATCGTGGCAGCGTTGCCGACGAGCAAAGCACTCGCGTGCTCTGTTCCGAGACCGTCTTTCCAGCCCACGGCCGAGAACGACGTGTGTGCGCGGTGACAGGCAGCGCACGCATCCGTGTCGTTCAAGTAGCCACCGTGAGGACCGAAGTTAGCGTATGCCGAGCCTACGAAGGCAAGGCAGAGGGCCATTGTCAGTGCGAGTACGATTGAGAATCGCTTCAAGATCTTCACCTCCCTGTGACTAGTGGATCGCGCAAGCGATGCACG
This sequence comes from Actinomycetes bacterium, assembly GCA_037133175.1. Classification (GTDB taxonomy): domain Bacteria; phylum Actinomycetota; class Actinomycetes; order S36-B12; family UBA10799; genus ELA509. The sequence continues at coordinate 1,701 of JBAXOQ010000589.1, forward strand.
G
>JBAXOQ010000590.1:0-1697 GCA_037133175.1 Actinomycetes bacterium
TTCCCCGAATACGGTCCGGAGCGCATGGGGGCCCCGATTCGTGGGTTCACCCGAGTCAGCGACGCGCCGATCCGTCTGCACTGCGCCATCGAGCGGCCCGACGTGGTCGTTGTATTGGACGATACGATGATTGGCATGCCGTCTGTCACCGAGGGTGCAGACGGCAAGACGATCTTCGTGATCAACACCGTGCTGGAGCCCGGCCCGATGGGCGACAAGCTCCGAGGCGCGGGGGGCAACCCGGTGGGTACGGTGTACTGCGTCGATGCCACCAAGATCTCGATCGACGAACTTGGGCGTCCCATGCCCAACACGCCTATGATCGGCGCCCTCGTCAAAGCTACCGCCTGTATATCAATCAGCGCGCTGAAGAAAGACCTTCAGAAGAAGTTCCTCGCCAAGTACGGCGAGCGTGTGGTCCGGGGCAATATCCGCGCCATCGAGCGGGCCTACGAGGAGGTGCAGTCATCGTGAGCGAATTACTGAGTTGGAAAGACATGCCCATCGGCGGAATCATCTTCGAGTCGGGCAGCAGCCATCGCTATGTGACGGGCGGCTGGCGAACGTACAAACCGATACACGCCCCAGATCGTTGCGTTCATTGCCTTCGCTGCTGGATCCTGTGCCCGGACTCGGCAGTGCTAGTCGAAAACGGCCGCGTGGTCGGGTTCAATTACGATCATTGCAAGGGATGCGGGATATGCGCCCGGGAATGTCCGGCCAAGTGTCACGCGATTGAGATGAAGCTCGATAGGTAAATCGATCGGATCGGAATCAGCAGCATGAGCAAACCAGTCCCACTGACGGGAAATGACGCGGGCGCCGAGGCATTGAAGGATGTGAATCCCGACGTAGCCGCGGTGTTCCCCATTACGCCACAGACCGAGCTGATGCACAAGTTCTCGTCTTATGTCCACGACGGCGTGGTGGACACGGAGCTGATCCTGGTCGAATCAGAACACAGTGCCCAGAGCGCCTGTTTCGGCGCGGCGGCGGCCGGGGCGCGGACCGTCACGGCCACCTCGTCGCAAGGCTTGCTGCTGATGGCCGAGATCTGCGCCATCACCGCCGCCACGCGCCTGCCGGTGGTGATGCCTGTGGTCAACCGGGCAATCAGTGCGCCGGTCAACATCGGCTGCGACCATAGCGACTCGATGTTCGTCCGCGATGCCGGCTGGATCCAGTTGTACTGCGAAAACAGCCAGGAAGTCTACGACACGGTGGTTCAGGCGTTTCGGATCGGCGAGCACAAAGACGTACTCCTACCGGTCATGGTGTGCCTCGACGGCTTCATCATCAGCCATACCATGGAGGGCGTGGAACTGATCGGGCCGGAGGCTGCGCGGCAGTTCGTGGGCGAGTACGACGCAGCCTTCCGTTTGCTCGACACGGCCAAGCCGATTACCGTCGGTCCGCTCCACCTGACCGACTACTACTTCGAGTGCAAGCGTCAGGTGGTTGAGGCCATGGCGACCGCACGGAGGGTCATCGTCGAAGTGGGCAAGGAGTACGGCCGCTTGACCGGCCGGGAGTACGCCATTTTCGAGCCGTATCGCCTCGACGATGCCGAGGTGGCGATCGTCGCGCTAGGCTCGACCTGCGGCACGGCCAAGGTGGCGGCGGATCGGGCTCGGGAAAAAGGCATCCGGGCAGGCGTGCTGAAACTGCGGTCTTTTCGGCCCTTCCCGGGCGAAGAA
>JBAXOQ010000591.1:0-1681 GCA_037133175.1 Actinomycetes bacterium
CGTACCCCCAGTTCCCCCGGTGCCCCCCGTGACGCCCACCAGTGTGACGGTGCATGCCCCTGGCGCGGTGCCGCCCGCATCATTCATGACGATGTACGGGGTGGTCATTCCGGCGCACGAGAACATCGTGGTGCAACGCCAGCGCAACCTCAATGGTGTGTGGACGGTGCTGGAACAGACGACGACCAGCCCTGACGGGACCTACTCGTTCATGGTCGGGCCGTTTACAACTCACACGACGTACCTGTACCGGGTCATGGCGCTGGCAGACCACTTGCACACCGCGGGTATCAGCAACGATCTGGTCGTCAACGCCTACTGACCCAACCGCCAGCGCAACTGGGCCTTACGCGGTTGCGGGCATCCAGGGCTTGCGCTCAGCCAGCACGGTGAGGGCTTGAAATAATCCGATGTCGTGCTTTCCGGCGGTGGCCAGGTAGCTGCGGATCGCGCAGAACTGCTCAGCGCCGGTTCGGGTTCGCAGGCACCCGGACACTTTCTGCCTCAGTTTGATCATCCGGATTTCGCGCTCCGCCGCGTTGTTGTCAAGACTTACGAGCGGGTTCGTCGTGAAGCGTAGGTAGTCGGTTTCGCGTTTGATCAATCGTCGGGCCAGGGTGTTGCGCTCGGCCTGGGGCTTGGTGGCGCGGGCTGCGGTGGCGGCCAAACCGATGTGCACCCCGCAGCGGTAGCGGGCCAGTGCCTCGGCGAGCGCGTCGGCGTCCAGGGCAGCCAGGTTGGCCGGGTTCGTGGCCAGGGCTACATCGGCCAGGTTCTTGAGATCAACGAGCGCGTCAGCTGTTTGCTGCGCCCAGCACCACGCCTGCCCGGGCGGGTTGTGATCTGTGACGGCCTGCAATTCCCGCAACACATGGGCGTTGCACAGGGCGTGCGGGCTCTGCGCAGGTGTTTCGGCGGTGATCATCCGCCCGGGCGCGGACCTGCACGGCTGTGACCTGCGGGGGGTCAACCTGACTGGCGCTGATCTGCGATTCGTGAACCTGACGGGTGCGGATCTGACGGGCGCGAATCTGACTGGTGTGCGGGTTGGGGGTGCCCGGTTGGCCGGGGCCACGTTGGCGGGGATCACCGCCTCGGGGTTAGTCGGAACCCCGGCCTCGCTACCGACCGGCTGGGTGGTTGTGAACGGCCGCCTGGTGAACCAGGTCGCGCCGGGCACTCCGACGTCCACGGGTACCGGTGATGGGACGGTCGCGTAGGCGTGGGCGGCGCCGGGCAGTGATGGCGGCGCAGCGATCACCGGGTATGCGGTGCAGGTCCGCGCGCATGCCGGTCCGGGTACGTGGGCCGATGCGGCCGGCTGCACGGGTCTGGGTGCTGTGCTGGCGTGCACGGCCACGGGGTTGACCAACGGTAACGGCTATGACTTCCAGGTGCGGGCGACCAATGCGCGGGGCACGGGCCCGTTCTCCGATCCCGGTGGCCCGTTCACTCCGACGACGCCGGCCAGTTCGTTCCTCACGACGTGGACCACCGCCAACACGACATCGGGCAGCAGCGCCGTCGATCAGGTGGGTCTGCCGCTGGACCCGACCGGGACCTGTGTGTTCACCGTCGCGTGGGGTGACGGTGCGTCGAATCGGGTGACCTCCTGTGCGGATGCGGGCAAGCTGCATACCTACCCCGCCCCGGGCACCTACACGGTGACGATCTCGTTCCC
>JBAXOQ010000592.1:0-1676 GCA_037133175.1 Actinomycetes bacterium
CCGCTGGGGTCCGCCGATGCCGAGCCGATCCCAACGAGGCCGACAGCGCCGACAGCGACTACGGCGGCCAGCGCCCGACCGAGACGCCCGAGACGTGTGGAACTGCTCTTCATGACTGGTCCTGTCTGGTCGAGTGATAGGTTGCTCGGATCGGATTGGGCCGCAGAAGCGACTCGGCGGTGGCTGCTTCGGTTCATGCGATCACCTGCAGGTACCCGAAGAGGACCACGAAGCCCTTGCTCTTCTTTCCGCGCGTCTTCAGCGACACCACCTGAACCGTGTGCAGTCCGACTCCCAGACCCCGGATAGCAGTGGTGAGGTCCTTGGCCTTCTTGGAGTACAGATCGATGGAGCGAACAACACCGTCGATGATGATCTTCGCCTTTCCGGCATCAGTGCGGCCAGCGAGATGAAGATCAATTCCGGTTCCGACGAACTGGAAGGCGGCTGTGGCCTTCACTTTGGACGAGATGCCGGTCCGGCCAGGCGCTTTCGGGTACCCGGCGGGCTTGAATTTCCCACGGCTGACCCGGAGGTCCGCGGCGCTGAAGACGCCGGCACCGAAGGCGTGGGCCGGCACGGTGGGCGTCACGGGCGGGACCGGCGGCGTCGTGTCTGCTCCGACCAGGAACGTGCGCGACGAACTCGTGGTAGCCGCGCCATCAGTCCCAGTGAACGTCACCGTGTGTTGGCCCTGACCCAAGCCGGCCAGCGGTAGCGCCGCATTCCAGGTAGTGCCGTTGCTCTTACTGGCGGCGATCGGCGTCCCTGAATCGATCTTGACTGTAACGCCACTGACGGCACCGTTGCTGATCGCATCGACCGACGCTTGCAGTTGGTTCGGTGGCGACGTCGGGGCCGCATCAAGCTGCGGGGTCCTGATGATCAGCGAGGGACCGCTGAAGGATGTCGGTGCGAACGCGACGCCGCGGAACTGGGTGTCGGCCGGCGCCGTCACAAGTTGGGCCTGGACCACGTTGAACGTGTCGCTGACGGCGGTTGCCTCGGTGAGTTTCAGCAGGGCATGGCCAGTAGTCGCGAACAGGGTGACAGCTCCTGCCGACGTCGTGGCGGCGACACCGAGCAGCCCCTCGACGGGGACCGTGCCGACGTGCGTCCAGGTGCTGCCGTTGAAGCGATACTTGTCGATCGCACCGGCACCCTCGGCGCCATTAGCCAGATACAGCGTGTCCGCACCGGTGCCCGCGAAGTCAGCGCCAGTCAGGTCGAGCGGGGCGTAGCCGTTGGTCAAGGTGACGCTGGAGATCCCGGGCAGGGCCGTGGTTGCGGCCGAGCTCAGTGGCGTCCCCGAGCCAACCTTGACCAGTTTAGTGGTGTCGATCCCGCCGGCCAGCAATTGGCCGCCGACGACGTCGAGCCGACCCAGGTTCGCGTCGGCGGTAACGGCGGTGGAAGCACCAGTACTGCCGATCGGGGTCGCCCTCACTCCGCCGTTCCCGCCACTGACCCACACCCGGGAGCCATCGACGGTGACTGCCGAGCGCACGATGCTGGGGGCGTCGGCGTCGGATAGCGCGGTGCTGGTGTCGACGATGCCGTTGCCGTCGATCAGGCCGACGGTTCGGTTGACGGCTGTCGGCGCCGTCGCGGTCAAGCTGGCGCCCGCGGCGGCCAGGGTTCCAACCGGCGCGTCATAGCCGGTCACGGTCAGGTAG
>JBAXOQ010000593.1:0-1664 GCA_037133175.1 Actinomycetes bacterium
GTGCCGGTCGTGGGAGTGTCAAGACACCCCAGAATGTGCATCAGCGTCGACTTGCCGGACCCCGAAGGCCCGGTGATGGCCACATACTCGCCGGCCCAGATGTCCAAGTCGACGTGCCTCAGCGCCTCCACCGACAACGAACCGGAGGCGTAGGTCTTGCCGACGTCGCGCAGGGACAGCACCAGTTCGGCCATCGGCACGGAGCCGCTGGCCGCATCCGGTGTCAGGGCAGCGGACGGTACCAACGACGTCACGGCGCACCAACCATCGGTGGTGGTCCGCCACCGGGGAATCCGCCGCTGCCGCCGGGGAATCCGCCGCCGCCGGGGAACCCGCCGGTAGTGCCGCGATTGCCAGTGCCGCCCGTACCGCCGGTGACACCTGCGGGGATAACGATCTGCACTTGGTCACCTGCAGCTAGGCCGCTGAGGATCTGCGTCTGACCACCGGAGGCGATGCCCGCGGTGACTTCTCGTTGCGTTGTGCCGCCGCCGGAAACCAGGCTGACGTAGGACTTGCCGTCGGTGATGGTGATCGCGGCGGTTGACACCTGCACCACATCACTGAGCTGTTCGTACACGATGGCAACTTGCGCGGTGGATCCCGAGTACAACCCGGTCGGGGTGCCGGTGACCTTGACGACCACGGGGAAGGATGCCACTCCCGACGAACTGGTGGCCACGATTCCCACTGACGAGACGGTTCCGAATACGTTGCTGGTGGATCCATTGACCGTGATGACCGCCTGATCGCCGGTGGCGATCTTGCCGATCTGGGTGTCGTCGACGTTGAGATTCACCAAATACGAGCCAGTGCTGATGACCTGGACTTGGGGAGTTGAGCTGCTCCCCGAAGCGGCGGACGAGGCCGTTCCTGACCCACCACCGACCGCTGATCCGCCGCCGGTCGAGCCCGATCCCCCGCCCGCACCTGCGGAACCGCCAGAACTGGACGAACCGCTGGAAACGTATTGGCCGACCGTCAGATTTAGCGCCGATACCGTGCCGGCAATCGGCGCGCGCAAAGCGGCGCTGTCCAAGGCGTCCTGCGCCACGGACAGGTCGGACTGAGCCGCAGCCAAGCTGGCGTAGTCCGCATTGAGCTGGGCATCGGAGGCGCTGGCGCTTTGGTCTGTTGCGAGCCGCGACTGCGCCGAGGCCACGGAGGCATTGGCGGCTGCGACTTGGCTGGCCAGCGACGCGGAGTCGATCCGTGCGAGCAGTTGGTTCTTCTTGACCTTCTGGCCCGCTTTGACGCTAACTGCGGTTACCTGGCCAGCCGCCGAGAAGTTCAGATTGGCCGTCGAGGCGGTCGAGATCGTGCCGGATGCGGTGACGGTCCGCTGCATCGTGCCACTGGTGACATCCACCGTCCGAGTGATCGCGGTGGGGGTGTTGCCGGAGCCCAGGACCTTGGTCGCTCCAAAGCTCATCAGCGCTATCACGGCGATGATCGCGATCAGGATGGTCGTGTTCCGTCGGGAATGGGCCGCCCAGCGGCGTCGAAACGAGGCTGCGCTCACGATCGCACTATGACACCCGTTCCTGGGATTTCCCTGTGAGGGCCAACCGGTTCAGTGATTCGCCCCGCCGCAGTCTTGAACCGAGCCTGCAACAGCGCCCACCAAAGATGACGGATCCCTCACCGGACGGCAGCCTTAGAGG
>JBAXOQ010000594.1:0-1664 GCA_037133175.1 Actinomycetes bacterium
GTCGAAGATGCGAACGTTCTCGAAGAGCACGCCTGCGGTCGGAGGCTGCTGGGCGAGGGCAGGCTGCGTTGCAGCACAGCTCAGGACGAGCAACGTCTTCAGCACGTTCCTGCAGTGGACTTGCATGCATGCCTCCTTGCGTCAAGTCGCCGGCGGGAACAGGGTCTTCAGCACCGCCACCATCTGCGGCGACAGCTGCTTGAACAGTTGCCCGTTGCACGAGCCGTTGACCGGCACCGGCAACGGGAACCGGGGCTGGGTCATGTCGACGAACTGGATGGTGGCATCGTAGGCCGCGGGGACGTCCTGGTCGGTCTGGATTCGCGACGGATCCATCGTGGGCAGCTGATTGCTCCCGCAGCCGAGGTCCTTCGTCTTCAGGTTCGGGTTGTTCAGGGTCACGTTGTTCTGGACGATCTGCTGCACCGCAATCGCATACTTGCGCGACGCGGCGGCAGGCGTGCCTTCGGCGACCGACGGATCGACGTTGGTCGTGACAATCGAGACCGTGTAGTCGGTGTTGAGGTAGATGTCGAAGGTCCGGAACTGCTGCGGCCAGTCGCGCAAGGACGAGGTCTCCACCTGCCAGAAAGCCTGCTCGGGCGCTCCGGGGGGGTCAAACGGCTTGAAGGCCTTCACCACGTTCAAGTGGCGATGCCCGGCGATCCACATCAGCAGGTTCGGGGTGTTCCACAACGTCCTGACCAGACCCGTGAGTCCTACCGCATTCTGGTTCTTCTTGTCGATGCCGTCGGTTTGCGCCCACCACTCGGTCTCCGAGCCGACGGCGGATACGCCAATCGGGCAGTGGGCGGCGATGATCATGAGCTGGTTATTCGCCTGCCCCTGTGCCAGTTCCTTTTGCAGCCACGCCCACCGGGTGGCATCCAGATAGCCGTGGCCGTGAATGTCGGTCGAACCGTCGTACTCGGACTGGGTGTCGTCGAGCACGATGATCTTGAGCGGAATCTTCGAGCTCGGCACGAAACTGTAGCAGGCAAAGCCGTCGGTGTTCAGCGCCGGGTCCACCAGGTTGAAGCCGTGGCCCTTGGGGACGGTGGTCGTGTTGAAGAACTCCTGCACCCATTCCTTGCGCAGCAACGAGCGCCGACCGGGATCGGCCGCGACCTTGGGCGCGCCGGCCGCATACGCGGAATCGGCCACCGGGCCGGTGTACATGACCGTGCCGTAAGGCGAGGCCCCGTCGAACACTCCGCCATAAAGCATGGGCGGCGGCGCTTTCAGCTCCTCCATGTCGATCATCCGGGGGAAGTTGCAGATGTTGGGCTTCAGCACGTCGCCCACGGCCCAGACGGTGCCGGCGACGTACGACTGGCGAAGGCCCATGGTCGGATCGGCATCGACAGGGAAGGAGCCGATGTAGAAGTGGTCGTGGTTGCCGAGCGCCTGGTACCACGAAATCGAAGGGTCAAGTCCAACGGCCTGGTACGGCTTCTGATAGTCGATGCTGTCGGCGCCGATGTTGGCGCCCGAGGAGGGGTGGATGACCTTGCCGTCGATGACGTCGAGGTACCACCGGAGCTCGTTGTACGACGTGTTGTTGCAGGTGTCGCCCAGCGAGATGCCGAAATCGAAGGGGTTTCGCCGGTGGAGGACGTTCACCGTCTGGATTGCCGCATCCAGCACCTGCGTGGTGCACATCA
>JBAXOQ010000595.1:0-1662 GCA_037133175.1 Actinomycetes bacterium
ACCGTTAACCCAGCGGGAACCTTCCCGGTCACCTTCACCAACAACACCCGGGGAACGTGGGCGAACAACCAGATCTACGTGACGGTGTTGGGCCAGACCACGCCTGGTAAGTGGTCCTACCTCAAGCCGAACGGCAGCACGACGCCGATCAATCACCTGGAGGAATCCGCACCCGGACACTTGACCAAGAACGGTCGCAACTACGCCAACATGTCGTTCAACCTGGGCGACGCATCGACGGTGCCGGTTCCCGCCCGCATGGAGGGTGCCCGAATGTACGTCTCGGTCGGCTCGCCGCTGTTCATTCCGATCTCCGCCGACGACTCCGGCTGGGGTGGACCCGATGTCAACAACCCCAGCGACCCCAATACCGACGTCTACTTCGACTGGTACGAGTTCACCTACCGGGCCGGGGTGTCCGCCTTCGGCGGCAACACGACTCAGGTCGACTCGTTCGGCTTCCCAATGACCGCCCGGCTGCAACAGGACGCGATCGGGTATGACCAAACCATCGGCATCACCGCCACCCGCGACCAGGTCTATGCGCAGTACGCGGCCTCCGTCGGTCCGGCGTTCACCCCACTGTCAAGCCAGTACCGAATCCTGGCCCCGCGGACATCACGACTGTTCAAACCCGGCGGCGCCCAGGCCAACTACTTCCAAGCCGCCATCGACCAGGCCTGGTCCTACCACGCGAAGAACCCGTTCGTGCTGACGCGCCTCGGCCAGACCTTCACCGGCAAGGTCGTGGGTGGCCAGCTGCAGTTCACCAAGGATGGAGCCAGCCCATTCGTGCTCAACAAACCGACCACCGCCGACGTTGTCGAGTGCTCCGGGGCCCTTGCATCCGGCGGAATGAAGCCGACCGAATTGGAACTCGGGGCAGAATTCTGCGCGGCGTTCAACCGAGGCGTCGCAATGAACACCGCCGACTGGTACAGGCCCGCGGCCTACTACACGGCTGACCCGAAGAATGACTTCTCCGGGTTCTTCCACGGCATCAGCCTCGGCAGTCGCGCGTACGGGTTCGCCTACGACGACATCAACGATCAGAGTTCGGTGAAGATCCTGCCCAACCCCAACCCACCGACCCGACTCACCATCGGCATCGGCTGGTAACGGCCGAAGGTGGTGAATCACGGGATCCTCAAGGACATCTGCGGTGCCCTGAACTCTAGGACTTGAGCAGGCCTTGAGGATTCCTTGAACTCGATGCCGGATCGTTGAGCGTGACTTGGATCTTCTATCTGCACGCGAAGCCATCGGAGCCAAGTCGGCAGCTACTGCTGGCCACGCTCGTCCACCGGGCTGACCCTGGAGTACACCGCCGGGTTGCTGTCTCGAAGAGACGGCAGGTCTGAATCTTATTGGTTTCGGGAATGTTACTAATTACGATAACAAAGTGGTGCCGCCGGCACTACTGTTCCCAATGCCAGGAGAGCCGCGATGTCCGACAACGACCGACCCACCGCACCAGTCCCCGACGCTGGCGGCCCAAACAACGCCGACCCGACGACAGCCGCCAAGCGCGGCCACACAACGCTGAAAATCGCCGCGGGGGTAGCCGCGGCCGCACTGCTCGTCGGTGTCGGCGGCCTGGTCCTTACCTCGCGCCAGGACGGCGCCTCTGTGGCGCGTCAGGCATCGGCGTTGACTCCCGAG
>JBAXOQ010000596.1:0-1662 GCA_037133175.1 Actinomycetes bacterium
GGGTGATTGCCTCAGACGAGGCCTTGGAGACCGCTGGCAGCAATACGGGTGCTGCCGACACCACGAAGGGGGCGGTGATGATCGCGGTGATTGCGTTGCTCAGGATGTCGGCGGTGATCGTCGAATAGGTGGTCGACACATGCACGATCTGGGCGCCCTGCGCCACCAGCGCGGCCTGCACGTCCGCGGAGGTGCTCGTCGTCCGGATCTCCACCCGAATCGTGTCGCCGGGGCCTCGCGCCAACGATCCTGCGCCGGTTTCGGGCAGCGACAGTGCTCTGGCTTGCGCGGCCCGACTGGTTGTGCCCAGTTGTGCCAGTGTGCTGAGCATGGTGTTGGACTTGGCGGGCGGTGATGGCGCCGCCTTTGGCGCTGCGGGAGCAGCAGTTGCCCCGGTGCCGCTCGCCGGGGGGCCGGATGTCGGAGCGGCAGTGCTACCCGATGCGGTGGCTTCGGCCGCCTGCGCCGCGTCCGGATTGGCCGTGAGTACCGACAGCAGGCCGAGCGCGAACACCACGACGACCGCGACGCCAGCGGCAGCGCCCGCCACTCGCGCTTTCGTGATCCCGTCCCTCGACATTGCCGAATCCCTCCACAACTGGCATCGGTGCCTGCGTGCCGCGGAATGAGAGTTTCTGCGGTGTCGTACCTGCTTGGACGCAATTGTCCGCCATCGGTTCTATTCGATCATGACTGAGTTGTTTTGTCACCGCCTGAGCGGGCGACTTGCGACGAGCGATCGGGCTACGGGAGCATGGTCCCGCTGCAGTGGACACAAGGAGGTCTCATGACGACCCGCGAATTTCATGCCCCGGGACGGGTCAACCTGATCGGCGACCACATCGACTACATGGGTGGGACGGTGCTGCCGATGGCCATCGACCGGGGGACCACCGTCGTGCTGACACCGCGCGAGGACCGGCTGCTGGTCGCCGAGTCGGTGAACTTCCCGGACGACGGTGTGATCACCGCTGACATTGATGCCACTGCCTCGGACCCAGCCGCCGGCTGGGCGAACTACCTGATCGGCGTTGCGTGGGTGTTCGGGATGGACGGACTGGACAGCCCCAGCGGGTTTGATGTTCGGGTCGAGGGGACGATCCCCAACGGCGCGGGTTTGTCGTCCTCGGCATCGATCGAGCTTGCGTTCGCGGCTGCCCTCAACGCTTTCGGCGGCTTCGGTCTGGACCGCACCCAACTCGCGACGATTGGTCAGCGGGCCGAGAACGGCTTCATCGGAGTCGCCTGCGGAATCATGGACCAGTTGGCGATCGCCACTGGCCGGGCCGGGCACGCGCTGGTGATGAACTGCGAGTCCCTCGAGGTCCGGCCGGTGCCGTTCCCCGACGATGTTGCGCTGGTGGTTGCCAACACCAACAAGCGACGCGAGTTGGCGGACAGTGAGTACAACTCTCGGCGCTCGGCATGTGAAGAGGCTGAACTGAAGCTCGGCCGCCGACTGGTCGAGATTGATCCGGTCGACCTACCGCCGCTGCTGGCTGACCTTGATCCGGTTCAGGCCAGGCGGGTTCGCCATGTCGTCACCGAGCAGGCTCGGGTGCTGGCATCTGCCGATGCACTGCAGATCGGCGACCTGGCTCGGTTCGGTGAGCTTATGCGCGAGTCGCACGAGTCGCTGCGTGACGATTTTGAGGTCACGGG
>JBAXOQ010000597.1:0-1651 GCA_037133175.1 Actinomycetes bacterium
CGTCCATGTCTCCTTGGCAGGAACCAGCGTGCTGGTACTTCCGACGCTTGGCTTGCCGAAGGTGATCGAGGTAAGTGTCTGGTCGATGAGTTGAGTCTTCTCGATATTGAACTGAACGTAGGAGTCGACTCGGACTTCCTCGTAGCTTATCATCGTGGCCTTCGCCGCCGACGAGTTGCCGGTACGGTAGGCATACGATATCCAGTCGAGATATGACCGCACCGCGGACTGAGGCGTCGACAGCACCCAAGGCTTCGGTCTGGACGCGACCGCACTCGGCGTGACGTTGATATCCACCACGGGCCCCGCCATGCTGGCGCCGGCCACGCCCGAGCTCTCACTCGCACCGGCGCCGTTGCTGGCGCTCTTGCCACTTGCAGAGCAGCCCGCGGCCGCGAGCAGCGCCGCGCCAAAGAGGCAGCATGCTGTGATGGACAGCCTACGTCGTCGGTTCCTCATGTGGTCCGTCGTTCTCACCTTCCTTGCAGTCCCGATGGTCGATCTCGCCCGCGTGCGCCGCGGCACACTGTACAGCCATTAATGAACCTAGCAAGCCTGATGCCGCGATTGCGGCCGCATTCCCATCTGCTCCACGGGCTCCAGTGGCCCACCAGGAGTTGCACGTTTCCCAGCGCAGAGGGGCGGGCATCGCTGCCCGCCCCTCCGTCACACGCAGACTCTCATCGTGCAGAGCCCCGTGTTCGTTCGCCTCTAGAATATCTTCGCAGGCTCGGCCGTGACACCTGCGTGCTCAAGGGCGTTGCCGCTCACAGCTCCGGAACAGGAGATGCATGCGGCCTCTTCCCAGACGGGAAGCCCAAAAGCGTTGGCTGCGTGATTATCCTCCGGGTCGTTGGGGCCGTTGCCCGGCGAATTGCCGTTGGCGAAAGGCATCCCGCGACCGACCCAATAGGGAGCCGGGTCAGCAATGGACGGGACCATCGTACCCGGCACTCCGAAGCTGCCACCGATTTGATACGTACCCGTATAGCCATTGACCAACAGGCGCGGCTGCTTCCAGCCATGCGTAACGGCGATATGACAGTTCACGCAGTCGGAACGACCGTCAATCCTACCGATGTCGGCACCGTTGCGAGCTGTACCACCGGCGTGAGCGCCGTGGAGACCCTCATAGGAGTCCGTACCCGCGTTGCTCCAGCCGTTGTCAACAGCATTGGTGGTGACACCCGAGCGGTTGAAGAGGTCGTGGCACTTGGCGCAGATGACCGCGTACTGGCCCGTTGTGGCGTCAGCGATGTAGGTAGCGCCCTGGTAGTCGGGATAGTTCAGGTAGTTCGAGGTGTCAAGAGTCGCTGTCGACGGGAAGGCCGCGATACGGGCCTTGATGCCGCTGGCGCTCGCCGGAACACCGAAGGTCACCGTCGTCGGCGTAGCCGCCGTGACTCCCCCACCAGCGCGGAACGGGGTGGATGTGCTGTTCGCACCAGCGGGTCCACCGACGATCGCGTACTTGAAGGGATACGGATAGTTCGGATCCATGTTCCATGCTGCGCTTCCGCCATGAGGGCCGGATGCATTCATCTGCGAGTGGCAGTCGGAACAGTGGACCACGGAGTTCGAGTTCAGACCCTTGATCGCGGTGGAGGGTGCCTCGGTCGAGTCAGCACTCCAGAACACGTTCCTGGTCGGA
>JBAXOQ010000598.1:0-1640 GCA_037133175.1 Actinomycetes bacterium
GTGGGCCTTCGTTGCCGCGTTGTGGCTCGTTGCGTCCGCCGTGATCTACTTCTCGCAACTGCGTCCAGCTGGTGGCGGATCCGACCCGCAGTGGCGCAATCTGCTGTGGTGGGCCGGAGTATCCAGCCTGATCTACGTGACGGTCCCGGTCATCTACGCCGTACTGACCCGTCAGCGGATTCGCACCTACGGACTCTCACTGGGGTTCATCAAGACCGAAGCCTCACTGCTACTGCTGATCTCGCCGGTGATCGCAGTGCTGGCCTGGCTGGCTAGCGCAGATGCTCGATTCCAGGCGACGTACCCGTTCTACAAGACCACGCTCGGCGACCCGAACTCCGGGTGGAAGATGTTCGGCTTCGAGGTCGCCTACGGATTGTCGTTCGTGGCGCTGGAGTTCTTCTTCCGTGGCTTCCTAGTGCACGCCGGTTCCCCGATTCTGGGGGTGCACTCTGTGGCGATCATGGCCTTCGCGTACTGCCTCTTACACCTAGGCAAACCTATGCCGGAGTGCGCGGCCAGCCTGGTCGGCGGATTGATTCTGGGGTTCGTGTCGCTACGGCTCAAGTCCATCGCGGTCGGCGTCGTCGCGCACCTGACGTTGGCCTGGGGAGTCGACGCCGCAGTCACCGCCAATCGTCCCGGCTAAGTCGCCCAGCCCAGTCAGCGCGCAACAGCGGAGGCCTTGCTGCCAGCATCGACAGTACCGTCCCACGCCCCGCAATTGGCAGGAGAACAGATGCCCACGGCAGCAGCGCAATCAGAGCCACTGACCACGGCCTACTACGGACTGCCACTGTGGGCGTGGATCGCAGCTGGCCTGGCCATCGTCATCATCCTGATAATGATCATTGCTCTGTCATCATCAAGCAACAAGAAGTCCCGCTTCAGTGCGGCGTTCAACCTGCGGTTGGCCGATGCCCGTTGGTTCGCTGATTCACTGACGCTAGCCATCGCGGACCGCACCAAGGGCGAGGCAGAAGTGGCCCGCACCTGGACCGACGGCATGCCCCGCATCACCACGCTGTCGCAGCAGCTGTACGAGTTGTCCACTGCCGCACCAAACGAGAGGCTGGCAACCGAACCACGAACTGTCGCACAGGCCGTCGACAATCTGCGCCAGGTACTGGACGCCGACGTGCGCCTGCGAACCCAGGGCTACGCGCCCGGCCAGGACGCGCTGATCGCCGAATCCGCCATGATCGTCGGCCAGCGGCGCCAGGATCTGGATTCCATCCTGCGCGCCTACGGACACTGACCTACCCGAACAGCTCCGCTGCCGCCCCGAATAGCACCTGCCGCAGCCACTGATCGCCAAGATCGAGCCGGACCAACGCATCGACCGCATCTGCGTAGGGGTACGGAATGTTCGGGAAGTCCGAGCCAAACAGCACGTCCCCGCGCAGCCCGGCCTCCCGCAGCGACCCCTTCGACCCATCCGGGAACGGTGCGAGCCGTTCCATGAACGCCGTGAAAGCCATCGTGGTATCGAGCCGCACCGCGCGGTACCGCTCCGCCAGCGCCAGGAAGTCGGCATACTCCGGGGCACCCATGTGCGCAACGATCAGCGACAAGCCGGGATGCTCGGCCAGCACATCGCCGATCGGGCCCGGTCCGGTGTACCGACCGGGTGCCGGTCC
>JBAXOQ010000599.1:0-1638 GCA_037133175.1 Actinomycetes bacterium
TGAGACTGATGAGCCTGTTCGACCGTCAGGCCAAGGGAATGCTGCCCCTGCTCGGTAAGAAGGTAGCCTTCGACACCACTGCGACATTCGACGTCCTTGACTGGCAGCCCACCCCAATGGAAACTTCGTTCAAGGAGATGGCCGCGTCGCTGCCAGACTTGAGGTGACATGAGCACAGACCCCGACCCCGATGGCCTCGACTGGCGTTCGGTGTGCCCGATCAGTTCCGGGCTCGACGTTCTCGGGGACAAATGGTCCCTGCTCATCGTCCGAGACCTGATCTCCCACGGCACCCGCACGTACTCCGAGTTCCTCGAGTCGCCCGAGCACGTCTCGACCAACATCCTCGCGGCGAGGCTCCGACTGCTCACATCGGTCGGGATCATCGAGCGCACCAGCCCCAACGCAGCAGCCCGCAACAACGCCTTCCGACTAACCCCGAGCGGTGAAGCATTGCGGCCGGTACTCGAAGAACTCGGCAAGTGGTCGCAGGTCCACCTCAAGACCTTCCACACAGAGATTGTGGACATCATCTGACGGACGCGGGTCGGTCGCGGACGTCACGACCGTTGCGCTGGAACCAGGCAGCCCATGAACGCCGATAGCGATCCATGGAGTTGTCAGGATTCCGATGCCATCGAAGCTCGTCTGTCAATCGACACAACCGGGCAGCGACTGAGCTCTGCGCTGCAGCCAACGAACTCAATTCCTGATCATGCTCTCGTGCCGTCAGTGGGCACGAGATTTGGGGGGTCAGCCGACAAACACAAGGCTCACTTTTCAGCTAACCCAAAAGCGTCTTTTCAGCTAACCCCCCCGTGTGGAGGTGCAGGGAATCGAACCCTGGTCCAACGGCACAAACGAAAGGCTTCTCCGGGCGCAGTCGTAGTTAGTGCGTTCTCGGCCTTCCTGCTATCTCACGACTCTGCAGAAAACGCGGCCCAGTCACTGTTAGATGTCCCGTCCGCTCCCGATAACCGGAGCGGTTGGTAAGTCTTCTAGTCGACGCCAGACACTGGAAGGAAGACGCTCCCAGGCTGACGGATGTATTGCTCTACTGACTAGGCAGCGAGAGCGACATCAGTGCGATTGGTATCTGCACCTATTTTTTCAACGGATCGTTTACGAGATAACCGCTGATCCTCGGCCCGCTTCACTTTCCCAAGCAACCATTGTCGAAACCGTTCACCCCCTGTGTAGTTATGGAACCAGTCTACCTGCGCAGGCCCACCGTGGCCACAGGGTTTCCATCCACCCCTCCGGCAGCGGCCCAACAACAACCACCTGGCCGTTCCCTGGCGCGCCACAGATAGGTTGCACGTGTGGGCCAACTCAGCAGTGCCGGGGTCATCGCTGTGGCCGGTACCGCCGTTCTTGTCATCGCGTGCTGGGTGCTCTGGCAGTACGGCAAGACCGCCGCCGTCGTTGTCTTAGCCTGTAGCGCGGGCGCTCTGAGCACTGTGTGGATCCGGTTCGAACTCCTGCCCATCGAGTCCTGGCGGCAGGGCTACCTGACGCGCACGTTGGCAATCTTCTCCGTGCCTGCTGTCGTCGCGGTGGTTGCATCCGAGGTCATCCGTCGGCGGCGGGCGCGGCGGAACGAAAGCGACAACGCGGTGACCGCCTTCGATCGGTGGG
>JBAXOQ010000600.1:0-1636 GCA_037133175.1 Actinomycetes bacterium
TGTCAGGTCAGCGCTGGTTGAACACGGCGATTCGGTCGCGCCCGGAGTTCTTCGCTTCGTACAAGGCGGCGTCGGCGTTGCGCAGCAGACGGTGGGCTTCGATGCCGGGGGTAGCCAGGGCGACCCCGATGCTCATGGTGATGCTGACCGGTTCTCCCTCCGCGGGCAGTGGTTCGGCGACCGCGTCGCGGATCTTCTCGGCGACCGCTACTGCGGCACTCAGGTCCTGGACGCCGCTCAGCACGATCACGAACTCATCCCCGCCCAGGCGGGCCACCTCATCACCTTCCCGCAACGCTGAGGCCATCCGCTCGGCCGTGACGCGCAGCACGTCATCACCGCCCGCGTGACCGTAGGAGTCGTTGATGTCCTTGAAGTAGTCCAAGTCGCAGAACAGGAGCGCGCACACCCCAGCCGATTGCGGGCAGCGGGCAACAACGTTACTGATGCGTTCCTGCAACTGACCCCGGTTGATTAACCCTGTGAGTTGGTCGTGCTGGGCTTGGTGCAGCAGTTCCATTCGGGCGGCACGCACCTCGGTGATGTCTTGGTACTGCGAGACGTAGAACAACGGCATGTCGTGCTCGTCCCGGATCAACGCCAGCGAATGCTGCACCCACAGCACCATCCCCGTCGCGGTGATCAAGCGTCCTTCGTGGATGGTGTACTCGGTGCCCCCAGCTAGCAGCAGGTCCCGAGCAACCAGGTCGGCCTCCAGCGCGTCGGGGTAGACGAAATCGGATTCGAAGTGCTCCCCCATCCACACCGCGTCTCGGCCAACCATGTCGCACAGCACCGCATTGACTTCGATTAGCTTCCCGTGCAGGCCCACGACTGCCATCCCCTGCGGCGCCCCCGCCATCGCCAACCGGAACGTGCGCTCGCTGCGGGCCAATTGCTCGCGCGCCACGACTTGCTCGTGGATGTCGCGCAATCCGACGACAGCACCATCGATCCTCCCGTCAGCACTGGTGGTGGGGCGGGTATGCAGCGACATCCACCGGTGGCCGCCGTCGGCGGTCAGCAACCGCAGCTCGAAGGCGGGCACCGTCGTACCGGTGAACGCCCGCGTGCGCCACACACTCAACGCACCGAAATCCTCGGGGTGAATGAACTCCTTGGTCCTCTTGCCCAGCAGTTGCTCCGGCGCCCACCCCAACACCGACTCGACCGACGGTGTCACCCACTGCAAGACGGTGTCTCTGTCCAACTGCCACACCAAATAGCTGGCATTCTCGGCCAGCATCTTGTACCGACGCTGACTGTCAGCCAACGCCTGGCGGGCCAACACCTGCTCCTGCACGTCACGCATCCCCACGACCCGACCGCTGACAAGACCATCAGCGTCGGTAATGGACCGGGCCAGCAGAGACACCCAGCGGTAGCTACCGTCAGCAGTCAGCACTCGAATCTTCACTGAGTCGGTGGTTGCGTCGGTCGGCGTTTTCTTCAGCCATTGTTCGGCGGCCGCCCGGTCGGCGCGGTGGGTCAGTTCCACGATGCTCGTGCCGACAGTCTGCTCAGGTACCCACCCCAACACCGCCTCAACCGACGGTGACGCCCAGGTCAAGACGTTAGTGGCATCGAGTTGGGCCACCACGTCGGAGGCGTTCTCGGCCAGCATCTTGTACCGCTG
>JBAXOQ010000601.1:0-1631 GCA_037133175.1 Actinomycetes bacterium
GTCCGGTGCGAACCATTAGTGAACGCTTGGAAACACGTTGTGCGACAACGGTTTTCGGGTTTTGGCATGCCAAATCAGCCCGCCGATTCGGCAGGGATCCCGCGTGTCCTGCTACAGCGTTGCGGGCAGGAAAGTGTCGATCGCCCGGATCGCTAGCACCAGGCTGGCGGCGACCAATGGGACGGCGAACATCCACACAACGGCAGAAGGCAGCCAGCGTCGTCGTAGGGCCAGCAGCCCGGCACCGACGACTGCCGCGATGGCCGCGATCCACACCAGAACCTGTGCCCATTGCGTGATCGCGCCGGCCCGCGCGCTGGCGTACGTGCGCGGGTTCTGCGGCGTCGGTGGCAGCGGCCTGCCGACGAGATCGGCCGACACGACCAGGTCGTGAGTGGCCAACAGTCGCGGTCCTGAGGTCACCAAGTTCAGCACCGATCGTTCGGATGCCTTGAACACATCGCCGCTGCGCCAGCCGACTCGGGTCACCAGGTAGGTTGCCGTCCCCTCCACGGTGGTGACCACGATACGGTCACCTGCCTTCAGATCGGGCAGATTGCGAAACGGTGCACCAAAGGTTGTGCGGCGACCCACTACCGAGGCGTTGCCAGGCTGTCCGGGTAATGATGTTCCCGGCACATGTCCTGGGCCCGACTGCAGGGTCGCAGTGTCCTGGCCCTCGACGACCACTTGTTGCAGACCGATCGCCGGGATACTCAGCACCGCGACCGGCTCGCCTACCCGGGGTGGGTCGACGGGCAGCGGGGACAGGTCCGGGGTTCCGGCGGCTCCGGCCGCGGTGGCCAGCGTTTCGGCGAACTGAGCGCCCAGCATCTGCTGCGCTCGGATCTGCAGCAGCGCGCCCAAAGCCGTCTCGGCGACCACCAGGATCAGCACGAAACCCAGGACTGCCAGCACCGCGATCAGGCCCAGCCGCTGCCGTCGCGATACCGGATCGGTTTGTGGCAAGGCCGGCACCGACGCGGTGCTTGCAATCTCCGTGATCACGGCTGTCCCTTGGTGCCGGGCGTCCGCAGCAGTCGTTGTCCCAACACCAGCGCGCCGACGGCGGCGACCGCCAAGACTGGCAACAACCACGGGGCAGGTCCAGCGTCGTCTAGGCCGGATCTGGCGAAGACGCTGGTGATCTTGATCGGCACCCCCGCCGCTACCGTGATCGTCCCCGGAGTTGCTGCCGCGCTAGCGGCGTCGGCGGCAGCGGGGTTGTCCGAACCGACCGTCGTGCCCGTGCCGTCGCCGACGAAGTTGCTGGCGGGCGCGTTGCCCGACGGCGTGACGGGCTTGGTCGCGGTTGGTGCCGCCGGAGTTGATGCGGTCGGCGCCGGCGCCGGTATCACCAGTGCGTTCGCTGCCGCGAGGGTCCGGCTTGCCAGGGCGGCGGGCAGTTGCACGTAACCGCGCGGCAGCGTGCCATCGGCTTGTCCGGGCCCGACCGAGTAGGTGAGGAATCGTTTGATCGCGTCTAGCTGGTTCGCGGCGACTTTGTCGGTCGGAACCAACACGTTGCTGATGACTGGAAGTCGGTAGCTGCGGGGGTCCGACGCTGGGTCGATGAGGGGCTTACTGAGGTCCGAAGTTGCGCTCAACGAGGAGATCGCAGCAGAGATCGA
>JBAXOQ010000602.1:0-1607 GCA_037133175.1 Actinomycetes bacterium
GGTGCTGGCGGCGGTGGCGGTCAACCTGCTGGGGGTCTGTCCACTGTTCCTCACTGGTGCGATGGCGGTGCAGATCTCGCGCGACTTCGGCGTCAGCCCAGCCTCGATCGGGGTATTGGCGTCGGTGTTCGCGGTGGCATCGATGGTGGGCAGCGCGCCGCTGGGCGGCCGCGTCAGGGTCTGGGGTGTTCGCCGCAGCCTGCGACTGTCGTCCACCCTGGCGATCTGTGCACTGCTGATGGCGACCGTCAGCCCGTCGGTTCCGATACTCGGACTCGCGCTGCTGATTGCCGGAACGGGCAACGCGCTGGGCCAACCGGCGGGCAACTCGCTGGTGGCCTCGCAGATCCCGCAGAGCCGTTTCGGGCTGGGGTTCGGCATCAAGCAGTCAGCCATCCCGTTGGCCACCATGCTCGGCGGGCTGGCTGTGCCGATGGTCGCCCTCACCATCGGATGGCGGGCCGCATACCTGATGGCCGCCGTCGCGGCGCTCGGGGCGATGGCGCTGGTGCCGCCCGACCGGATGGTCTCAACCAACCGGTCGGAGTCGTCGGTCCCCCGACGGGAGCAACGGCCGCTGTGGTTGCTATCCCTCGGTTTAGCCGCGGCAGCGTTCGCCGCTGTTTCGATTGGTGCGTTAGGTGCCGCCGGCGGCGTCGAGGTCGGCCTGTCCGAAGCAGCTGCGGGGTTCCTGGTGGCCGCGGGCGGCTTCTTCGGTCTGGCGATTCGCCTCGGGGCAGGAGCCCTGGCTGACAAGCGGTACTTCGATTCACTGGCCGCGGTGTCCGGGCTGTGCTTGCTGGGAGCACTCGGCTGGATGGCCATGGCCGCCGGCTCGGTCATGCTCTTCGCGATTGGACTGATCGTCGCCAATGCGTTCGGCTGGGGCTGGCCGGGACTAGCCCACCTGTCTGTGGCGCGCCGATTCCCGTCGGCCACGGGTGCTGCCAGTGGAATCGCGCAGTCGGGGGTGTCGACCGGAGTGTTGCTCGGCCCGCTGCTGCTCGGGATCGCGGCCGTCACGGTGGGCTGGCAGTGGACCTGGTTGGCGGCGGCCACCGCCGCCATCGTCGGAGCGATCGTGGTGCGATTCGCGGCGCGGCGGATTCCCGACCCAACCGCACCGACCGCTGCTGTGAACCCCTCGGTCAGCCCTTGATCGCCTGCGTGATGAAGGTGTCGAACGCCCGATCCGGCAGCACTGCCTTGGCGGCCAAGATCGACCTCGCTCCCCCGCCGACGGCGTAGCGCGTCTTGGGGTTCCTGGCAGTGGCGGCAACCCCGATAGCCCGTGCGACCACGTCGGGTCCGCTGGAGATCGGCCCGTCGTCTGCTTTGGCAAGCCCTCGCGCGTACGCACGCGCACCCGCACCGTAGGCGGTACTGCCGGACACCTCGACGAGGTTATCCCGGGCGATCTTGTTCCACTCGGTCTTGATCGCACCCGGCTCGATGACCACCACCTTGATCCCGAACGGCTTGAGCTCCACCCGCAACGAATCGCTCAAACCCTCCACAGCGAACTTCGTCGCGTGGTACCAACTGCCGTACGGCTCCCAGATCTTGCCTCCGACCGACGAGACATTGATGACACTGCCCTTGTGTTG
>JBAXOQ010000603.1:0-1600 GCA_037133175.1 Actinomycetes bacterium
ACTTCCAGTGGCGTGCCGTGGGCGGTGGTGGCGGGTGTGGTTGGTGGGTTGGCCGCGGCGGGTGGTTGCCGGGGAGGGTGGCTGAGGTTTGGGACCGGCTTCGCCGGTCGCTCGCGTGGGGATCGCTCGCACAGGGCAACTTCCAGTGGCGTGCCGTGGGCGGTGGTGGCGGGTGTGGTTGGTGGGTTGGCCGTTAGTGGTGGAATGTGACGAATCGGTGGGGAGTGGCCCTCCTGGGACCAGTTCTGACCAGCTAACCGGAATCCACCGAACGGCCGAGGTCATCGCCAGGCCTTCGTTGTGTGCGGGTCGGCTGCGGGTGGGCTGCCGCGGGGTCAGAGTCGGGACGTAGGGTGGCGGAGTGTCGTTAGCGCTGTATCGGAAGTACCGGCCGGGGACCTTGGGCGAACTGATCGGTCAGGACCATGTGGTGGAACCGCTGCGGCGGGCATTGGCTAACGATCGAGTCCATCACGCATACCTGTTCTCCGGACCACGAGGGTGCGGCAAGACCTCAAGCGCGCGAATCCTGGCCCGAGCGCTCAATTGCGAGCAAGGGCCCACACCTGATCCGTGTGGGGTTTGCGACAGTTGCGTGAACTTGGCGCCCAACGGCCCCGGATCGATCGATGTCATTGAGATGGACGCGGCGACCCACGGCCTCGTCGACGACGCCCGCGATCTGCGTGAGAAGGCAGCTTATGCACCGGTGGTGAGCCGCTACAAGGTCTACATCATCGACGAAGCGCACCAGCTCGGCCCGGGGGCCGCCAATGCGATGCTCAAGCTGATTGAGGAGCCACCGCCGCACCTGAGGTTCGTGTTTGCCACTACCGAGCCAGAGAAGATCATCGGGACGATTCGGTCCCGGACCCATCACTATGGCTTCCGGTTGGTCCCAGCACGCACGCTGCAGACACACCTAGCCCAGGTGTGTGCGTCCGAAGGTTTGGCGGCCGACCCGGCTGCCTTGGCATTGGTGGCGAAAGCTGCTGGCGGCAGCGTGCGGGACTCGCTGTCAATCATGGGTCAACTGCTGGCGGGGGCCGGACCAGAGGGTTTGACCTATGAGGAAGCAGCGACGCAGCTGGGCGTCACCGACTCCGCGCTGATCGACGACTTCGTGGCTGCGTTGGCCGCCTATCAAGGCGCTGAACTGTTCAAACTCGTCGACACCGTGATCGAGGCCGGCCATGATCCGCGCCGATTCGTCACGGATCTGCTGGATCGGTTTCGCGATTTGCTGATCGTTTCGCAGGTACCCGATGCCGCCGAAGCTGGCTTGGTTGATGGTTCCCCTGACCGCGTCGCCGCGTTGCTGGTCGAGGCGGACCTGTTTGGTCCGGGCGAGCTATCCCGATGCGCCGAGGCTCTCAGCGCAGGACTGTCGGACCTCAAGGGTGCGACCGCACCGCGGCTGCAGCTCGAGTTGCTGATGGCCAGGGTCATCCTGCCCGGCGGCAGCTCGGGTGAGGATTCGCTTACGGCTCGGGTAGAACGGCTGGAGCGAGGACTTGGTGCCAGTGCGCGCGTCGTTCCGCAGGTTCCGGTCGCCCAGGCTCCGGTCGCCCAGGCTCCGGTCGCCCAGGCTCCGGTCGCC
>JBAXOQ010000604.1:0-1595 GCA_037133175.1 Actinomycetes bacterium
CGGCGGCGGGAGCAGGAGCGGGGGTTGGGGCAGGCGGACCGAGCAGCGCCCACCGCGGCAACGTTGGCGGCGGTGGCGAGGACGGTCTGAAGCCGGGGGCGACCTGGCCAAGCCACGACAACGCCACTGGCACGAAAGGCCGCCACACCGACGCCCGATGTCCGCCGTACGCCAGGATCACGGCCTCCATCGCGGTCGGCGGCTTGACCGCGTTGAAGAACTCCATGGTCGAGTCGTATGACAGCGCATCGGTCTTCGGGGACTGAGCCCAAATCGCGGAGGGAGGTGGGCGACGCTGCGCCATCCGCACGAGGTCGTAACGCTTCGATCGCAGATCAGTCGGGGGGTAGGGACCATTGCCGCCGCCCGGCCAGATCGGCCGAAAGTACCCGCCGAACGCCATGGCGGAACCGAAACGCTGGGGATGCAGAGTTGCAAGCATGGCCGAGCAGTAGCCGCCCTCGGACAACCCCATGGACGCCCACGCACTGCGATCCGCGGTGACTCTGAAGGACTTCTGCACCCAGTTCGGCAGATCGACGGCCAAGAACGTCTCCATATTGGTGCCCGGCACGTCCGTGCACTCGCTGTCCCGCGAGGTTGCCGTGGTGGTCTTGGGAACCACGAGTATCGGCTGGGCCAGCTTGCCAGCCGCGACCTCCGCGTCGACCGCTTCGCCGATCGACAACTCACGCAGCATCGTCTCAGGCGTCCCCGGCAAGCCATGGATTGCCACGAGCACCGGGTAGACCGCGGCATTGTCGCGATATCCTGGCGGCAGCACGACCGAGACGCTCGTAGTGACTCGAGAGCGTTTACCCACCACCGTGTAGGTCTGGTCACGTCCCGCCCGAGTGCCCTCGGGAACTCCGACGACCGGCGGCAGTGGGCTGATCACGCGGCCGGTAGCCAGCGTGGTAGCCGCATCAGCACCGGTTTTCAGCACCTCATCCACGGGCACGGCTTTGGCCTCGTCAGCTGCGAAGAAACCGCCGGATGTTAGGTCATCCCGTAGCTCGGACCACGACGTGTAGAACTCATACTGGTTGTTCAGCAACACGAACGCCAGCACGACGACGAGCAGGTTCGACACGACTATTCCCGCCAGCCGGGCCGCCACTGCCCACACACGGGTGACCGCCAAGCGCTTCCACAGGAAGATCAGGCCGCCGGTGACCAGCACCCAGGCGAGCACCAGCGCGACCACCACGCCGCCGCCGGTTATCGCCCACATCGAACCCATAGCTTCCATCTTCATGCACACGGATCAGCCAACGCAGCACCTGGGTTCGAATTGGCGATTTGCTCGCCTAGATAGCAGTTGGCCCGCCCTACTTCGCGCTGCCTCACGGCCGCCAGGGATATTAGTACCCATGACGGTCTGGTCGCGGCTCGGGATTGGACCCGGCCGCAGGCCGGGGACCCGCGCGACAGCCGCGGCCGCACTGTTCGCCGCCGCGATGTGTGGGACCGCTGGTTGCAGTTCCGCAGGCCAGGCGATCACCAGAACGGACGGCCCGCAGCCGACACCGTCAGCCAGCCAATCGACGAGCCGAAGCGACACACCGGTAGACGCCCAACCCACCCTGAGCCCG
>JBAXOQ010000605.1:0-1588 GCA_037133175.1 Actinomycetes bacterium
CCGGTATGTGGAGGCGGCGCAGGTGGCGGGGCTGGTGCGTGAGGGTGGCGCCGGTCAGCTGTCTGATGAGTTGATCGGGGTGGTGCTGGCCGCGGTTCGCCCGGTGCGGGCTGACGGGCATGGGCGGTCCTGGGAGGCGTTGTCGGCCCGGGAGGAGCAGATCCGCGGTTGGGTTGAGCAGGGTCTGCAGTTGACCAATATCGAGGGCAAGTTGACCCGGTTGGGGGTGGTGGTTCCGTATCGGACGTTGCACCGGTTCGCCACCGAGCGGTGTGGTTTCGGTCAGGGCGCGGTGACGGTGCGGGTCGTCGACGGGCAGCCCGGTGTGGAATGTCAGATCGACTTCGCACGGATGGGTTTTGTCTTTGATCCGGCCGCGGGCCGGCGGCGGGTGGCACATGCGTTGATCTTCACGGCGGTGTATTCGCGGCACATGTTCGTGTGGTTGTCGTTCACGCAGACCCTGGCCGCGGTGATCGCTGGGGCGGAGGCGGCATGGGGTTTCTTCGGTGGGGTGTTCGCGGTGCTGGTCCCGGACAACATGTCCCCGATCATCGCTGCTGCTGATCCGTTGAACCCGACATTCACCGCGGGCTGGTTGGACTACGCCCAGGCCCGCGGGTTCGGCACCGATCCGGCCCGGGTGCGCTCACCCAAGGACAAACCGGGGGTCGAGCGGGCGGTGCAGTATGTGCGCGGCAACTTCTTCGCCGGGGAGTCATTCGTTGATCTGGCCGATGCCCAGGCCCGGGTGCAGGTGTGGTGCGCCACGACGGCTGGGCTGCGCGTGCATGGCACGACCGTGCAACGCCCGGCGGAGCTGTTCGTGCAGGCGGAACAGGCCTTGTTGCTGGCGGTCCCGGTGGGCCGTTACGACGTGCCGGTCTTCGCGACGCCGAAGGTGGCCCGTGATCTGCATGTCGAGGTGGCCCGCGCCTTGTATTCGGTGCCGGCCGAGCTGGTCGGCCAACGCGTCGACGTGCGCGCCGACAGCGCCTTGGTGAAAGTGTTCTCCCGCGGGCAGC
Source organism: Actinomycetes bacterium (assembly GCA_037133175.1). GTDB lineage: Bacteria > Actinomycetota > Actinomycetes > S36-B12 > UBA10799 > ELA509. Next base: position 1,026 of record JBAXOQ010000605.1, read on the forward strand.
TGGTCAAGACCCATCCGCGGGTCGGGCCGGGGGAACGGTCCACCGACCCGGAAGATTATCCGGTCGGGCGGGCGGACTACGCGCTGCGCGACGTGGCGTCCCTGACCGCCAAGGCCGTCGGTGCCGGACCGGCGGTGGGCGTTTACGCCGCCCGGCTGCTGGATTCGCCGTTGCCGTGGACCCGGATGCGCGCGGTCTACCGGCTGCTGGGGTTGGTGCGTTCCTACGGGCCCGAACCAGTGAATGCCGCCTGCGCCCGGGCGTTGGAACTCGACGTCGTCGATGTCACCAAGATCACCCGCATGTTGGCCAACGCCACCGAAACCGACGAGCCGCCGACTGTGGCCAAAGTGGTCGGCGGCCCGGCCCGTTTCGCCCGCGACGCCGCCGAGTTCGAGGTGACCCGATGAGCCCGCGCACCGCGCCGCCGCCGGCCCCGGTCATCGACGCCGACCTGGCAGCCCTGCTGCGCCGGGTCAAGCTCGGCCGGATGCTGGACACCCTGCCCGAACGCCTGGCCCTGGCCCGGGCCCAGTCGATGCCGCACGCGGACTTCCTGGCCC
>JBAXOQ010000606.1:0-1580 GCA_037133175.1 Actinomycetes bacterium
AAAAGTGAAGGGCCGCTCCGGAAATCCGGAGCGGCCCTTCACTTCAGCTTGCTAGACGGTATGACGTAAGGGCTGGGGCCTCACTCGCAAGTGGACGTGGGTTGCCGTCAGGCTTGAGCCTGTCGGTAGAGCCACAGTTGTGAGGAGGCCCCAGTGGAATATCAGCGTACGAGTGTCGGGCTGGACGTGCACGCCTTGTCGGTGGTTGCGTGCGGGATCGACGGCCAGACCGGGGAGCTGTTCGAGCGGCGCCTGACCCCTGCGAATGAGGACATCTGGGCGTGGCTGCAGTCCCTGCCGGGCCCGGTGGCGGTGACGTATGAGGCAGGGCCGACGGGGTACGGCCTGGCCCGGTTCCTGCGAGCCAGGAACACCCGCTGTCTGGTCGCGGCGCCGAGCAAGTTGCAGCGGCCCTGCGGTGATCGGGTGAAGACCGACGCGAAGGACGCCCGGCATCTGGCCCGGCTGCTGAAGCTCGGGGAGATCGTCGAGGTCACCGTCCCGGACGTGGAGCAGGAATCGGCTCGGGATCTGGTGCGCTGCCGTGAGGACTGCCGCGGTGACCTGATGCGCGCTCGGCACCGGCTGAGCAAGCTGCTGCTGCGCCAGGGCATCGTCTATTCCGGTGGCCATGCGTGGACCCGGGAGCACGGGCTCTGGTTGCGGCGGCAGTCCTTCGACCAGGCGGGCACGCGGATGGCGTTCGACGCCGCGTTCGAGGCGGTGCTGCTGACCACTGACCGGCGGGATCGCCTCGATGCCGCGATCGGGCAGATGGCGATGAACAGTGTCTTCACTGACGTCGTGATCCGCCTGGGCTGCCTGCGCGGGATCTCCACCCTGACCGGGTTCGCCCTGGCATCGGAGATCGGTGACTGGCACCGGTTCACCGGCAACACGATCGGCGCCTACCTCGGACTGGTCCCCACCGAGTCCAGCTCCGGGCAGTCCCGGTCGCAGGGGTCGATCACCAAGACCGGCAACACCCACGCCCGCCGGCTCCTGGTCGAGGCCGCCTGGCACCACCGCAAGACTTACGGCACCCCCGGCAAGGTGATGCGGGCCCGCTGGGATCTCGCCCCCGCCGCCGCGCGCGCCCGCGGGCACGAGGGCAACCACCGCCTGCACCATCGTTGGATCACGTTCACCGAACGCAGGAAGCGGCCCGTCATCGCGAACGTCGCCATCGCCCGCGAACTCGCCGGATGGTGCTGGTCCCTGGCCGTCATGGACACCTGACGCCCTCAACGTCCGGCCGGCGGGCATGGCGCGTCGCAGCGCGAGGAACGAATCCGCGGGGCTTCTATGAGCAGCCGGCAACGGCGACGCTCGACACTAGACAGCGGTCACGTTCCAGCCGAACAGTCCGTCCTGCGGTAACCAACCCGCGCATATCAGTCTGACCGCGCGTCGACCACGACACGCTGACACGCCACACCCGCCAGCCGGCAACGACGAAGCGGGCTCCCGAATCCATCGGGAGCCCGCTTCACCACGACCACTTGACAAACAGGCACTACATATCAGTAGCGGTAGTGGTCGGCCTTGTACGGGCCGGCCACGTCGACGCCGAGGTACTC
>JBAXOQ010000607.1:0-1549 GCA_037133175.1 Actinomycetes bacterium
CAAGTACCCCGTCCTCGACGACCTTGAGGTTCCGCCGAGTTTCTTGGAGAACTGGCAGATGACGGTGGACCTGCTGGCGGACATCGCCGGTGTTTCCGCGTCCCTGATCATGCGGGTTCATGAGCAGGAGATCGAAGTACTCGTGTCCAGTCGCAGCAAGGGCAATGTCTACGAGCCGGGCGAGAGGGCACCGCTGGACACGGGTCTGTATTGCGAGACGGTCATGAGCACTCGGCGCAGGCTGCTGGTGCCCAATGCTCTGAAGGACCCGGATTGGGACCACAACCCTGACATCAAGCTGGGCATGGTCTCCTACTGCGGCCTTCCGCTGACCTTGCCCACGGGCGAGTTGTTCGGGACCATTTGCATCCTTGACTCGCACGAGAACCCGTACTCGCAGCAGGTCCGAGCACTGCTGGAACGCTGTCGCGACAGCATCCTGTTGAGCCTCAAGCAGGTCTATGACGCGAACCGTGCCCGACGCATGGCCGACGAGGCCGAAGTCGCGCTGGACGAACTGGCGAAAGTGTCCGGGTACACGCGGAGCCTGATTGAGGCCAGCCTCGACCCGCTCGTCACGATCAGCGTCGACGGCGTCATCACCGACGCCAACGCGGCCACCGAGACCATGACCGGCCTGACACGCGGGACCCTGATCGGCTCCGACTTCACCACCTACTTCACCGAACCCGAACGGGCGCGGGCCGGCTACCAGCAAGCCTTCGCCGAGGGCTCGGTCACCGACTACCCGCTCGCGATCCGGCACACCTCCGGCACCATCGCCGACGTGCTCTACAACGCCGCCATTTACCGCGACGCCCACGGCGACGTCGCCGGGGTCGTCGCCACTGCCCGCGACATCACGGACCGCAAGGCCGCAGAAGCGGCACTGCGGGAGAGTCGGGCGCAGTTGGAGCAGGCGCAACGGATCGCCCACGTGGGCAGTTGGACGTTGGACCTGGCGACGAACCACAGCACGGTGTCGGATGAGATGTACCTGATGCTGGGCTTGGACCCAGCGAGTCCGATGCAGAGCTATACCGAGTTCGAACGGTTGTTCACCCCGCAGAGCTGGCAGCGCCTGAGCACGGCCGTCTCCCGCTCCCCGAAGGCGGGCGCTTCCTGGGAGATGGAGCTGGAGATGGTCCGACCCGACGGCACCCGCGGGTGGATGCTCGCGCGGGGGGAAGCGGTGCGCGACGCGGTCGGGGCCGTCGTCGGGTTTGCTGGCGTGGCGATGGACATCACCGACCGCAAGGTCGCCAGCGATGCGCTGCACATGCTGGCGACGCATGACTCGTTGACGGGGCTGGCGAACCGAGTGACGCTGCTGGATGAGATCTCCCGGGCGTTGAATTCGGGGCGTCGGTCAGGCCGGGCGACGGCGGTCCTGATGATGGACCTGGACCATTTCAAGGACGTCAACGACACCCTGGGGCATGCGGCCGGGGATGACTTGCTGGTCGCTGCCGGCACCCGGATCAGGGAGGTTGTGCGGGCCGGTGACTTGGTTGCCCGCTTCGGCGGGGACGAGTTCGTGATCTTGTTG
>JBAXOQ010000608.1:0-1548 GCA_037133175.1 Actinomycetes bacterium
CGGGCCGGAGGATTGGCGCGCCCTTCTCGCTGACCCGGTGAAGCACTGGCGCACCGGGTATTCTGCCCGGACACTCGCGCACTCGTGGGAGGCTGCTGACGGCTTCTCGCCTGAAGTCGCCAGCGCCGTAGGCTCGAGTCACGACCCGCTGCTCGCTGGACTCGCCCCGGTCCTCGCGATTCCAGAGTTCAGGGTTCCGCTTCCGCCGACTGGCGGCCGTCCCTCCCAGAACGACATCTTCGTCCTCGCGCGCTCGCTCGCGGGTCCGGTTGCCGTGATGGTCGAAGGCAAGGTGGATGAGTCGTTTGGTCCTGTGCTCGGCGATTGGCTCGCGGAGGCCTCTCCGGGGAAGCGGGAGCGCTTGGAATTCCTGCTTCGCACGCTCAGTCTTGCGGGCTCTCCGCCCGACGCTCTACGCTACCAACTGCTCCATCGTGCCGCTTCAGCGGTGGTCACGGGCGAACAGTATCGGGCCGCAGCCGCCGTCATGCTTGTGCACTCGTTCAGTCAGAAGAATACCGGCTGGCAGGACTACGCAGCATTCCTCTCGCTGTTCGGCGTCGAGGCCCGTGAGGGCGTGCCACAGCGCCTTGGCTCCGGGTCGCGCATCCCACTGTTCGGAGTCTGGGTCGCGGGTGATTCGGCATTCCTGCGTAGCTGACGGCTGATGTCCAAAAAGGGCATCGACCCGACTTCGCTAGTCCTCGGCTACCATGGAAGGCATCGGGCGCGGGTCATGCCCAACAGCGTTAGGCCGAAAGGAGGTCGTCTCGATGCCGAATGGTGGTTCTGATTGTTGTGGCACGTGCTGGTTCAACGCCAAAAACAAGGGCGAGGCAGGCTACGATCACGCGGAAGACCCCGAGCCGCCCTTCTGCACAATTCGCAGCCTCCCGATCGCCAATCCGTTCTACACGTACTGCGGCAACCACCCCCACCGTCGCCCGGAACGCGACTCCATCCCGATCGGTCCGGTCTTCACTGGGGAAGAGCGGCAGATATGGCAGCCATCACCTGACAGCGAGGACATTCGGCAACACTTGCTTGCCCTCCTCGGGCAGATCGAGGTGCGGCCACGGTCGGAGTACCCGGCCGGTCTCTACACCGACGAAGTCGTCGTCTGGCAGCTGGGCGAATTCAAGGAGTCCCGGGCGATCGACCCATTGCGACGAGTCGCCTCGCTCGACCCGAACTCCGCAGAGGCCGGCCCGTTTGGCCGGACCAACCGGCGTCTGATCCATCTCGCTCTGGACGCTCTGGGAAAGACTGAGCATGGTTCGGCCTAACAACGGCATCCAGCGGACGGCGCTGCGCGCCGGCGCTGATGCCGAACGTTGGCCTCACGAGCCGGCGACGCTGGCGTGGGTGCATCGGTGGTACCATGAACGCTAGCGAAGGAGGTACCTCTGATGGGTGCAATCCCCAACATCGTCCCGATCAGCGAACTGCGTTAGGATGCTTCGGCCGTTCTGAAACGGGCGGCGGCTTCCGGCGAACCAGTGTTCATCACGCAGCACGGGCGCGCCTCTGCGGTCCTGGTCAGCGCGG
>JBAXOQ010000609.1:0-1538 GCA_037133175.1 Actinomycetes bacterium
CCGGCGACGACGTTAGATGAGGTAACGAACGGATAGGTGCCGTGATCGACATCGAGCAGCACGCCTTGCGCGCCTTCGAACAGGATACGGCTGCGCTTGGCCTTGGCATCGCGCAGCGTCGTCCATACCGGCTTGACGAAGGGCAATACGGCTGGCGCGATATCATGGAGTTGCGCCAGCAGCGCTTCACGATCGACGGGCGCAATGCCGAACCCGATGCGCAGGGCGTCGCGCAACATGCGGGCCGAAGCGTGATCGCCCATGTCGTCCACTTGCGGTGGTGGGAAGCTGGCAGGTTCCACCGTTTCCAGGGCGGGGAACAGCCCGGTGACGTCCTCGTCCGCGCCGCCGAGGGGGCGCAGGATCAGGAACTCGGCGTTGCTTCCCGGTTGTACGACCCATTCCCGGCCTCGGGCGCGGGCCAGTGAACCTAGGGCGAGCGCCGGGGCGGTCATGTCTGTTGCGGTCATGAGCTGACTACCGTCCTTGGCCGAAGACTTGCTGGTACTGCGCCACTCGCGTGGGCCAATCATCGTCGTAGCGGATCGCGATCACGAACCAGCCTAGATCGACCAGCCGGGCGCGGGCCTGGGCGTCACGCAGGTGTTGATGATCGTCGTCGTGGGTCGGGCCATCGAGGAACACCGCGGCCGGTCCCACCCCGGTGTCGTAGATGAAGTCCGGTCGGACCATGGCGTCTGTGATGGCCTCTTGGGCGCTGGTGGGCAGCCGGTGGTCGTGGCTGGCCAGGTAGTCCAGAAAGTCCGTTTCCAGGGTGCTGTCACAGCGGGCCCGCAAGTCGGCCAGGTGATCGGACTCGGGGGCGTCGTCGGTGCGTTCGGTCTTACCCCCGGCCAGGGCCAGCAGCAGGTCCCGGATGTGGTGGCGGTCGATCATTGGATGGTCGAACTGGTTGCTGTAGGACAGCAGGCAGTCGTAGCAGGCTTTCTCGCACCGGGCGTCCCCGGTCGCCTCGGCCAACGTGTCCTCACCGTCAGGGGTGAAGTGGGTGATCTCCAGTGCCCGGCGGGCCACCGCGGCGATCGCTGCCGGTTCGTCGATCAGCCGACGCAGGACCCCGGCCCCGCCTTCGTTGGCCTCCATGAACAGGGATCGGCCGCGGCCGTGTTCTTCGGGCAGGGCTTGGCTGCTCAGCTCGGAGTCTTCCAACTGGAACTCCGCTTCGATGCCGCGTTCCAAGGCATACCGCAGAGTTGTGGACACAATGTCGTCTGCTGCTTCGGCGAGGCGGGCGACCAGGATGTTGCGGGTGTCCTCCACGAACGGGATGACCCGTGCTTTGGTCGTGACTTTGCCTTCGTCGTCAAGGTCGGCCATTGGGGTTCCGGTGTTGCGGGCGGCGGCTGCCTCGGACAACCAGCGGCCGTTGCTGGTGTTGACGTAGAACCCGTCCGGGGTGCCGGGCTTTCGGCGCCGCATCCCCAGGTTCGCGATTCGGATGGTGGCGGCATCCCCGTAGGTCAGCGTCAGCAGGTTCTGGCCGTTCGCTCCGCTGGCGGTGGCGTCCACGTTGCCCG
>JBAXOQ010000610.1:0-1514 GCA_037133175.1 Actinomycetes bacterium
GTGCGCCCGACAAATGCTTCCCTCCTCAGGTACGCAATTCGGCCGTCTAACGACTCGGGTTGGACGCACGGGACGGAACTGCGGATCCATCGCAGCGGTCGATTCGAACAACTGTCGATTCAACCAAGTACAGTCGCGGTGTGCCTCGCGGTTACTTGGATGCGGCTTCCGGCCAGCCACTACACCCCGCCGCGAGGACGGCCGCAGCGGGTTTCTCGGACCGGGTGTGGGCAGATCCTTCAATGCCGCACCATGAAGGCCGAACCGCGCGGCAGGTACTGGAGGCGGCACGCGCGACGGTCGCCGAGGTCATCGGGACAGACCCGAGCTCGGTTGGTTTCCTGCGAGCGGGACACGACGTGGCCATGCTGGCTGTTGAGGGTCTAGCTGCTGGCGCGAACGGCGGCCACCGGCGCCAGACCGTGCATGTCTACACGTCCGCAGTAGAGCGATCCGCTGTGCTCGAGGTCGCTGACACCATTGGCGGCGCCGCCGGGACTCACATCATCGAGGTCGACCGAGTCGGCAGAATCAGTGACGATGCATTCCGCGCGGCGCTGGCTATCACCCCGGTGGGAGACACGCGAATCGCGGTGTTTCAGGCCGCGAACATCGAACTGGGGACCCGCCAACCACTGGCCAGCCTGCTGGGCACAGCAGCAGCCGAGCAGATACCGGTTGCGATCGACGGCACCGGAGCCCTGGGGTGGATCGACATCGACCCGGGTTGGTCTGCGCTGTTCGCCGACGCGCAGGGCTTCGCCGGCCCTCGGGGTGCTGCAATCCTGGCCGTCGAAGCCGGAGCGCGTTGGCGCTTGCCCAGCCCGCAAGCCGACCACACCCGACCACCGGAACCCGACGATGTCGCGGCAGCGGTGAAGACGGCCGCCGCCTTGGACGGTGTCTATCAGGATCGAATCCATGAGTCCGCCCGCCTGTCCGAGCTTGTGCAACGCATCAGGGACCGGGTTCGGCGGACGGTTCCCGATGTCGAGCTCCTCGGCGACGCCGACAATCGCCTTCCGTACCTCGTCACCTTCTCGTGCCTGTACGTCGACGGCGAACGGTTGGCAATGGAATTGGACCGGCTCGGATTCGCGGTGGGCAGCGGATCGGCCTGCGCCTCGCGCACCGGACTGCCGAGCCATGTGCTCACCGCCATCGGATCGCTGACCCACGGCAACGTCCGGATCAGCCTGCCGATCGGCTGTCTGGCAGCCACGGTCGATGCGTTCCTGGCGGTCCTGCCGGAAGCCGTCGCCCGGGTAAGAGCTGAAGCCGGTGCACCCTGATGGCGATGCTGACCATCGACGAGCGTGGCAAGCGCTGTCCTGTTCCGGTGATCTCCCTTGGCAGAACTGCTGCCGGGCTGTCGGCGGGGACTTCGATTACTGTGCTGGCAGATGACCCCGCGGCAGAGCAGGACATCGCGGCCTGGTGCCGGATGCGAGGCGCGCTGTTTGTCGGGTCTCAACCTGCCGAAGATGGTCCCGGCCGAGCCTTCACGGTAGTCC
>JBAXOQ010000611.1:0-1507 GCA_037133175.1 Actinomycetes bacterium
TCGTGCTGTCCCGGCCGGGGCAGAATGACCACACCATCACTGGCGAAGACGAGGTTCGACTTCGAGAGCTTCTTGACGAATACGGCGAACAGGATTCGCTGGGCTACTTCGCCACCCGGCGCGACAAGTCAGTGGTGTGGGCTCCGTCGGGCAGGGCTGCAGTGACTTATCGGGTGGTATTGGGAACCAGCGTCGCCAGCGCCGACCCGATTGGTGATCCGGAGGCGTGGTCGGCGGCGATCGAGGACTGGCTGGAGGATGCCCACCTCCACGCCTGGGCGCCGGCGGTGATGGGCGCCAGCGAGCGTGGGGCCGAGGCGTACGGCCGAGCCGGCATGGGCGCGATGGAACTCGGCGACGAGGCCATCTTGGCGTTCCGTGACTTCCAGCTCACCGGACGCTACATGCGGGCGGTTCGACAGGCGGTCAACCGGGTCGAGCGTTCCGGCTATACCGCGCGGGTTCGACGGCACTGCGATCTGAGTGAGGCGGACATGGCGCTCGCGATCGCTGCTGCTGACGAGTGGCGGGACACAGACACGGAGCGCGGGTTCTCGATGGCGCTTGGCCGCATGGGTGACCCGTTGGATGGCACATCGGTGTTGGTGGAGGCTTTTGATCGGGACGGCACACTTCAGGCGCTGCTGAACTTCTCACCGTGGGGTGAGCACGGGCTTTCGCTGGATCTGATGCGTCGGTCACGGACGTCCGAGAACGGGGTCATCGAGTTCATGGTTGCCAACCTGGTGGCAGCGGGACCGATGATCGGAGTCGATCATCTGTCGCTGAACTTCGCGGTCATGCGGGGCGTGTTCGAGGAAGGCGCCAAGATCGGTGCAGGCCCGGTTATCCGGGGGACCCGCAAGTTCTTGGTGTTTGCTTCACGGTGGTTCCAGTTGGAGTCGCTGTATCTGTCGAACCAGAAGTACGACCCGGACTGGGTGCCCCGGTTCCAGATGTTTGAGAACACCGGCGACATTCCGCGCGTCGGTCTGGCCTCGGCGGTGGTCGAGGGTTTCGTGGCGATACCGAATCCCAGGAGTTGGTTCCGTCGCGCCAAGGGCCCCAAGGGGTCTCCGTTGGTGGCCGGCTGTGCTGGTTCGCCCGTGGAGTTGATGGCGGCGTATGAGGCGCGTCGAGATGCTGAGGCGGAGGCGGCCAGGGAGGCCGAAGCAGAGAACGCCAAGGCTGGTCTGATCGCTGGGATGCCAGAGCAGGAACGCATTCGCCGGATGAAGCTGACCGCGATGCGTGATCACGGTATCGACCCGTACGCAACCTCTTTCACTCCCACCACGACGATCGGCGCCATTCGCAAGAAGTATGCCGATCTCGGACCGGATACCAGGACGGGGGACGAGGTCAGCATCGCGGGCCGGCTGATGCTCAACCGGATCGGTGGCAAGCTGTGTTTTGCCACTATCCGGGAATGGTCCGGCGACCTGCAGTTGATGTTGTCGTTGGCGGAGGCCGGTGAGGAATCGCTCATAGAGTGGAAGTCCTGGGT